>JAFGHX010000259.1 GCA_016929905.1 Kiritimatiellia bacterium
CGCCGGGCTCCAGACGAAGAGTAAGACAAAGAGTAAGACGAAGAAACTCTGATCTTCCAGTTTTCTTGCTGTGTCGCTCCGAACGGGACGGCTCACGCGCCGCGGTACGCGGTCGCGTGCAGCCGCTGGTTCGATCCAATCCTATTCTCTCACGGAGACACAGAGCCACGGAGAAATCATTTCCTCAGAAACCGCGGTCCCATCAGCGTCTTCTCCGTGTCTCCGTGCCTCCGTGAGAGTCACTTCTTCTCTGCGATCGAACGACTTATATACGAACATTCGTATTTTGGGATCGAGAGCGGCTTCGTGCTGCTCTCGTCTCTCATGAGTAGAATCATGATAGGCCGGGAATTGAGGGGTCGCAAGTGGAAACGGCGCATAAGGCGGTGAAGAGTCGGATCTTTGCCCTGATTTGCGATTCTGGGAATGAGCGGAAGAGGGAATTAGCCGGTTAGGTCCATATTCGCCTAACCGGGGATTCCTTTTATGACGCCGGCTGTTATTTGTGAGAAAAGAGTTGACATTTCTGGGCTATTAGCCGATTAGGTATACATGCGTATAGTATCCTAACAAGCTGGGAGGCCCGAAAATGCGCACAATTCTGGATTCGGAGCTGGCTGGATTCGCGGAGTACTTGCTTGCGAACTCACTGAGTCGGGAGCAGCATGCGAAATTCTACGTGTATTGGGTCCGTCGATTGGCGCGGGAATCGAAGGACTGGCCCGACGAGTCATGGGACATTCACCTGCAGCGGTATGTGGATCTGCTCAGCGAGGATAGCCAAGTTCAGGATTGGCAGGTACGGCAGGCAGAGCGGGCGGTGCGGCTGTACTACCACAACTACTGTGACGGTGCTGACGGACCTCGCGCGCGCGCCCCCGCCGCAGTCAACGAACAAAACGAGGTCAACCGGCAGGACGTGCTGAGTACGGTCCGGGAACAGCTCCGCGTGCGCCACTATTCGTACCGGACGGAGCAGACGTATCTGGCGTGGATAGACCGCTTTCTCCAGTTCGGGGCGGACCGCCGAGACGGAGGGGAAAGCGGCACGCTGGTCCGGCTCAGTAGACAGACGCCAAAAAGACTACCTGGCATGGCTGGCGGTTGAACGGAAGGTGAGCGCATCCACACAGAACCAGGCGTTCTGCGCGCTGATCTTCCTGATGCGGGACGTCCTGGGGCAGGACGTAAGCGAGATGAGCAAGGGCCTGCGCGCGAAACGCGGCAGAAAGTTGCCGACCGTTCTGTCTCTGGAAGAAACCGAACGACTCCTCGGCGCCGCGCCAGCTGAACAACGGCTGTGGTTGCATGTGATTTACGGAGGCGGGCTGCGCCTCATGGAGTTCTGCCGGCTCCGCGTGAAAGACATCGACTTCGACAACATGCTCATCTTCGTCCGGTCCGGCAAGGGCGACAAGGATCGAACGACGCTGCTCGCGGAAGCGGTTGCACCGGAGCTCAAGCAGAGGATCGAACGTCTGCGCAAACTGCACGAGGAGGACCTGGCAGCAGGCTGTGCGGAGGTGTTCTTGCCCGATGCGTTGAGCCGGAAGATGCCGCACGCGGCCTCACAGTTCGGCTGGCAATGGCTGTTTCCGAGCAAGCAGCTCTCCGTCGATCCGCGCGCGAACAAGGTCCGGCGCCATCATATCAATCCGAAATCCGTGCAGGCGGCTGTCCAACATGCCGGGCAGAAGGCCAAGCTGGACAAGCCCGTGTCGGTCCATTGTCTTCGGCATTCGTTTGCGACCCATATGCTGCTGGACCGCGCGGACTTGCGTGAGATCCAGCAGTATCTCGGGCACGCGAAGGTGGAGACGACCACGATTTACACGCACGTGGTGCGGACGATGCGGAACCGCGCACGCAGCCCGCTGGATATGTTATTGCAGAAAGAGGCGTGAGCGGTGCGCCTCAGTCCGCGATCGCAATATCGCCGAGCGGCACCCAGTTGTCGCGGTACCGTTCCTTGACCGCGAAGCGGACGCGGCACTCGCCGGTGGTGGGGTGCACGAGGCCGGCGGCCAGCTCGGCGATGCCGGGGCGGAGCCCGGTCGGTGTTTGAACGGCTTCCTCCAGCCACACGTGGCCGGGCATCCACCGGCGCGTGTCGGTCTTGTCGAACACGACGGTGGCCGCGTGTTCGCCCTGCCGGAAACGCAGGGCGAACTTGTGCTCGTGATAGAGCGGCGCGATCCCCACGTTCTCGATCCAGGCGGTGAACGGGAAGGTTTCGCCGCGTTTCGCGGGCATGTCGAAGGCCGCCTGGCGCAGCACGAACCGGTAGCCGAGCTTCTTGCAGAATTCATGGAGCCGGTCCAGCCACGCTTCGGGCATGGGGACCCCTTTCGGTTCGAAGTAGGTGGCATGAAAGCTCAGGCCTTGCTCGAGAATGAAGTCGAGGTCGAAGCCCTGCTGATACCAGTCGTTGGGCACCCAGCACGTTTCCCAGAAGACAGGCCCCTGTTTCCACGCCTCGCCGGCGTTGGCGGTTGCGATGCGTTCGGGGTAGCAGTCGTAATGATGGCAGCGCGACAGGCAGGTCGGCACCTGCAGACTGCGCGGGTCGTGGCCATGCGTCTCTTCGCCCGCGTTGGTGATCGTGTTGAACCATTGGTTCCCGCCGTAGCCGCTGGGTTGCAGATCGCCGAAGCAATCGGCGCGCCAGCCGCTGCCGCTCTCCACGCCGGCCTTGAGCTGCTTGCCGCCGATCAGCGCGAGCCGCGGCGTGCGCGGGAAGGCTTCCTTGAACAGCTGCGCAAAGCGCCTGGCCGTCTCGTCGCTGTATTCGCCCGCGCCTTCTCCCCAGGGCCCGTACAGGGCCATGTCTATGGTTTCCAGCAGAGGGTGGTTGTCGTATTTAGCCGCAAAAGCGCGCACGAGCCCGCCGAACTGCTCGAGGTATTCGGGTGCATCGTAGACCGGAATGCACAAGCCGCTGTTGATCGCCCATTCGCCGGTCCGGGTTGGATACTTCTCGGCGTACCACTTCGGGATTTCGGGGCCGATCCTGGGGCCGTGCGGCGCGAAGCGCACGGACAGGGTCTGGCCGTATTGCGCGCATTGCGCCAGCGTCTCGTCGACTTCGGAAAAGTCGTACTCGCCCTCGGCCGGCGCGACCTTGTCCCAGTACCAGACGCGGTAAGCGACGGTGCAGGGCAGATACCCGCGCGGGACGCGCAGCGGGAAATTCCGCCACAGCCGGGAGTCCTTGTGCCGGGAGGGATCGCCCATGACGTACTTCCCGGCGGTCGTGCAGCCTTTGTGCGGGTTGGCCAGGTAGTCCGTGGTCGGCGTGGGGCGGACCCGGCGCGTGAATTTCTCCTGCGTACTCGGAAAGAACTCGTTGTTCATGGCCTGTCCCTCTTGTCGTCTGTGCCGGTCTCAGGCGTCCTGGCAGGGCAGCATAGCAGGGCCTGCCTCCTTCGCCCAGCGCGCAGGTACGAGGGCCCGAACGTCGCGCTTTGCACCAAAAGCGCACGCGCGCCGCCTACTCCGCCAGCCAGTAGACGGAATTGATCAGGATCGCCTGTTCGCCCGGGGTCAGCGCTTCCTCGAAGCTCTGTTTGCCGTCCGCCTTCACGGCGCGGCACGCGATATTCATGCCGCTCAGCACGACTTTCCCCTTTCCGGCCGCACCCGCCACAACGACCGGATCGCCGCCCTGGCCGCCGCGCACGGCGCTTTTGACCAGCACCTTGCCGGCGTTGCCGGGCTTGAGCTTGATGTAGTCGGGGAACCCGGCCACGAATTCCTGGCCGGCCTGCAACTGGGTCGCGCGGAAATACTGTTCGAAGGCGGGGTCCGCGGCCTTTTGCGGGAAGCGTTTGCGCATGCTCTCCCCGCTGGTCACCGGGTGCTCGGCGGCGACCTGCATGGCGGTGATGGGCACGTAGTCGGGCGCGGTGGCGACCTCGGGGAAGACGGGCGGCGTGGTGGACGGATAGCCCGCCGAATGATGCACGAGCAGTGCGCCGCCGCCTTTCTCGACGTAGGCGCGCAGGTTGCGCTGCCATTGCTCGCTCAGGTTCGGGGCGCGCGTCTTCATGTTCGGGATGACGACCACGTCGTAGAAGGCCAGGGTCGCCGGCGAATCGGTGTCGATGAATTCCGGCGCCAGCCCCGGCTGGCTCTGCAGCGCCGCCATCATCGCCTCGGCGCCCATGTCGAGCGCGGAGGGCGGAGCAGTCTGTGTCTTGAATACGCCCACATAGAGCTTGCCCGGTTCCTTCTCCCGCTCGGTGTTCTCGGCCTTCTCCGTCGCTTGAATGCGAAGGAACGCCATGCCGGGCGCCGCGGAGCACGAGGGCGGCATGGCGGCCAAGCCGCCGGTGGCTTGGGGCATCGTGAAATCGTCCGGGGCGGCGACCGCCACGAAGGCGAACCCGTTCGGCCCCAGCTCCACGTCGACGCTGCCGTTGTGCGGGCGTTGGAGACCCCGGTCGAAATCGATCGCCACCGCGTTCGGCGCCGCGCCCAGCCCGGCGGTGTCGAGCCGCGCGGCGTAGCGTTGCGCGTAATGCGGATTATGCGCGACGATCACGCAGCGCTTGCCGTCCGTGAGCACGTTCGTGTCGATCTTCTCCTCCAGCTCCGCCGGCGGCTCGACCGGTCTGCGCCCGCCGAGTGCGCGGACGAGCGTCTTGACGACCTCGGCCGGCAACTGTGTGAGCGCCACGCATACCGCCCGGCCGCGTCCCGCCGTGGCGAGCGTGACCGCCGGCTTGCCGCCGGCGCTGGCCAGGACCGTTGCCCCGCCCGTCTCGAGCGGGACGAGCGGCGAGCCGACATCCAGCTCGAGCCCGGCGAGCGGGGCGGCCGTCCCCTTGAGCGTGCCGGCACTGGCCGTGCTGCCGGCCGGCTTCACGCCGCAGATCTCGGCCATGAGCGGGTTGCGGACCGTCTCGCCTTCGACAATGACACGCCCGCCCGCGCGCACGTATTCGGCGATCGCGCGCGCGCGCTCGGCCGAGAGCACCCGCTCGCTCGGCAGGATCAGCACCCGGTAGCGGCGCAGCTCGCCCGCCGAGAGATACTTCGAGAACAGAATATCCGTCGGCACATTGCGCATCAGGCACAGCTCGCGGATCCGGTCCTCGTAGGCCGTCAGGCGGCCGCCGCTGAGTTCGCCGCGCTTGATGCAGTCGACAAACGCGTCGCGATCCCGGAAGACCGCCAGGTACCGCGCCGGCCGTGACCGCGCGAGCAGATCGCCCATCCCCGTCCGGGTCAGCCAGTGGAAGACCTCCGCGTTCGCGCCGGTGACGTCCGGATAGGTGCGCAGAAAGGTGAAGCTGAAATGCCACAGTCCGTTCGCGCCGGCGAACAGGTGCTGCTTGGCGTTCAGCCGCGTCTCGTCCGCGTTCCACTTGCAGCCGTTCACCGTGAGGGCCGGCTTCTCGTTGCCCTGCGCGCCGCGTATGTGCCGGCACATGTACTTGGTCGCCGCCAGATCGACGGAGTACAGGTCCGTGCAGGTCGTCGTCAGATAGTCGCTCTGGCGCTCCAAGTCGTGGTAGGCGACCAGCCGGTAATGGTTGTTGGGGCTGGTCACGTGGAAGGTCATCACGTCCGGGTTCTTCGCTCTGGCCGCCTCGGTCATCGCGCGCACGAGCCCCGTGATGGCGTCCATCTTGAACAGAATGACATTGTGCTGGGCCGGCTCCGTCAGCTTGGCCAGGTCCGGCCTGGCCGGCATGTCCATGCCGTACTCCTTGCGGAACGCCTCGCGGCAGAACTGGGATGTGCCCTGAAATTCGTACTCGTCGAGCAGGTAGACGCCTTCGACGTTGAGGCTCGCCACGGATTCGGTCGCCTGCGCAGAGGCCGCGCGTTCCTCGAGCGGGCAGGGCCGGCCCCTGTTCGGCAGCGGCACGTGCAGCACGACGCCCATGCCGCGGCTGTGCGCGCGGGGAATCAGCGCGTCGACAAACTCGCGGCGGCCGGGCCTGAGGTTGACGGTGTTCCCGCCGAGCTTCTCGATTTCCGTCAGGACGCGCTCGGCTCTGGGCACATCGCCGCTGACTCCGCAGGTTGCGCCGAACCAGTGCAGGTCGCCGATCTGAAGCATGAACTCCCGGCCGAACCGCGGCACGGCCGGCGGCCGCGCCGCGTCGCGGCGCTGCAGCTCGCCCTGCAGCCGTTCCGGCGGGTTCTTCCACGCCACGTACGCGTCCCGCACCGCGCGCGCCTCGCCCTGCGCCGCCACAAACGCGCCGCAGGCCGGCGTGCCGGCCGCGAGTTTGCCGCTGATCTTGACGCTCTCCCCGTTCGCCTGGTGATGCCCGATCGCGATCGCACCCCACAGCGGGCGGTCGGCGAATTCGCCGACCACCGCGCCGCGCGCGTCGGCAATGGCCAGCCAGTTCTCCTTCATGTGCTTGCGGATCTCGCCGATATCCCGGTAGAACACGCCTGTCTGAAGGCCAAGCTGTTTCAAACCCTCGTCCGCCTCGTACCACAGGGTGTCCTTGATCCCGTCCCCGTACGGGGCCCAGCCGGAGAACCGGCTCACCGCCAGCGGCTCGGCCGCCTTGAGCGAGTAGAACACCGCGCCGCCGCCGGCATAGAGGGTGTAGACCACCTCGAGCTTGGGCGAAGTGTAGCGCACGCGTTTGCGGACCGCGCCGTCTTCCTGTATCGCCGCTTCATATTTGTCCGCCGCACCCGGATGGATGCCGGCGCCGCCGTAGCTGATCCAGTTGGCACGGCCCGGATCGATCGCGCCCCAGGTTGCCAGCTCGTTGCGCGTGCCGCTGCCCGTGGCCTTCAACAGCCCGATCACCGCGTGGCGCTTGTCCAACTCTGCCTGGATCCTGTCGTTGCGCAGCAGGAACCCGTCGTCGCTCTCCGTCAGCGTGAACCCGTAGGGCGCCGCCGGCGGCGGGGCCACGGGCGTGTTGCCGCCGTAGAGGAACAGCAGGCGCGTCTCGCGCGCGTCGAGATCCGCCTCGAACACGCACTCGATTCTCCCGGCTCCGCTGTCCAGCAGCTGCACCTGGCACGGCAACTCCGTGCCCCAGGCCTCGCAGATCCGGACCGAACCCGGCGCTGCGCCCGCCGGCAACGTGACGACCAGCCCCACCGGCGCCGCCCGCCGCGGCATGCCGATCGGCTCGGCCAGCAGGAACGGGATCCTGAACGTGCTGTCCTCGAAATGCCAGCGGACCCGCGCGGCGTTCTTCAGATACAGAACGTTCGCGGCGGGCTCCGCGCGCTCAAACGCGTCATAGACCGCCACCGTCTTGCCCGGGGCCGGCAGCTTGCCGAACGCCAGCGCTATGATGTTGTCCGCCAGGTCCTTCGCCGCGCCGGTCTTGTCGCGGAAAACCTCCGGCATCTGCGACAGGACGATCGTGCCCTTGCCCGCCACGCCGGTCTTCACGAGCATCGCCGCACGGGCCGAATCGCGCGCATCGCGAATCGGCGCATCATACGCCGACGGCCACTGATCCCACGCACCGTACGCCTTGCCAACCCGCTTCTCGATCTTGTGCGGCTCGCTCAACAGCCGGCTGCGCGAGTCGGGCGCCGCCGCGCAATCGTAACCCTTGCCCGCCGGTGCGCCCGGGTGTTCCAGGCCCAACCCGGCAAAGAACTTGCGCGTGGCCGCGTCGTCGGGGTTCGCGGCGTAGTCGAAAAACAACAGGCCGCCGCGTTTCAGCAGGGCGAGCACCGCAGCGCTGCGCTCGGCGTCGGCGAAGAGCGCTTGGCCCGGCTCACTCCCCGCGTATTGGCCAATGTAGAGAATCTGCGCCTCCGCCAGCCGCGCACAGAAACTCGCGTCCAGCTTCTCCGCCGTGTAACGGTGCACTCTCAGGTCGTAGGCCGTCAGATCCCGGCTCGGATAGTATTGCCCGGCACGGTTGAAGGCGACCATGACACGGTCGGCGCAGAAGGCGCAGGGGGTGAGCGCGCAGGCGCAGAGCCAGACGGCCGCGCCAAGCAGCGCCGGCCAACGACTGAGCGGGGTACGGCGGCGAAGAAATGATGTGTCCGTCATAAGGCTTGCCCTCCCGGATGGTCCTTTGAAATTGCCCGCGCGCGCGCGCACCCCCGACAAGACCTTCACGACATGGGGCCGTGCCTACGGCGTTGAGCGCGCCCTGGAGGCCGGCTCGCGAGGAGACGCTGTCTCAAAACCCGACTCGCACGTTGCCACACGCCTTACGGCGTTGACTACAAACGGCATATCTGGTCGCTTCTGCCGTTTGTAGTCAAGCCCGTAAGGGCTGTTCCCCGGTCTTGAGACAGCCTCAGGACGCTCTCCCTCCATTCCCGCGCCATGAAGCATCAGTGGAGCGAGCGTCTCGCGAGCCGCCTTCTCGGCATGCATTCGACAACAGTGGATAGAGTTTGACTTTTTCGCTGGGACTATGCTATTCATATAGCACGAGACGGTGATCGTCAATAGTTAATATATTAACTTTGCGGTCCGTTGAGATATGCGGACGGCCGGCACGTCGAAGATCCGCCAGTGGCGGAGAGGCCGGCCTTCGACTTGGGCAAGACCCGGCATTCTGCGGCCCTGGAGGGCCCGGCTCTGCCTGCCCCGCCGTAGCCTTATGGCGAAGGCGGGTCCGGGCCGGATGCCGACAGGTTTTTCAGCCGTATTGACATCCAACTATGAAGGCGAAGAACAGCTTTCAACCCCGCCGGCCTGCAGACGGTCCGCTGTGGCAGACGATCACGGAGGAGTTGGCGCTCGAGATCACGGGCGGGCGCTACCGTCGAGGCGACCGGTTCTATTCGCAGCGGGAGTTGTGCGAGCGGTACGGGGTGAGCACGATCACGAGCGTACGGGTTCTGGACGAGCTGGCGGGCCGGGACCTGATCGAGAAGATTCAGGGGAAGGGCTGCCTGGTTGCCCGGACGGTGGTGGATCGTGATGTTCTGCTGGTCTGCCGCAATCCGGCGCCGGCGCGGGGCATGGAGAGTCCGCCCACGATTTTCGGGGAGGTCGTACAGGGGTTGGGCGCCGTTCTGGCGCGCTATACCTGCCGGCTGAAGCCGGTGGCGGTCGATGTGCTTATCAACGCGAAGAATGTTCCCGCGGCGTTGTGCGTGGCGGTGTACGGAGCTGGATTGGTGGAAGCGCTCCGTTCCCTGGCGCAGACCCGGGGTTACACCTGTGTGGTGTGTCATGCTCCGCGCGCGTGTGCGGGCCTGTCGACGGTTCGCGAGGATCTCAAGACGGCGGTGTATCTGGGCGTCTCGCACCTGCTGGCCAGGGGCCACACGCGTATCGGCTACATGACGTCCCGGATAAACGACGAGTGGTATGCGGACCGGTTTCTCGGCTACCAGCGCGCGTTGGAGGAGCGCGGCATTGCGTTGGACCTGCAACTGGTGAAGGAGACGCGCCGTGATGCGGCCGAGGACCGGGATGCGGTCCGAGACCTGCTCGCGTTGCCGGACCCGCCGACGGCGGTCTTCGCGGCGAATCATGAGCGGGGCCTGCGCGCCTTGGCCTACTGTCGCGAGCACGGCATTGCGATCCCGACGGACCTGGCGCTGGCCACGTTCGACAACGTGTACGAAACGTCCATCTGCGACCCGCCGCTCACGGTGGTCGACAGCTTCTGGCGCAAGGAGGGTGAGGAGGGCGCCCGGCTCCTGCTGGAGCTGGCGGAGGAGCAGAATCCCGAACCGCGTGACGTGCTGATCGCGCCGGAAGTGGTGGTTCGCCAGTCGACGTGATCTGGGACTTGCTCGAGAACTTGCTCGACCCCCCGCCGCAGCGGCGGGGTCGACAAAGATTACGACAGAGTTCCCACCTCGAACAATCCGGGGCAACCGCGGGCGAATGACTATTCTGTGCTGGATTATTTTGCTGAAAATCGGCTGCGCCCTTTGAGCTTCTCCATTGCCTTCGAACGTCGGTATCCTCTACGCTTTTCCCGTATGCAATTTCGCTTCACGCACCACATCATCGACACCGATCTGCCCAAAGGCTGCTACGCACAGACGGCGTTGACGGACCTGGATGGGGACGGGCGTTTGGAGTACATTCTCGGCCGTCAGTTCGGCGAGATCTACGCCTACAAGTACAGGGCGCCGGACGCGTGGGATCGCTTTCTGTTGGGTGAGGATTCGCCGTCGGACGTGGGCGTCTGCGTGACGGATGTCGACGGCGACGGCGATTTCGATCTGTTCGCCTGCGAGATGGAGGCCGTGCCGGGCGACGGCGCCCCGCGCTATTTCATCTGGGAGAACGTCGACGGCCGCGGCCTGCAGTGGCGCGAACACGTGATCCTCGACGTCAATCTCGGCGGGCACGACTCCGTGCTCGGCGACATCACCGGCAACGGTTCGCTCGACATCATCTCCAAGCCCTGGCGCCCGCGAAGAGACAACGCGCTCGGGGGGAAGATATTCGTGGTGTTCTTGGAGAATGTGTCTGTGCGGGCGTGAGCATTCGGCTGTGTTTCGCCGCCGACTTGCAGCGTGAATCCGGCGAGTCTCCCTGCACACGCACCAGGACGTCATCGCAGGAGGGAAGTGGGCCGGGCGTCTCGCCCGGCCTTGGGCGGCCGAGACGGCCGCCCTACTTGGACTGAGCGTGCATCGACGTTCCTCTCCCTGCAATTCGGCGCAGCGCAAAAAACAAGAAAAAGACCATTACGATTTGCCCCCTTCTGTCATACTCTATCGAAGGACCGGCCTGGCCCCGGTCCAGACACGGGGAGGATCAGCGCATGACAGCGTCGTCGGCAGGGCTCACGATCGAAAACCGCGGCACACCGAATCCCGTACTGTTCTACAACGGCAAACCGATGCTGAAGGTCGGTCCGATGCCGGAGGTTCACACGTTCGCCCTGCCGTGGAACGACGGGAACCCCGTGTTCAACCACGGGGCCTGGACCCGCTGGATGCTCGAGCACGGGATGGGGTACGGTCGAGTCTATCCCGAGAGCGGCTATGCCTGGTGTTCGCACGGGCCGGACGCCGGCAAGATCGTGCCGTTTGTGGTGGATCATTGGGACGGCGTTCGGCCGGTTGTCGACCTGACACGCTTCGATGAGGCTTACTGGGAACAGTTCGCCAACACGATTCGGCAGTGCCGCGAACGGGAGATCGTCCTGCACCTGCAGCTCTACCAGCTCTGCTACTTTCAGGGGGACCGCTGGCTGGGGGAAAGCGCCTGGAAGAAATGCTATTTCAATCCCGCGAACAACGTGAACGGGTTCGAACTGGGCGGCTGGGACGAGCGATCCAAGGAGGAGAACGGACTCGACTATTTCGGCAAAGTCGTTGAGCAGTACCCGGACGGCGCGCTGTGGAAGATCCATGAGCAATGGGTACGGCACATCCTGAACGCGATCGGCGACAGCGGCAACGTCATCATCGATCTCATCAATGAAGGCAACTATCACACACCCCAAGAATGGGTGGACAAGACGCTGGACGTTATCGACGCATGGAAGGCGCGCACGGGCAACGCGATTCTTGTTGGCGCCTACAAGCACTTCTGGGCCAGGGAGTACGGGAAGGACTGGATTCTCGGTCATCCGCGCCTTGATGTGCTGATCGACTGCGGGTTCGATGTGCGCGCCGGGACCACCGGGCCCGACCGGATCACGTACCAGAAGCCCGTCATCTCCGTGCACAACCACTGGCTGAAGCCCGAGGAACGGCCCGAAGGATACAGCCCATGTGAGGTGCACGGCGGGTACCCGTTCTACAAGCGGATCTATCAATGGCTGGCGATGATGCAGAAGGTCCAGGGCATCGGCGTCTACGGCAAGGCCGCCGGCGCGACGAGCCTTGATTCGGAGCACGCGCGTGCGTATGCCGCGCAGACGAAGTTCCTGATGCATGTGTTTGAGGGGCTGAAAGATTTCGCCCATCTCGTGCCGTGTCCGGAGAAGATCGTCGGCGCGCCGGGCGACTACCGGCACCTTCTGGCTTCGCCTGCCGAGGTGCTCGTGTATCTGGCGACCAAACAGATGGGCGAGACTGTGCCGGCCGGGCAGGAAATCGAGCTGAGAGATTTGAACCTTCCGGACGGCGAGTTACCGGCGCAGATTATCGATCCCGCCGGCTGCACCGTTGCGGATGGCCGGATCCATGTGTCGGGCGGCAGGCTAACGATCGAGTTGCCCCGGTTCACGGAGGATGTGGCGGTTTGTGTGAAGCTGGCTTGAAGCTGCACCCGAACGTAAATGCGGTGACGTGTTTCGTACCCAGCGACTCGCGAGGAGAGGCTGTCTCCAAACCTGGACCACAGGTTGCTACACGCCTTACGGCGTTGACTACAAACGCCACATGTGGTGGTTTCAGCCGTTTGTAGTTTAGCCCGTAAGGGCTGTTCCCGGGTTTTGAGACAGCCTCAGGACACTCGCCCTCCAGTCCCGTCCAGTCCTTCTTGTGGAGGGCGAGGCTCCTGACGAGCCGCTTCCCCGAATACGTTAGCGGCTTTCCGATAGTCATACACGTCTTAGCGTGTATCTGAGTAGGGCGGCCGTCTCGGCCGCCCATGGCCGGGCGAGGACGCCCGGCCTATTTGGCTTGCGGGCAAAGCTCGCCTTAACGGCTTTCCGATCAACATACACGCTCTTGCGTGTATCCGGTGGAGGGCCGTCGTCCCGACGGCCGTCCCGACCGCGCAACGCGTCGGGAGCGGGACGGCGACCCTCCATCAGATCCACGTTAAGGCGTGCTTGTCGGGCGGAAAGTGGAAAGCCGCCAGAAGGCCCTTGCGATTCACGGTCACTTTCTCCCTTCTGAAGGCGCTCGTTGCGGGAATCGAGGATTGCCACGAAGCGGACCCCTCAAGAACTTGCGCTCCGTCGCCTCGTGGCAATCCTTTCGATTCCCGCAACCACCCTACGCCGGCCAACGGTGCCACGCCTGGCATCGAAACCTTTTTCTTTCGCTTCTCGTGCCTCTTTCGCGCCCTTTCGCGGGCCCCGCCCCCCCACAAAACGTTTGACAACTCCCGTACCCCGCCGCTAAACGAATACCCCATCATGCCCGCTGATCCGCAATCGCGCTCCGATGAAGAACTCATGCTCGCCGTGCAGGACGGCGATCTTGATGCATTCGAGACGCTTGTCGAGCGGTACCGGGACCGGCTGGCCGGCTTCGTCTACCACCATATCGGGTCCTACAGCGCGGTACCCGACATTCTGCAGGACATCTTCGTGCAGGTCCATCGCGCGGCGCCGCGCTACGAGCCGCGCGGCAAGTTCGGCATCTGGCTGTTCACGATCGCGCGTGCCGTCTGTATCAACGCGCTGAAGAAGAAGCTGCGCCGCGCGAAGCGGATCACGGACCGGCCGCTGTCGGCGATCGACGCCAACGGCACCTCGTTGCTCGATCGCACGCCGGCCGACACGGAGGCCGCGCCCGAATCCATGGCCCGGCAGGAAGAATTCAAGAAGGTCCGGCAGGCTATCGAATCCCTGCCGGACATCTACCGCGACGTTGTGATTCTGCGCCAGTTCCAGGAGCTGAGCTATCGGGACATCAGCGCCATCTTGCAGGTGCCCGAGGGCGCGCTGCGCGTGCGCATGCACCAGGCGATCGAATTGATGAGGAAGGCGTATTTCGAGGAGAATGGATGAGGAAGGAACGCCCGCCGCTGATGCGGAAGAAGGCTCACGAGGACGTTCGCCCTCCAATTCGCGCAGCGAGTCGCGATCATGGAGGGCGAGCGTCCCCGCGAGCCGGGGCCTATCCTTCATGGCCCGTGAGCGGCATCTGGGAGCTTGCGTTGTCCCGCTAACACCGGGGCTTGGCCGTTGATTGTAGTGTGTAGAGACCGGAAACATGAGCTGTGAGGCGGACAGAGAGCGGATTCGCGGGCTGTTTCTCGGGGAATTGGCCGAGGAACAGCGCGCGGGCGTGACGCAACATGTGGCGGTATGCCCGGATTGCGCGGCGTATCACGCGCAGTTGGAGCGGCTGTTCGCGGCGCTGGCCGGCTATCGCGCGCGCGTGGATGCTGCGCTGCGCGTGCCGGCCGATCTGGCGGCGTCTGCGCGCCGGGTGCTGGAAGCCGAGCAGGTATCGCCCCGCAAACGCGGTGTGGAGCCGGGCCTGGCCCCGCGCCGGGTACGGCCCGAGCCCGGCGCCTCTCGGTTCCGGCGCAGGTCCTATCCGGTTCCCGCGCGCACCTGGGGCTGGCGCATCACCGGCCTGGCTGCCGCCCTGTTGATCGGGCTTGGCGTGTTCCTGCGTTACCACTGGGCCCGGCTCGAACCGCTGGACCGGCCCGTTGTCGTCGCGCGTTTGGGCCAAGCACAGGGCGCGGTGGTCAAGGACGCGGCGCCTGAGTCGCAGACCCCGCTCACGCCGGGCGCCTTGCTTCGGGCCGGCGAACAGATCGTGACCATCGGCGGCGGGAGCACCGCGGTCGTCGTTTTCCCGGGCGTCATGCGGGTGGAACTGAGCCCGGACACGCGTCTCACCGTCGGCCGTATCGGCCGGCCGGCCGCGGAGCTGGCGCGGCGGACCGCCGCGGTCGACAGCGGGACCGTGCGGGTCCATGTATCGAAGACGTCGGCTGACCGGCCCACCACGCTGCTCACGCCGCATGCGGAGGTGACGGTCCTGGGCACGCGCTTCACGCTGGCCGTCGCGCCGGCAGCCACGCGCGTCGAAGTGGAAGAGGGCCGCGTCCGCGTGACGAACCGGCGCGACGGGCAATGGGTTGCGCTGGACGCGGGCTATGTGGCGGTGGTCGGCGCGACGATTGCCGTCGCGCAGCAGCCGATTGTCGCCGGCCGCGCTGCGCCCGCGCCGGATACCGTCCCGGGCCTCGCGCTCTGGCTGAAGGCCGACGCGATTTCGGGGTTGGCCGACGGCAGCCCGGTCCCGGCCTGGCCCGACAGCTCCGGCAACCTCCGCCATGCCGTCCACAAAGCGCGAGCCAGGCAGCCGGTCTTCAGAACCGGCGTGCTGAACGGCCGGCCGGTTCTCGCCTTCGACGGCCGGGACGACTCCATGCAGGGCTTCCCGCCGCAGGGTTTCCACAACTGCACGCTGTTTGTCGTGTTCCGCCCCCTGGAGTTGGCGCAGAACCAGCGCATCTTCGCGTTTTCGAAGGAAGGCGACCCTGACTACCTGGGCCCTGACGGGCTGGCCTTCACGGAAAAGAGCGTCGAGTACGCCGACCTGCACATCGTCCGAGGCTTCACGGCCGAGACGAGGCCCGACGAAGAGGCCGGTCTCAACGTGTACGTGACCGGCGTGCCGCCGGATGATTTCATGATCGCCGCCTGCACCCTCAACGACGGTGTCGCCGCCTTTCGCCGGAACGGCGGCGCCGAATTCCGCGACGAGTACGCCGACAGGCGCCCGATGCAGCCGACACGCTACGGCCTCGGCAGCGGGTTCGACCCGAGCGGCGAGCACGGCGCCAACCGCATGGATCTGGCCGAGGTCCTCTTCTATACCCGCGCCCTGTCCGACGCGGAACGCCAGGCGGTCGAGCAGTACCTGAGCCGGAAATACGGGATCGCACTGAACGCTCCGGCGCGATCCGCCCGCCTGCCTTGAGGTTCACGGTTCGGCCGTGGTCGTCCGTGCCGGGCCCGAGCATTCCGCCACCCAGACGGCTTGTTCGTAGACGCCGCCTTTCCCGTGGTCGAGCCCGCGGCGGGAGAGTGTGAGCCCGTGATCGGTACCGGCCAGGAGGCGCCGGCCCTCTTTCGCGCAGGCGTCGGCGAGCGGGAAGAGGTGGTGCTCGAAGACGCGGGCGAGTGCGGCGGGCATTTCATGCAGGCGCGGCCCGCTCGCGCGGTGCGCGTCCTGATCCAGCAACGCGACGCGCACGACGACGGCTGTCTCCTGTTCGAGCGGCCCGATCAGGTCGAGCCACTCGGCCCGCTCGTTGCCGCGCACGTGGTGGTAGGGGATCCCGCGCGCGGGCAGCGCATCGGCCGGGTCGGCATCGAGTCCGAGCAGCGCGCGGATGCCCGCTTCGGTCGCCGCCGCCGGGGTGCGGCGCCAGGCGCTTTGGAGCGGTTTGCCGGCGTGGGCCAGTTCCTCGCGGGTGCGGGCCCAGACATCGGGCGAGACGCCGTCGAAGATAACGACGACCGGCCGGTCGTCGAGGTTGACGGGCGCGAGGGCGGGCAGCGAACGGAGCCAGTCTTCGCCGCCCTGGGCGACGGTCTTGAGTTTGCGATACAGTGCCGATTCGAGTTCCGCGCTGATCCAGGGGTGGGCGAGCAGTTCGGAGGCGTCGAGCCGGAAGCGGAGCCGGGCGGGGTAGCCCGCGCCCAGTGCGCCGGCGGCGCTCTGAAGCAGTTCCAGGCCGCGTGCGATCACGCGGGCGCGGTCGGGGTCCGGGTGCCGGCTCTGCGCGGGGGCATCGGCGGGCCACGTATCGAGACGCAGCACGCGTTCGGCGAGTAACGTCCATGCGGCCTGGGCCGCGCGCACGTGGCACGGCTCGTGCGCGATGAACGAGGCCAGCCCGGCGTTGTCGAGGCCCTGCAGCCGTTCGCGCAGACCGGCGGCCGGCCAGGCCGCTTCGAGTTGGTCTTCGGTTTCGCGCAGGCGCGCCAGCAGCCCGGGCTCCCGCGTCGGAAGCTCCGGGAACAGGTCCGGATGCAGCAACGGCCACCAGGCGGCGCCGGACCGCGCGTCCCGTGGCGTGCCGGCCGCATCACCTTCCAGGGCGAGCACCGTCTTGTCGGGCAGCTCGCCGATCCATTTGCGGGTGAGCGCGAGCACCTGCGCGGCGGTCAGCCTCCGCCCGGCAAGCTGGCCGAACAGCTCGTGCAGACCTTTCTTCCGTACCTCGACCCGGCCGGACAGCGCGCGGTCCAGTTCCGCCGCGGTCTGGCTGTCGAGCACATCGAGCAGCACAGCCGGCGAGAGATCCTTGCTGCGCAGCAGCCGCGCGAGCCGGTTAAGCCCTTTGACGGCGGCCGGCTCGGCGTCCTGCAGGACGTACGCGCGCGCATCGAGCGCTTCGAGGATGGCCGGTTCCTGCAGGACGGCCGTGTAGCCGGCGAGCAGCCGCTCGACCGTTTCTTCGGGATCGGCGGGTGGGGCCGGTTCCGCTTCCGGCTGCGTGCCGGGCTCGAACCCGCAGCCGCACACGGGCGCGCGCAGCAGTTCCTCGCGCAGGTTCCGCGTGCAGGTCTCGCGCGCCGGCGGTTCGAGCCGGCGCAGGGCTTCGTCGAGACCGGGCGGCCGGTCGAGCGTTTCCATGGCGGCCAGCCGCCGCAGCACGGTAACCGCGCGCCGCGCGAACTTGGAGAGCGCCGGCGGCTTGTCGCGGCGGCAGGCGTCGGCATGCTGCGCGTCGTAGGCGGCCATGTAGTGTTCACGGAACGCGGCGAAACTCGAATCGAGCTCCGTCTCGCCGCCGTCGGCGACCAGTTGCTCGAGATTCGCGAGCTGTGCCGTGACCGAATCGCGGAGCCGGCGGCACGCCTCGTCGGAATCCGCGAGCCGGTCCACCGCGCGGTGCCGCACGTAATGGTTGATGAACACGACCTGCTCGGCGCGTTTGACGAGGAACTCGCGCAGGCTTTTCAGCCGAGCGACATCATCGGCCGTCAAGCCGGCCCCGCGCCAGGCCTGCAGGAACCGCTCGAGCCCCTCGCGCGCCTGGTAGGAGACCTTGATCCCCTCGTGCACGATCTCGATCGCCGCCAGCCGCTTGTCCGCCGCATCGGTATCGAGCGCGGCGAACGCGGAATACTCGCGGACCGCCGAGAGCCCCTTGCGGATGTCGGCCACCAGCCGTTCGGCCTGGCGCTTGAACTGGGTGACCGCCTGCCACGCTTCGCGCTGCCGGCGCAGGCCGAACGAGGGGGCGGCGTCGGCCGGCAGCAGGAAGGCGCATTCGCGCAGGAGCGTTTCGCGATCGCCCTGCGCAATGACCTCGCCGGGCGCGATTTCCGTGGCGGTATCCGCGGAGGCGAGGCTGAGGAACTCGAGCGGCAGGCTGCGCCCGCCCTTCAGCAGCGTGATGACGCCGCCGATCGCCAGCGCGCAGAGCAGGAACTGTACGGCATCCTCCGGCACGCCGTAGTCCCCGGTCCTCAGTTCGTGCCGGATCGCCGCCAGCGGCGTGGCGCCGGACGGCTTGAGCTGCGCGAACAGGTGGCGCAGCAGCGGATGCGCGCCGGGGTCCGGCGCGAAGACGTAAGCGCCGCCCTGCGGGGTGACGAGCCCGAGCGGCAACGCGAGCCCTTCGATCAGGTCGGTGAGCCCCTGTTCACGCGCGGCGCGGACGGTGACCGAGCCGGCGAAGACGTAGTCGTCCAACAGCCGCTGATAGAGGCGGGGGAAAGGGGTGACGTTGCGCGGCGCGATCGCCACAAAGCGCGGAAAGCGCCGTTCCAGCACGCGGGCGGCGGCCGTTTCGAGCAGCCGGTCGAACCGCTTGAGCTGGCGCGCGGCGTCGTCCATCTGCAGGTCCGCCGCCGTGAACGTGCCGGCATAGACGGCATCGAGCGCCGCCTGCTGCGCGGCGGCCGCGCTGCGCCGGGCCCGGTCGTTCGCCGCCGGGATCAGCGCCGCTTCCGCCGGATGGCCGGGCTTGAGGCCGGCGGCCACTTCCCTGGCCGCGCGGTACTCGCGCAACGCATTGGCCGCCTCACTTCCCGCGGCCGGCAGCGGGATGCGCCAGACGGCGGTGTGCGGGCAGTCGAAAGCCGGCTCGCCGACCGCCAGGACAACGGCCATGTCGGCCGCGCCGGTTTCGATCGCGCCGGCGAGCCGCGCGCGCAGCTCCTGTTCGCTGCCCGGGTGCAGAAACGCGGTCAGCACGCGCCGGCTGCTGAGCCGCCAGCTCACGAGCCGCTCGCACGGCGCGGCCCAGGCCGCCTTGCCGGGCCATGAGGCGGATTCCGGCAGCTCCGCGAGCGGCTCGGTGAGCAGCCGCGAGTCGTCTTCGGCGACGTCCGCCATGGCGCGCTGGAGCCGGGCCTTCAGGCTCTTCGCCGGGTCGTCCTCCGTGACGATCACATAGACCGGCGCCTCGCCTTTGCGCGCCGGCGGGCGCTTGACCAGGAAGCGGCTGTGTTCCGCGATCGGGTCGAGAATGGCTTCCGCGACGAACTCGGCGTTCAGCTTCGGATCCTGCGGCGACAGGGCGCAGCCGGCCAGTTCCGCCAGGCGCCGCACGTCGGGCGGCTCGGCCGTGGGGTGGATCTGATACAGCACGAGCATTCGGATCAGGCGTCTGGCCAGCGCGCGGTCGTCGGCGTCCTCGATCACACGCTCGGCCACCTCGTCCAGGTGCGGCACGATATGGCGCGGGTACACGTAGAAGTCGGAGAACTCCGCCATGCGCCCGGCGAAATGATCGTAGATGCTGTCCGGCGCCAACAGCTCGAGCGGCGGCCGATCCAGGATGCCCGGGATCTCCCGCTTCGGATCGCCGGCCAACCGCGCCCAGACGAAATCGACGATGCCGCGATGCACGCTGAACAGATCGCCGAGCCCGTCCAGCAGGCCGATCGTGGCCGGATGTACGGGGTAGGTGGCCTGAAACGCGTCGAACGACCACGTGAACGACGGGAACTGGCGGCGGCACAGTTCGTAGAGGCGCTGCAGCTCGGAGTCGGCGCCGGCTTTCCACTTGACGAGCCGCCCGCGGATCAGCGCCTGGACGTGCACGGTCGACAGCGCCAGCTTGACCGGGTAGCGGTCCTTGATCTTCTGCAGGGTAGCCGGCGACAGATCGCCCGTGCGCTCGATGCTTTCCTGAACGGCGCCCACGATCCAGAGCGGTTCGGTCTGCGTCAGCTCGCCCAGGAACTGCAGCAGGCGCGCGTCCTCGTTCAGCGCGGCCGCACTGCGCTTCGCGCGCAGGAACTCGGACAATTCGTCGATGAGCAGAACGATCCCGGCGAACCCGGCGCGGCGCACCTCCGTCATAACGGTCGCGAACAGCTCGGCACGATCCTCGATCAGCGCTTCGACGGCCTGGACCCCCTGTTTGCGGAGGAAGGGGACGCCCTTGAGATAGGCGTCGCGCGGGTTCGCCGCCAGCCAATCGTCCAGCGCGGCGGGCTCGACACCGGCGACGGCCGCGAACGATGCGGCCAGCTCCGCATCGCGCAGCAGATCGGCGAACCGGCGCCGGAACCGCATGAGCGGGCTGAGCGGGGTGGCGTTTCCGTGCTCGGCGAGCAGTTCCTCGATCCGCTCCGCGACGATCTGTTCCAGCGCGGTGTGCGCGCGGTGCCGCACCAGCGAGATGTCGACGGGCAGGAGCCGCCTGCCCGTATCCTGCACCCGTTTCAGGCCCGCATGGCTCGCGCTGAGCGCCTCCGCGCCGGGCCGGCCAGCCGCCCAGGCCGTGAGTGCGGCGAGCACGTGCGACTTGCCCGCCCCGAAATCGCCCTGCAGGAAGAAGCCCTGCCCGTGCTCCTTGAGCAGGGAGTCGGCCAGCACCGCGATGTGCCGCGCAATCTCCGCGGTGAACACGAAGCTGGCCGCGATCTCCTCGGAGGCCGTGCGGCCCTCCTCGATCCGGATGACCGTGCGCACCGGCGGGATGTCGACGAGATCCCCGATCTTCTGAGGTGTCGCCACGTCAGGTCCTTTCCATCCGTTTGCGAATGCCGCGCAGGCGGCCGTGCAGCGTCTTCTCCTCCGGGTGAAGCGTGAGCAGCTCGGCATAGAAGCGCTCGGCGCGGTCCAGCGCCTGCATCCGCCGGCAGGCCGCCTGGTAGGAAGAGTGCAGGTACACATCCGCGGGCGCCTGGCGCAGCAGCTCTTCCATCAACGGCGCCGCCTCGGACTCCTGCCCGCTCTTGGCCAGGGCAAACGCCTTCTTGCGCTGGATGCGGAACGTGCCGGATCCGGCGGCGATCTTGTCGTACTGCGCCGCCGCTTCGCCCGGCCTGCCGGCCCGCCGGCAGAGCGAGGCGTAGATCTCGCGGTAGATCGGCGGCCTGGACCCGATGCGCGCCAGCCGCCGCATCCGCGACAGGACCGGCTCGAGCCCCTCCTTCCGGATATCCAACTCCGTCAGCGCCCACAGCGGTTCCGGGTGGTTCGGCTCGCGCTTGAGCCACTCGCGGCAGGCGTCGGCCGCCTCCGCGTCGCGGTCGAGCGCCATGAGCGCCTTCACTCGCCAGCGCGCGCCCTGTTCGCGGGTGAGCGGCGCCTCGCCAAGCCGGGCGAGCACCTCCGGCCAGCGAGCCAACGCCGCCAGGCAGTCCAGCACGCCGCGCAGCGCGCGCTGCCGGGCGGTGGGCGCCTGCGCGGCCTCCTCATAGCGGGAAAGCGCGTCCTCCGCGCGGCCGCCGCCGCGCAGCGCGTCCGCCGCCGCGAGCAGCGCATAGGTGTTGTCCGGCGCCTGCGCCAGGGCCTGCTCCGCCGCCGCGCGCGCTTCCTCGCAGCGGCCCGCCCGCGTCAGCGCCACCGCCTGCTGTGTCAGCCAGAACGGGTGCGCGCCGCCGCGCGCCAAGGTCTGCCGCTCCGCGAACCGCGCCGCGTCCACAAACCGGCCGGCGTCCAGCATCCCCACGAATTGCTCGTAGTCCGGTGTTCTCAGGAGATCGCCTCCGGACCAACGCTCGGCGCTCACCGGCCGGCGCGCCCTATGCGCCGGTGCCGTGCAGCGCTTCGATCGGTCTTCTGTCTCGCCTCGTGTTCCGCTATCGCCGCCCGCTATCGTCCGCCGGTCTCCATGCACATCTCCCGGTCGACGAGAACGGCGACGATAAGCGTCTTCGATTTCGATGTCCTCTGTTCATCCCCCGAACGCCCCAGCACGGGCAGGCGCGCCGCGTTGGCCTCGAATTCTGAGTGTAGCAAGAGTCCGGCCGGAATCGAGAGAATTCCGCCGCCCTGCACGCGCGACCCGCACGGCCCGGCGCGAAGCGGCCGCGAAGAAGAGCCGAGAACGGTGCGCGCTTCCCGTGCTCAGGTGCCGGCGCGCCCCACGGGAGGGCGAGCGGCCTGAGGGCGTCTCGAGACCAGGGTAACGTGTGCGCCGAGTGCGGCTCACCACAGGTTCGCCCTCCACACGCCGAGCACCATCGGCACCAGCCCCGCCGGCGCCATCACATACCACAGGTGCAGCCAATCCCAGACAGGTGTCTTTGCGAGAAACTCCTTCAGCGCTGTGTCCACCGCCCGATCAACGCGTCGTACTCCTCGTCATCCTGCCACTCCTCGATCCCGCCGTTGGCGTCGAGCCAGGCGACGGTCTTCTTCACGCCGTCGGCGAACGGGATGGTGTAGGTGTAGCCCAGATCGTTCTTCGCCGCGGAATTGTCGTAAATGTTGCAGTACTGGAAGTTCTCGTAGGCGCGCCGGCCGCGTTCGCCGGCGAGCCGGAAGATGTCCGCGGCCGGGATATGCACCAGCTCCGGCAGTGTGGCGCCGAGCGCGGCCGCGACTTGCTCGTAGTACTGCGTCCAGGTCAGCCATTCCTCGGCCGTGACGTGATAGGAGCGGCCGACCGCCTGCGGGTTGTCGACCGCCGCGGCGAAGGCGGGGCCCACGTCCTCCGCGCGCGCGGCCGTCCACAGCGCGGTGCCGTCGCCGTGTATGATGAGCGGCTTGCCGTTGCGCACCCGGTCCAGCCAGCTTGTCCGGCGGTCGAACGCATGGATGATCGCGCCCCGGTCGCCGTACGTATGGGCCGGGCGTATGATGGTGAGGCCGAAGGCGCCCGCCTGGTGGGCCGCGCTCAACAGCTTCTCGCATTCCACTTTCCGCTCTGCGTAGGTGCTCAGGGGGCCGTACGGCTCGGATTCCGTGACCGGATAGCGCGCGGCCGGCTTGGCGTACACGTCGACGGTGCTGCAGAAGATGAGCCGGCGTGTGTGGCGCCGGCAGGCGTGGATCGTGCTTTCGGCGTCCTCCGGCGTATAGCCGATCATGTCGATCACGCAATCGGGCGGCGGATCCATCCGCTGAATCTGCGCTTCGAACGTGCCGCGGTCGTGCCGGTCGCCGTAGAGGGTCCGGATCGGCACGTCGAACGCCTGCTTCCGTTTGCCGCGGTTGTAGTGCGTGAGGTGGTGGCCCCGCTTCAACAGCGCGCGTGTGACTTCCGTGCTGATCAGGCCCGTTCCCCCGATGATGAGTACGTTCACGTCTCGGCCCCCCCCCGTGCCCATGGTCAATGGTCAATGGTCGATGGTCGATGGTTGATGGTCGATGGTTGATGGTCGATGGTTGATGGTTGATGGCGAATCGTCAGTCGTCAATGCCTGGTGTCCGCCGTCGCATCGGCGAAAGCGGGTGATCGATGAGGCCATTCTGACAGAACGGCCGGCGGATTGCACGCAAATGCCGCCCCGCCCCCAACAGGCTGAACGGCCGCGGGCCGGGTGCGCGCCGGCGGGCCTCACGCGCGCGGGGCGGCGCGGAGCGCGCGCAGTTGCTGCACGAAAGCCTGCGGGATGAGCCCGTTCTTTGCGATCGGCACATCCCAGGTGATCACGCCGCCGTTGGCGATCACGTGTTTCGTGTAGCCGATCACGAGTTCGTCGGGAAACCGCGGCTCGCCGCGACACCAGTTTGAGCCGAGATAGCTGAGGATGTGGTACTGCGCCTTGTGCCCGTTTCGTTCCACCCAGCGGCCGGGGCACTCCGGCAGGGCTTTGGCGACTTCCCCGGCCGTGTAGTGCTCGTGTTCCGTGTGGCAGACGATCGGCGTCTTGACCCCCGGATTGAACGCCACGATCGCGGCGGGGTTGCCCGCCTTCATGGCCGCGGCGAAGCTGCGGAAGTTCGGCGCGTCGTCGTGGCGGTACATCTCATCGGCGAAATAGCACCCGTCGATCCACCAGCCGCGCACCTTGCCGCCCCAGCGCTGCGACCATTCGCGGATGACCGCCTCCCATTTCCGCTGGAATTCCGCAAGCCGCCTGCCGGTCCTGCGTTTTCCCCAGCCGCCGGGCCAGCCGCCTTCAAACCCCCATTCCCAGCCCAGGCGCCGAACGGCCTCCGGGTCCGCCGCGGGCGCGCCGCTTGGCAGATAGACCAGCAGCCGGATTCCGTGTGGGGAGAGCGCCTCGTACAGGTCGCTCACGAGATCGCGATTCGAACACTTGCTGGGCTCGATGCCGACAAAGTTGTCGTAGGTCGTGTTGGGCGCCAGATAGTGACCGGAGTTTTGGCCGAGCGTGATGAAGAAACACGGCGCGCAAACATCGCGCAACTGATTGGCGAGGCCCTCTGCATCGAACGCGTCTACCTGCGCGTTCCAGGCCTCGGCCGTCAGCTCGGCGCCCCCGTCGCTGCTGGGCGGCGCGCCGAGATAGTGGCAGAAGACTCCCCAACCACAGTCCTTGAACCAGTCGGTATTCGCCGTCACACCCGTTCCTCCTCTTTCCGGCGCGCGCCTTGCATCGCCCTCGCCCGCACCGAAGGCGATAGGGTAGCGCGCCGGCACCGATTCCGCAACCCCCCTCGGGGCATGCCCGCTGTCGGCCAGCGGGGATAGACAACCGAGCGCGAAAGGGCTATCCTGACGGCAACGCGACGGAGTGAACCGCGGGAGGGATCCGGATTCATGACCAAACCGTGTATCGTCCTTTCCAACGCGAAGAACCAGTGTGCCACGTTTGTCTGGCCGGATGTGTCAGACGTCTATGTCGGATACCGGTTCATGGAGCACCGGCCGGAGACGCTGGACACGCCGCTCGACGGCATCGACGCGCTTCCGCGGTTGGCCGGGGAACGCCCGGAATTCGACCGGGAGAAGGAACCGGCGAGCGGCGAGACATGCGACCCGTTCGGCAGAGGTTGGGCGACGTCTTACACGGAGCCGGACGCCGACGAGCCGATCCGGCTCCAGTTCCGCGCCTACGCCGACGGGTCGGCCTGGGCCTGCGGGCAGGACAATGCCGGCGCGCAGACGCGCGAGTTCTTCTTCTTCGAGCCGGCGGAAGACGGCGTGCTCATGCGCATGAGGCTTTCGACCCGGGCGCCGATTACCGGCGCCTTCGCCGTGCAGCAGTGCCTGCGGTTTTCCGGCCGCACGAACCAGGCCTGGCGCCGGCCCATTGCGTGCGTGCCGGCCTTGAGCGAGTTCGACCTGCAGGCCGCGGGCCGGCCGAACGACACGCTCACCTACGCCCGCCGCAACGGCGAATGGATCCGGTTCCCGCTGCCGCACACTCGATTCGCCACGCCGCCGGGCCGGCCGTTTCTGGCCGCGAAAGGCGACGGTGAGGTCGACCACGGCCTGATCGTCCGCGAGAGCCGGGACGGAAAGCTCTCTTCCGGCATGTACTGGGAGCGGACGGCCTACATGAGCAACCGGCACCCGGCCGACTGCCTGCACGCGTGCGTCGATTTCGGGCCGCTGGACGCGGGCGCGGCCAGGACCGTGTACGGCAAGTTCTATTTCGTCGACGGGACCAAGGACGATCTGTTGGCGCTTTGGGCGAAGGACTTTGTGTGATGGCGGGACGGCCGCGCGCGGATGCGGCTCGCGAGACGCGCGCCCTCCATATGCCGAACCTTCCCGTGTCCGTGGCGGGCTGGCCTCCTGCAGGCCGGTGGCTCTCCGGGCTGCGCATGTGGCAATGGAGGGCGAGCGTCTCGCGAGACGCACGTCCGGGCTACCCCCGGATGTTGGAGTGGAGAAGGGCGAGGCGGCCTCTCGGGCGTCGTACCGTCGGCTCTGGCGCCCGGAGCCGAGCCGGGCACGCGCATCTACGGCTGGGCATCCCAATCTCTGAAACGTGACCGGAAGACTCCGCTCTCGTATTCGAATCGCTTCGCTGTCCCGTCCTTTCGGATGGTCATCTTTCCGACGGAGACAAAACCTTTCCTCTTGGTCTGCTCCGAAATCTTCACGATCCGGTTCGCGTACTTGTACGGCCCCCCCTCGTCGCCCGCCAGGATCGTGCCTATCCGTTTCAACTCCAGCTCCAGCCGGTCGGGGAAGACGTTGACCAGCAGGTAGTTGAAGTTGGACTGTTTGTTCGGACTGGACCCGTGCAGGATCTGGTGCACGTCGCCTTTGCGTTGGATATAGACGGTATGCCGGTGCCCGCACAGATAGAGGTCAACAGCGTATTTCTCAAGCGTGCGCCACAGCTCCGATTCCGCGCCACCCTCGAGCGACAGGCCGCCGCCGGGGTGTCCCGGCTTTTCCGGCAGGGCGGGAACATGGCCGACGACCACGACGTGCCTGTTTCGGGCGCCTCTCTCGAGGACATCCCTCACCCAGGCCAACTGCCTGCCTGAAACGTCCATGCGCACCTCTCCGTTCTCGTCCTGTTCGAACACGTCCAGAACGATCAGGAGCAGGTCCTTGTGGACAACGGAGAAGGCGAGCCCCTTCATGTGCGCCGGTCCGTCTTGCGGCATCCGGAGGTGCCGGCGAAAGGCCTCCTCGTAATACGGGACAAACTGCCGTTTCTGGCCTTTCCACGGGTTGTCTCCCAGTTCGTGATCACCGACGGCGGCGTAGAACTTCAGCCCGTGCGCCTGCATTCGTTTCACCCACGCCGGGTAGTAGGTGGCGGCTTGCTTCTCGAGATAGTCTCGGCTCCCGGACCAGTGTCCCATGACCAGATCGCCGGGCACGACGACGAAATCCGGATGCTCGGCCTTGATCGCGCTCAGAACGCAATCCAGGGCCGAGTCCCACTTGGGTTCCGGATACGCAACATCGCTGTTGAGAAAATCGGGAATGCTGACGAATCGCCAGGCGGCGGCCGAGTTGCCGGTCGGTTCGGCGGCCGATCCCACGCTCATCGCGAGGCATGCGAAACAGAGCAGAAGCGTGATGGCTCGGCAGACCGATCTGTTCACGGCCGTTCTCCTCTCGGGCCTCGCAAAAGGGCATCGCACCGGCAAACTCCAGCCACGTGCCACCGGACAATTCTCGCTGAACATTGACATCATGGCAAGCCGCCATCGTTCCGATCGCATGCGAGCACGGCGCCGTCACGTTGGTGTTGTCTGGCCCGGCGCCGGGCCGTATGATACGGGCTGTCTCACAGGCCGACACGGTTGGCCGGGCCGCGGCTCGTGAGGACGCCTGCCCGCCACCTGTCGTACCCGCCGGTTTTCATGGAGGGCGAGCGTCCTCGCGAGCCGGGAATGCGGACCGGTGTCGGCGAACCACAAACGCCGGGTCACAACGTTTGTCATTTCGCGAAGACAGGAGGAGGAGCCACATGCCCGATCTGTTCGACGCAACAAGCCTGAACGGCCTCGCGCTGAAGAACCGGTTCGTCCGTTCCGCGACCTGGGAGGGGCTGGCTGACGAGGACGGACGCTGCTCGCCCGCGCTTGTGGCGTGCATGCGCGTGCTCGCGCGCGGGGGGGTGGGGTTGATCATCAGCGGGCATGCCTACGTCGGCCGGGAAGGGCAGGCGAGCGTCAGGCAACTCGCGGTCTGCGACGACGCACAGATCGCCGGGCTGTCCGGGATGGCCGGCGCGGTTCACGCCGAAGGCGGCAAAATCGTCCTGCAGCTCGCGCACGCCGGCGGCGTGGCGCAGGCGGACCGCACGGGATTCGACGCGGTCGGCCCCTCGCCCATGCTGCGCAAGGGCGAGCCGCGCTGCCGCGCCATGACGTTGGCGGAGATTCACGGCACGGCCGAGGCGTTCGGCCGGGCGGCCCGGCGCGCGCGCGAGGCCGGGTTCGACGGCGTGCAGCTTCACGCCGCGCACGGCTACCTGCTCAGCCAGTTCCTGTCCCCGCGGACCAACCAACGGACGGACGAATACGGCGGCAGCCTCACCAATCGCGCGCGGCTGCTGCTGGACGCGCTGGCCCGGATCCGTCAGGCCGCGGGGCCGGATTTCCCCTTGCTGATCAAGATCAATTCGGACGACGAAGAGCCGGGCGGCTTTACCGTCGACGAGATGCTCGTGGTGGTCGCGCTGCTCGAACAGAGCGGAATGAATGCCTGCGAACTCAGCGGCGGGAACCCCTCGAAGAAGGGACCCATCGACTCGCCCGAACAGGAAGCCTACTTCCGCGCCGCCGCCGTGCGTTACAAGCGGACCGTCCATATGCCGCTGATCCTCGTCGGCGGCATCCGTTCGTTTGAGGTCGCCGGCGCGCTCGTCCGGGACGGGACGGCCGACTATGTCGCGCTGTGCCGGCCGCTTATCCGCGAGCCCGCCCTCATCGCGCGGTGGCAGGCGGGCGACACGAAGAGGGCCGCCTGCATCTCCTGCAACGGCTGCTTCAAGCCGGGCCGCAAGGGCGAGGGGGTCCGGTGCGTCGTGAGAGAAGACTGAAGGCGGGCCCGGCTCAGGGCAGCACGTGCACCCTGGGCCCCTTGCAGTCGCGGTACCCCGTGAGGAAGCCCTGTTGGGTGAATCGGCAGAAGGCACAGGCATCGGATGTGGCCCTCTCGAACCACGCAACGGCCCGTCCGTGATGAGCGTGGACGTCGAATGCGAGCGCCAGCCAGAAGCTAATGTCTGGCAAGTGCATCCGCGTCTCCTGACGCCAAAGCGCTCGAAACCGTATCGCCGGTGATCCGAAGCGAGCCGGGTTTCTTCGACCGAACCAGCGGCAACGAGACTCGCCTTCTGGCCGACAGATTCTTCGGCTCCCGCTCCAGCTCGTGCTCCAGTGCCTCTGTCACGAACGTCTTGAGCTTCTTTCCCGCCAGCGCCGCGGCCGCCTTGGCACGACGCAGCAGCAGGTCCGGAATATCGACCGTGGTTCGCATCACCCGTCATGGAAGCACAAAAAACATTTTGATGTCAAATGCATGAGAGTGAGTCCGCGGGCGCAACGCGGCCTGTGACGGCGCAGGGCGGGCCGCACGCGAGCGGCCCGGCCGGCGCGGGCGCGGCAGCTCCGCGGCTCACCGGGCATGCGGGCGGCGGAATAGGTGCTGGAGCAGGCGCTGCGCGGCGTCGGCCATGTGCCGGCCGGCATCGGCGGCGAGCCAGCGCGAGAGCGTGGGCATCGCGCCGTAGGCGCCGCGATCGGCCTGGTCGACGGTCGGCACGTAGGACGAGACGCGCGCATTGGCCAGTTCGACGACGAACGTGAAGGCCGCGGGCGAGTAGCGCTTGATGTCGAGCCCGATGCGGGTGAAGATTTCGGCGGGCAGCCCGACGATGCCGGCGTTCCCGATACGGAGCACCTGCACGGGGACTTCGGCCATTTGGCCGTCGTAAGGCCACGCCTCGAACCGCCGGATCCATTCCTCTTCGAAATACGTGCGTTTCTTCCGACGTTTCAGCGCGGCGATCTTGCGGCGCAGTGCCGGTTCGCGGGTGTAGTAGGGGATTGAGAGCACCGTGACGCCGCCCGCCAGCGTGCCGTCTCCGATCGGCTCGGCGCGCTCGGCGGCCAGCATGGCGGCGCCGGCCAGCGCGCGCCCCATCTGAACGGCCTTGGCCGGGCCGTGCGTGGGCAGGTGTGTGGGGTGGTGCGGCGCCTGGTTGATGTCGCCCGCCGTACCCTGCAGGAAGGCGCAGACCGCGCGCTCGCCGTAGACGGCCCGGACATTCCGGGCCATCTCGCCGGGCCAGTCGGCGGAGATGAAGTCGGCCGAGCCGCCGCCGATCACATCGGGATGCACCGCGAAGTTCACGGCCAGCCCGCGCAACGTGCCGTCTTCGCCCACCAGGCTGAGCGTCTGCAGGCTCGTGTCGACCGGCCCGGCGTCGCCGACCGTGTTGCGCACCTGCCGCCGATCGTTGCCGCGGTAGAACTTCTCCGTGCCGTCCTTGAGCCGGACAAGGCGGTTGTGGGCGATGCCCTCGGCTTCCGTGCTGCCCAGCCGGACGGTGGCGGGACCTGCATGCTTGCAGGCCTTGCGAACGGCGGCTGCGATCCGGCGCGGGAGCGCGGCGATCCACCGTGCGTCCTGTTTGACGGCGCGCTGCGTGCGCACTTCGGGCCCGGTATGCGTGTGGGTGGCGCAGATCAGGACGTGGTCCGGCGGGATTCCGCATGCCTTCGCGATGCGCGCTTTCGCCGGGCCGGCGACGGCGGCGGTGACGGTGCACAGATCGCACGATACCAAAGCGACCGCGGTCCTATCGTTTCGAATGACCAGCGCGTTGGCGTACAACTCGTCGCGGACACGCTTCGCGATCCGTTCGTGGAAATAGCCCGCGAGGCCGACGCCGAGCGGCGGCGTGATCGGCTCCCGCGCGCATCCGGCCTGGAATCGGGCGGGTTCACTCTTCTTGGCTGTCATCGTCACCTCCGTGCTGGATTGTCACCGCGAAAAGCGCGAAAGGCCGCGAAAGGCAGAGGTGTCTCTCGCCCGCCTGTCCTGAGCTGCAAGACGGCGTGATCGGCCTCGTGGCAATCCTCGATTCCCGCAACGAGCATCTCCAGAAATGCAAAGAAAGGCGAACGCGGCAACTTTGAGTTGTTTGCGCCGTATGGGGCTGCAGGCGACAAGAGGACTCAGCCGGCGCAAACAGTTCAAAGTTGCTGCACGGCTACCCGCATCGGGCTCGCCCTTTCGCGTTTCTTTTCGCGCCCTTTCGCGGGCAGAAAAGGGCCGCCTCATAGCGTCTCGCCGCCGGGACATGCGTGACCGGCCGCCCGGTAGGAGTCTACAGCCTGCCTGCATGCTCCATGACCTTCCGGATGCCTGCCGCCACGAGTTCGACCGCGCGCGCGTCGTTCGGCGGGCGCAGCGCCGTCACGAGGCAGGCGTGCGTGTCGCAGTGCCGCCGCGCCGCCGGGTACTGCTCGAGCGAGTAGTCGACGGCACGTGCGTGCGCGCAGGCCCATGGGCAGCCTTTGCCGTACCCGTTTCGCGCCTGGAACACCGTCATGGCGGGCAGGATGAACTGCTGCCAGACCGAAACCGGCACACCCTCCGCCCGCATGGCCTCGGCGATCGTGTCGCGGAAACGGCGCGGCTCGTGCCCGTGCCCCAGCTCCGCCATGTCGAAGCGCAGCACATAGTTGTACCAGTTGTGCCCGCAGCCGTCCGGCACCGTGGGCAGGATCAGCCCGGGCGCGCCGGCCAGGAGTTCCGTCAGGGCGGCGGCGTTCGCCTTCTGTTGTTCGAGATAGCCGTCCAGTTTCGTGAGTTGGGCCCGGCCGAACGCCGCGGTCAGATCGTTCATCCGGTACATCCAGCCCATGGCGTACGCGTGATAGTCGCGCGATTCCGACGGCGTGCGCGTCTCGCCGAACGACCAGAGCATCTTCGCCTTCCGCCACAGCGCCTCGTCGTCCGTCACGAACATCCCGCCGTCACCCGAGCACAGGCACTTGTTCTGATTGCTGCTGAACGCTGCGCAGTCGCCCCAGGTCCCGACCTTTCTGCCCCGGAACGTCGCCCCGTGCGCCTGGCAGGCATCCTCGATGACCCGGAGGTTGTGGCGCTCGGCCACGCGGCGCACCGCGTCCATATCCACCGCGAGCCCGTGCAGGTGCACGACCAGTATGGCGCGGGTGCGCGGGGTGACGGCCGCCTCGATCCTGTCGGTATCGATGTTCATCGTATCGAAATCGATGTCGACGAATACGGGGATCGCGTTGTGATGCAGGATGCACGTGGCGGAAGAGGACCAGGTATAGGCCGGCACGATCACCTCGTCGCCCGCGCCGCAGCCGCAGGCGGCCACGCACATGTGCAGCGCCGCCGTGCCCGAGTTGGCGGCGATCCCGTACCGGTTCCCGTTCCAGGCCGCGAATTCCGCCTGGAACGCCTCGGCGTTCGGACCGAACGCATGCTTCCCGCCCGCGAGCGAATCCAGAACCATGCGCCGGTCGAGCTCGTCGATCGGCGGCCATTTCCCGATCGTGCCCGGCGGGACGGCCGGCGTCCCGCCGTGGATGGCGAGTGTCGCGGATTCCGCCGTTATGGTTGCCTGCATCGCGTGTGACCCTCCGCGAGAATGCCTGCCTTGCCGCTCTCCCAACCCTACGGGGCGGCCGCACGCGCGCGCAAGGGGAGGGATCGGCTATTTCGGGTAAGTTCTTTTTCCCGCGCCGCGGAGATGTCTCTCGCCCGTTCGCTTCGCTCACTCGAGTTCGCAGAGTCGCAGAGGAGAGAGCAGAGCGGCCCGCCACGTCGGCGCTTCGCGCCAAGTGGCCACTTGCCCCGCGCACGAAGTGCGGCGGCGAGGGTTCTGTTGCGGGAATCGCAAGCCTGCCACAACGCAGCGCTGCGGCAGGCTCGATTCCCGCAACGTAGCCCGGAGTGTTTGGCGGAAGAGAACCTTCTTTGACGAGCAGCCTTTTCGCGTCCCTTTCGCGACCTTTCGCGGGCAGGAAGGGGGGAGCGAAAACGGTCGGGTCTTAGCCGCCTGCTCGAGAATACGAGGGCGGATGGCCGAAAAAGCGGCGGAATGCCTTGGAGAAGTAGTTGGCATCGGTATAGCCGACTGCCCGTGCCGCCTCCGACACGTTCATCCGGCCTCCTGCGAGCAGCCCTTTCGCCCGGTTCATGCGCAGGGCCGTCAGATAGGAGATCAGCGAAGTCCCTTCTTCCGTACTGAACACGTGCGAGAGATAGGACGGGCTCACGCGCAGGCTCCTGGCCAGTCCTTCGAGCGAAATGACCTCGTGGTAGTGTGCGTCGAGATGGCGCTTCGCCTCCCGCGCCAGCCGGCGCCGGCGGCGTTGGCCGAACGATCGCCGCACAGGGCGCGACCGACTGCGCGGGGCCGTCTCTTCCAGGGCGAGCAGCAACAGGGCAAGCAGCCTGCCGCGGGTCCGCAGGCTCTGCGCCGCGCCGGCGTCGCCCGCCTGCGCCCGGATCTGTTCCAGCACGCTCCGCATCTCCGCCTTCGCCGCGCGCGGCAACCGTTGCAGGCGCCGGTTGTCGACCCGGGCGAAGAACTCCTGCTCCATCGGCCAGGAGAAGAAGACCATGAAGATGTGCACACCCGCCCCGAAGTCGAACTCGTCGCGATGGAACGTGCCCGTCGGGTTCAACAGGATATCGCCCGGCCCCGCCTTGAACCGGCCGGTATCCGTGACCAACTCCACGTGGCCCTGGGTCGGATAGAGCAGTTCCACGCAGTCGGTCGCGTGCGTCTCGCGCGCCCAGACGGGATCGAAGAAGTACGGGCCCATCGACCGGATCCGCGGCAGATTGCCGAGGAACGCGTCGAGCGTTGAACCGGATAGCGGTTTGGCCGGCATCGTTGCAGCTCTCCGCCCGCCATCATCCCCGATGCCCGCGGGCCGGTCAAGACCAAGCGGCGTGCCCGTGGCCGCCTACGGCGTGGTGAGTTGGAAGTTCGCCGACGGATTGCTGTCCCAGAACGCGGCGCCCAGGCTCGCGTTGCTCAGGATCATCCCGTAGTGGCCGGCTTCGGGCAGGTCGTAGTCCTGCGCCTGCGGCAGGTTGCTGCGGACACTGTTCCATATCACCAGGCATTCGACGGCCGACGGATCGACGCGGATTCCCTTCATGTTCCCGGTCGCGTGGTTGCATTCGATCCGGCACCCGCTCTCGGCCTCGATCCCGCACGCGGTGTTCTCGCCGCAGAGGTTGTTCTGGATCAGGCTGTTCTGCGCGGCGTAGACGCCATTGCTGGTGTTTCGGATCGACGTGCAGTCGCGGACGGTGCAGTAGCCGTACCGGGTCGTGATCCCGTTGGTGCCGTTCCAGAACGACTGGCACCGTTCCACCGTCGAGCCCCAGCCGACAATGAGCCCGCTGGCCCCATTGCCGCGGAAGGAGCTGTCGCGGACCGTGGCGAGCGCCTCGGTCTTCAAGCCGACCCCGGCATTGTAGAACGACTGGCATCCGCTCACGGTCCAGTTCTCCCAAACGCTGACCCCCGCGTATCCGTCGGGATAGCCGTTGTTGTATACGCGCAGGTCGATGAGCTTGCCGTCGTGCGCGTCTTCACCCGCGATGCCACACTGCGGCCAGTCGCAGACGCCGCCGTTACGGATGGTGCTGTACTTGTAGACCTCCGTCGTGCCTTGTGCAAACACCACCCCGTTCAACGCGCCCGTCACGCCGATCAGCGTGAACCCGTTCAGGTCCAGTTCCACGCCGTCGCACGAAATGATCACCCCGTTCTCGTTGCTCCGACCGAGCAGGTCGCCGGTCAGATAGTAGGACCCCGCATTGGTGATCTGATAGGGCAGCGCCGAAATGTAGTTGCGCGGCTCCACCTGGTTCAACGTCTTCATCGCGGCCGCGTCCGAGCCCGGCGGGCCCGGCGGGTCCAGCGGGCCGGCCACGCACGCGTGCAGCGCCACGGCGGCGAAAACCCAAGCGCTCGGGATCGCCACAACCCATGCCGATTGTCTCATGCCCGTTTCCTCCCAGTTCGTCGATACCGCAGTCTAGCATTTTTGGCGTTCTTTCGGAAGGAAATTATCGCATCGGCCAACGGAGCCGAGCGGGGGTACGGCAGAGCGCTCTGTATCCGTTGCGGCTTCTTCATCCGTTCGAACCGCTTCCCTCCGGATTCTCGCCGCTCCGCAGGAACGCCGGCGCGGGCGGATGCCGCCGAAACACGCTTGGGGTCAGGCCGCGCCGCTTCTTGAACAGCTTCGAGAAGTAGTACACGTCGCTGAATCCGCAGCGTTCGGCCACCTGCGTGACGTTCAGATCGGCGTTGCTGAGCAGTTCCTCCGCATGCTGCATCCGGAGCCGGATCGCGTACTCGATCGGGGTCACCCCGAAATGCTGTCGGAATCCCTCGCACAGATACTGTCGCGACACAGCCACGCGCCGCGCCAAATCGACCAGCCGGAGCCGGTCCAGGTAGTGCGTCTGCACGTATTGCCTCGCCGCCACCAGCGCGGATGGAATCGAACGGCGCCCCTGCCGTGCCGTGTGACGCCGGATCTCGCGAAGCCACACCACGAGCAGACTACGCACAATCGCCGGGTCCGGGCCGGCTCCCTGCTGCATTTCCCGGTGCAGGTGCAGAAGCCATCGATCGCTCTGCTCGCAGCCGCCGAATGCGATCGGTTCGTTCTCCGGGATGCCGTGCTCCGCGATCAGCAGCGGCACCGTTGCGCCGGAGACCCGGATCCACGAGTGGCTCCACCCGCCCGATTCCCGGCCGTAACGGGTCGGTTCGCCGGGCGGAAAGACGAACAACGTGTGCGGCTCGGCCTCGTGTGTCTGCCGCCCGCACGTGACCGAAACGGACGCATGGAACATCATCAGCCGGTAGGCCGGGATCCCGTTCAGGCCCGTGTAGAAATGCGCGTTGGCGCAGTGAAACCCGATCACCTCGACCGTGAGCTCACGCTTCTGGGTTGCGTCCGGTGTCCCATACCTGGCCCGAAAGGGTTCCATAGGCGAATATAATACAAATTTATTGGCTAATTGTCCATTTATGGGTGTGCATATTTTCAGCATTATTGAATATAAGGCAACCAGACGTCCTCCGGCCCGGTGACGGACCGGGCGACACGAAGCGTGCGGCGCCAAATCGTCAACCGTCAATGGTCAATCGTCAATCGTCAATTCACGGGGGTGCCATGCAGCGACCGAACGTCCTGATTCTCTACACTGACCAGCAGCGCTGGGACACACTCGGTGCCGGGGGCAACGATCTGATCCACACGCCGAATCTCGATGCGCTGGCCGGGCGTGGTGTCCTGTTCGACAACGCCTTCGTCAACTGCCCCGTATGCATGCCCAGCCGCATGAGCATGCTGAGCGGGCAGTATCCGTCGAGTGTCGGCGTATGCTCGAACGGGTGCGAGATGCCGCCGGAGATCCCGTGCCTGCACAACATTCTCGCCCTTTACGGCTATCACACGGCGAACATCGGCAAGCTGCATTTCAGGAATCATGCGAGCGCCTACCGCGACCACCGCGAGCCGCACCCGCCGTACGGCTTCGACACGCTGATCCTGTCCGACGAACCGGGCTGTTACGACGACGCCTACATCAAGTGGGTCGAACAGCTCGACCCGGCGCAGGTCCCGAACTGCCGTGTCGGGCTGCCGCCGGCGTCGACCGGCCGGCGCTACGAGGCGCCGCCGCGCGTGGCGACGGAGCCGTACGTATTTGCGGGGCCCGAGCACCTGACGCACAGCGCCTTCGTGGCGGACGAGGTGGTCGACTACCTTCGCCGGCACCGTGAAGGCCCGTTTGTGTGCATCGCGGGTTTTTACGCGCCGCACAGCCCGATCAACCCGCCCGCGCGTTTCGTCGAAATGTACGATCCGGACGCGATGCCGTTGCCCGCGCGCAACGCAGGTGAGAACATGCAGGAGGTTCCCGACGCGCAGTGGCGGAAGATCAAGGCGTACTACTATGCGCAGATCAGTCACATCGACGACCAGATCGGTCGCATTCTGAACGAACTCGGCGCGCAGGGCCTGGCGGAGAACACGCTGGTGCTTTTCACGGCGGACCACGGCGAGAACCTGGGCGACCGCGGCCGGATGGGGAAGGGGAACCCGGAGGACAGTTCCTCGCGCGTGCCGCTGATCGTCTCGTACCCGGCGGGCTTTTCCATGCGCGGGCGGCGCGCGGAGCTTATCGAGCATGTGGACCTTGCGCCGACCCTTCTCGACTGGTGCGGGGTCCAGGTGCCGCCGTTCATGCAGGGGCGTTCGTTCCGGGCGTTGCTCGAGGGCGGCCCGTACACCCCGCGCGATTCGGCCTTCATGGAACTGCGCGACCCGTTCCGCAGCAGCTACAAGGCGGTCCGCACCCACACGCACCTGTACCGGCTCGACCGGAACAACGGGGAATGGCTCTACGCGCTGGAGTCCGACCCGCAGCAGCTACGGAACGTCGCGGAGGACCCGGCGCATGCCGCCGGGCTCCACCACATGCGCAAGACGCTGCTCGAGCGCTGGTTCGATGTGGAGAAGCAGTCCCCGAAACGGACGGGCGCGTATTGATCTTCCGATGCGGCGGGAACGCGACCGACACGGATCCCCGCCGCGGCGGCTCCTGAGATTTGCCTTGCAACCGCTGTCCACGCGTGGTATCGGTTTCAGTCCGGCGGTATCTTCGGAAAGCAGCGTTTTTTGGGGGAAAGGACCATGAACGCGGGGGATGACCGCCATGGCGCGGAGGTCGAGCACGAGCTGGATGCATTCTGCGAGCAGCGGGCCGAGGCGTTCGACACGTTTCTGAAAAACGAATCGGTGTCCGTTCTGCTGAACGCGAACCTGGCCGCGCTGCTGCTGGTGATGGTGACGTACCTGAACTACCGCAAGAGCGGACTGCCCGTTACCCTCTATCTGTATCTGCCGGCGGTTGGCCTGCTGCTGCTGGCCAAGCTCTGGCATGCGCTGCGGCCGCGTTCGTTCATCGGCGCGGCACGCCCCTACCTGGACGCATTCTGCGCCGCCGCGGTGGCCGGTGCGACGCTCGTGGCCGTGGCGTTCGCGCGCCACAACGTCGAATCGTTGAACGCGCCCGTGCAGATCGCGCTGGTGCTGACGTGTGCGTTCGGGCCGTACGCCAGGCCGCGCTCGAACTACATCCGCAGCCTGGCAATCGGCGCCGGGGCGTTTGCGCTGCTGTACGGGCTCGTCCCCGACTACGCCCTCAAGATCTGGGTCCAGTACCCGATCGGGGTCTTTCTGGGCTCTGCCGCTAATCGCTATCTGCTGGAGAACCGCAAGCAGCAGTTCTTCGAGATCTCCTTCGCGCGCCACGGCCACGCGCACGCGCTGAAACAGCTCGAGAAAATGCTGCTCCCGCATCAGACGGCCCGCATATCGGTGGGCGACGCCCTGGAAGACACGATGCCCGTCGGGTTCGGCAACGCCTACGTGATCATGTTCGACGTGGTGGGCAGCTCCCGCATCCACCACGACAAGTTCCACGACATGCTGCACAAGACCTTCTACGACTGTTACGGCATCATGATGGAGGGCTACCGGCAGGTGCCGCTTCAGGCGAACGGTTACCCGATCAAGTGGCTGGGTGACGGGTTCCTCTGTTCCGTCGGGTTTCCGCTGGCCGCCCCGGGCGCCGGCCCGGCGGCCGACGTGGCGGACACGCTCGGCGAACTGTTCTGCGCGGCGTTCTGCGCGAACATGGCGCGGCTGCGGTATCACGACCGCGTCTGCTGCGCGATGGGCGTGGCCCGGGGCACCATCGAGGGCTTCTACCCGGAGAACGGGCCCAAGCATTACGACCTGCGCGGCACGTCCTCGGGCGATCCCATCATGCTCTCGACGCGCTACCAGGAGCTGCGCAAGATGATCCTGCCCGGTATCGGCAAGCGCGAAAGCGTGATGACCATCGGCGAGTCCGTCTTCCTCAGTCTGGCGCCGGAACGGCGCGCCCGGTATGAGGCCTGGCCGGTGAGCCAGCCCCGCAACGGGGTCCGCGACGATCCCGGCGCGCGCATCGCCTACTACCGCCTGCTCCCGTTCGTCGAGGCCGTGCGCGGGTAGACGCCGGCCCCCGGGATGCGGCTCGTCGCGGATATCGTCGTGACGTGCACGATCCTTCTGGTATAATGCCGTCGGCGCCCGGCCGCCGTGAGGGAGGGCAAGTCATGTTCTTGAGCCAAGCCATCGAACTCGCCCGCAGGAAGTCGCGCGACGGGAAGCATGGTCCGTTCGGCGCGCTTGTGGTGCGCGACGGCGCGATCGTCGGCAGCGGCTGCAACCGGGTGGTGGACCTGAAGGACCCGACCGCCCACGCGGAGGTCATGGCCATCCGCGACGCCTGTGCGCGGCTGGGCACGCCTGTGCTGAGCGGCTGCACGATCTACTGCAGCTGCGAGCCGTGCCCCATGTGCCTGGCGGCGATTCTCTGGGCGCGGATCGGGAAGGTCGTCTTTGCCTGCACGCGCGAGGATGCGGCCCGTGCGGGTCTCGACGATGTGAAGATCCTCGAGGAGGTCCGCCGCGATTGGGACACCCGCACGATCGCCTGGGAACAGCGCGAGCGGGACGCCGGCCTGGCCGTTTTCGAGGCGTGGCTCGAGAATCCGGACCGGGTGCCGTATTGACGCAGGTCGTGGCGGGCCGGAATGGCCCGCGAAAGGCCGCGAAAAGGACGCGAAAGGCAGAGGAATTCCTCTCGCCCGCTCGTGGACTCGCTCGAGCGCGCGGAGGCCGCAGAGCGGCGTTCGTTGTGTGGTGAGGCGTCTCGGCAAGCGACGGTTGTTGCGGGAATCGAAAGGATTGCCGCGAGGCGACGGTGTGAGAGGTCGTATCGTTGGTCGGCCTCGCGGCAATCCTCGATTCCCGCAACGATCGCCTTCAGAGTGGGGCTCTAGGAAAGAAAGAAACGCATTGTGCCAAGGACTATTCTGCAGAATGGGTTTGCGTTGAGATCGGGTCCTGCCCCAGCGCCCCGACCAGCGCCTCCCGCAGTTGCTCCGCGGCGGGCGCGGCCTGTTCGTAGATTTCCTCGGCCTTGAAGAACTCCAGGAGTTCGACGCCGGTGATGTCGGGCCGGATATAGATATCGGGCGGGGAGTGTTTGAGTTTTTCGGTGACGATCGAGTTCTGCATGATGTCGAACGTGCCGAGCACGGCGCGGAAGACGTTCGGGATGTTGTGCTTGTCCCGGCGCAACGTGCCCATTACATCGATCGCGACGACCAGATCGCAATCGTCGAGGATATCGTGCGGGACGGGGTTGACGCCGCCGCCGTCGATCAGGACCCGCTCGCCGATCGTCACGGGCGTGAACACGCCCGGCAGCCCCATGCTCGCTTTGACGGCCGGCAGCAGGTCGCCGCGCTCCAGGATGACCTGTTCCGAACTCCAGAAATCCGTGGCCACGATGCGCAGCGGGATCTGCAGCTGCTCGAAGGTGGCGACGTGCATGGCGTCGAAGAGGAACTCGATGAACTTGTCGCCTTTGAATACGCCGCCGCGCCCGAATTCCCAATCGAAGAACCCGAACCACTTGAGCGCGTCCTTCTTCTTGAGCATCTCTCGGAACGAGTCGCCCTTGGAGATGACCATGCGGCGCACGCCATCGCGGATCCGCGCGCCGCCGATGCCGGAAGCGTACAGCGCGCCCATCACCGCGCCGATGCTGGTGCCCGCGATGCGATGCGGGCGGATGCCCAGCTCGTCGAGCACCTCCAGCATGGGGATATGCGCCAAGCCCTTGGCGCCGCCGCCGCCGAGTGCGAGTCCGAGCTTCTTCATAGGCGTCAGTCGATCCGATACTTGGCGATCTTGTTGTAGAGCGAACGCCGGCTGATCCCGAGCAGTTCGGCCGCGCGTTTGCGGTTGTTTCCGGCCGCGGCCAGCGCGCGGAGCACCATCTCGCGTTCGACTTCCGACAGCGGCGTGCCGACCTCGAAGGTGACCTTCGCGCGCGCCAGCCGTTCGGGCCGGAACCGGGCTGGCAGGTGCTGCGGCAGGAGCACGTTTTCGGTGCACACGAGCACACCGCGCTGGATTACGTTCTTGAGCTCGCGCACGTTGCCGGGCCATTCATGGGCCTCGAACAGGCTGATGCATTCGGGGGAGATGCCCGCGATCCGGCGCCCGAAATCGCGGTTGTACCGCTTCAGGAATTCTTCGATCAGCAGCGGAATGTCGCCCTGCCGCTCGCGCAGCGGCGGCATGACGATGCGAAACACGTCGAGCCGGTAGAACAGGTCCTCCCGGAACCGGCCGGCGGCCACGAGTTCCTCGAGGTTCTCGTTCGTCGCGGCGATGAGCCGCACGTCGCACGCCGACATCTTCCGGCCGCCCAGCCGGTGGAACCTCTTCTTCTCCAGCAACCGGAGCAGGCTGACCTGTACCTTTTCGTCGATCGCGCTGATTTCGTCCAGGAAAACGGTGCCCGTGTGCCCTTGCTCGAACTTGCCGATGCGCCGCTCGGTAGCGCCGGTGAACGCGCCTTTCTCGTGGCCGAACAGTTCCGCCGCCACGAGGTCGGCCGGCAACGCACCCAGATGGACGGGCACGTACGGGCCGCCGGCCCGCCGGCTCTGCGCGTGAATCGCCTGGGCCGCCAGGTCCTTGCCCGTGCCGGTCTCGCCCTGAAGCAGCACCGGTATGTCCGTCGCCGCCGCCTGGCGGATCTGGCGGTAGACGTTCTGCATCTTCTCGGACCGGCCGGTGAGCTGCGGCAGCGCGGCGTCGGCGCTTCGGCCCCGGGCGGGCCCGTGTCGCGGCATTTCCCGTACGCCGGCCAGCGCATGCTCGACGCACAGCTTCAGCTCCTCGTCGCTGACGGGGTGTCTGGCGTACTGGAACGCGCCGGCTTTCAGCGCCGCGGTGGCCATGCGGATGTCGCCGGGCATCGCCAGCAGCAGGACTTTCGTTGCCGGACTGTTGGCCATGACGACCTGCAGCAGTTCCTGGCCCCGGCCGTCGTGCTTGCGGAGCAGTTCCGTGCTGGCGAGCAGCACGTCGCAGCTCTCATTCTCGAAAAACTCGATCACGCGGTCCGGGTCCCGCTCGCACACGACTCTGGCCGCCGGCTCCGGAAAGAGCCGCCGGACCCGGTCCGCGAGGCCGCGTCCCGTCTCGGCTACCATGATGCTGACCGGTTCGGTGTGCATCGCTGATCGCAAGCGTTCAGAATCCGGCGCGGCCGGCGCCAGTCCTCGTCGCCGTCGCTGTCGTGACCGTTCTCGTCATGACTCTCGTCATCCTTCCTGTCTTCCCAGTCCGTACGTCTCGCGAATCTCGCGATCGAGCGCCCGGGGGATGCCCGGCACCTCGTGCTCCCGGATGATGCGTTTGGCGCGCTCGCGCGCGCCGGCCAGGATATCGGGCGGCTGATGCATCTGGAGGGCCTCGGGTGCGGCGCGCACGTGGCGGGGCACCAGCATGGGTTCCAGAAACTCCGTCCGCAGATGCGCAAGCGTGTGCTCGGTGGATACGAAGTTGCCGCCCGGCCCCACCTCGGCGATCGTCTCGAGCGCCAGGTGTTCTTCGTCGACCCGGATCCCGCGCACCATCTTCAGGGCCATGCCGATGATTTCGTTGTCGATCACGAACTGGCCGTAGTCGACGGTCAGGATCGAGTCCAGTATCCCGGCGGCATGGTGGACGTAGTTGGCGCCGGCCAGCGCGCACTGCACGATCGAGAAGGTCTTCTCGTAGATCGCCTGCATGTCGGGGATGCGCGCTTCGGTGATGCCGGCCGAACAGTAGTTCGGGACGCGGATGTAGCCGGCCAGCTGCGAGATGGCCGCGTTCATCAGCCCGAATTCGACGCCGCCCGCCTTGTAGCTCAGGTCGTGCATGTCCGCCATGCCCGGTATCCCGCCGTAGAGGACGGGCGCGCCGGGCTTGACCAGTTGCGAGAAGACGATCCCGGCGAGCTCTTCGGCGTGCAGCTGCGCGAGGGTGCCGGCCATCGTGATGGGGGCGGTGGAGCCGGCCATCGGCGCGGAGGAGAGCGCGACGGGAATGCGCCGCTTCAGGATCTCCATCAGCGCGCGCGTGGCGTCCGGGTCGAAGGTCAGCGGGCTGACCATCCACCCGGTGGTGAAGGAAATGAAAGGGCGCTTGCGCAGCGCGCGCACATCGCCCGCCACACGGCCGGCCATGTCGATCACCTGGCGCACGCCCTCCAGCGTGTAGCCGGCGCCCATCACGTGCTTGGTCGTGTTGGAAATGGCCGCATGGAATTCCGTCACGCCCAGCCGCTCCCGCGGAACGTCCTGCGCCGTGCACGGGCGGATGAAGAAATGCACGTTCTCCAGCCCGTCGACGAGCCGGGCAAGCTGGGCGATGTCGCGCAGCTTGCCCGGTCGTGCCGCGCCGGTGTCCGGGTCGAGCACGTTCAGCGCCGCGCCGCCGGTGCCCATGTACACGCGCGAGTCTTCCAGCGCCAGGTCGTGGCGCGGCTCGCGCCCGCAGAGCACGATGCGGGAGGGCGCCAGGCCCAGGCTCTTCTCGACCAGCCGCGCCGGGATCCGCACGCGGCGCGCGCCCGCATCCACGCGCGCGCCCGCCTGCGCGAACACCGCCTGCGCCTCCGCCAGCGCGACCTGGACCCCAATCTCCTCCAGAATCCGGAGCGCGCTCTCGTGAATGCGGCCAATCTGATCCTGCGTCAGCGGCTGGTACCGGCCGCCAATCACCCCTTCGGTCATGACGCCCTGCTCCAGGTTGATTCCGACCCGACTGTCCGCCAGCGGCGGCGCAACAGCCGCCCATCGCCCGAATGGCTCCGGCGAACATCACCAACATTTGCGAACAGGTGCACTTAGAAGATCACCACCGGCTTGATCACCAGTTTGTTGCCCGCCTGCCAATCCGCGATGATCGGGTTGACCTGCTCCACCTGGATGCGTTGCGTGATCAGCCGCTCGATGTTCAGCCGCCTTCTGCCCGCCACCACGCGGATCAGGTAGTCGAGTTCGTCCGGCAGGTTCCCGCAGCTTCCGGTGAATTTCTTCTCGAAAATCCCCAGTTCGTCGTGCGGTTCCACGGTGACGGGCGCCCCGTAGGTGGCAATCACGATGAGCTGGCCGCCGGAACAGACGCTGCCGAGCGTCACCAGTTCGCCCTCCGGCGTCAGATCCTTCACGCCCGCCGCGTCGAACACGCAGTCCGCCCCTTCGCCGTCCGTCAGCTCCCGGATCGCCGCGACCGGGTCCACCTCGCCGGTGTTGAGGGTCACGTCCGCGCCGAAATCCGATGCCAGCCGCAGCGTCTCCTTGCGCTTGTCCACCGCGATGATGGGGTAGGCCGCCGAGAGCTCTCGGGCCATCTGCACCAGCGACAGCCCCACGCCGCCGGTTCCCCACACGGCCACCATGTCGCCCGGCCCGATGCGCGCGATTCGCAGCGCGTGATAGGCGGTCACCACCGCGCAGCCCAGGATCGCGCCCTCGGAGAACCCCACGTTGTCCGGCAGATGCGACAGATTGCGCGCAGGCACCTTCACGTATTCCGCCAGCCCGCCGTCGATGTGCCGGCCGAACATCAGCGCATTGCGGCAGAAATTGTACTTGCCGCGCCGACACGGCCGGCATTCCCCGCAGGAGATCACGTTGTTCACCGCGACGCGGTCGCCCTGCTTGAACGCCGGCACCATCATCCGCCCGCTCTTCACCGCCCGGCCCACATCCGTCACCACGCCCGAGATCTCGTGCCCCAGCGTGAGCGGCAGCCGCGGCACCTTCGCCGTCCCGCGCAGTTGATGAAGGTCCGTCCCGCATATCCCGCAGGCTTTCACCTGCACGATCGCCTGGATGTCGTCGCGCTCGTCGTCCTCGTCAATCACCGGCCGCGGCACCTCTTGAATCTCCAGCGGCTTGCCGACCCCGACCATTCTTGCGGCTTTCAACGGCTTCCCTCCACTCGGCCCGTCTGCGTTCGCTCTTGCACACTCTATCCCCTTTCGCCACACCATCCAAGCAAAAATTCATAAGATCTGGCCCGAAATGGAACATCCATCGCGGCATCAAACCGCTATGTGTGCAAGATTTGCACACAATTTAGGACGAATGGCCTGCCGATGTGCAGGTTGTGCGCAGTTCGGGGCGCCGCGCCGCGCGCGCCGGTCCGTTGTACGGGCGGGAGGGGCGGGACGACCCGCGCGAAAGGCCCGCCAAAGGCCGGATTTCGGGCCGTGAGGCGAGATTGGCACGTTTTCTGCTCTGATGCAGTCGGTCGGGCGCCGGTGCGCACCGGGCCGGGACTTGTGCGAGGTTCGATTGGCGTGAAATCAGATGCCATTCTCATTCTGGGTTCCAAACAGGACCGAGCGCTATGCGACGCGTTGCTGGATTTCGGCTTCGAGGTGCTGGTTCGCGAATCCATTGCCGGCGCGATCGAGAAGCTGCGGACCGACCGTTTCTTGGCCATTGTCGCGGACGCTCAGCACACGACCGAAGACGTTCTCGAGTTTGTTCTGAACATTCGAGACTTCGACGAGTCGATTCCGATTCTCGTGACCGGCCCGTTTCCGGTAGCCGGCAAGGACAAGACGCTTCTGTCGCGCCTGCGTGTGGCCGTGGTGCATCGCGGCCGCGCACTGCAGGATATGGGAAAGACCATCACCAGGCTGAAAGGAAAGACCTGACATGGATGCAGAGCAGACAGCGAAAGCCGCGCGTGCCGCCTCGGCCGGGGCCGCCCTGGCCGGTACGGGGCAGAAGAACGCCGCGCTGCGGCTGATGGCGGAGAGACTGGCGGCGAACCGGACGGCCGTTCTCGACGCGAACGCGGCGGACCTGGCCGCGGCGAAGGAGGCGGGGCAGCCGCCGCACCTGATCGAGCGGCTGCGCTTCGGCGAGAAGAAGATCGAGTCGCGCATCCGTTGCCTGCGCAAGATCGAGGCGCTGCCGGATCCCGTCGGCCAGGTCTTCCGGTCGGACCGGCGCCCGAACGGGCTCGAGGCGACTCGCGTGCGCGTGCCGCTCGGCGTGATTCTCATGATCTACGAGGCCCGGCCGCACGTCACCGTCAATGCGGGCGCCTTCTGCCTCAAGTCGGGCAACGCCGCCATCCTGCGCGGCGGTTCCGAAGCGCGTCAGTGCAACGCGCTGCTGGGTGCGCTGTGGCGGGAAGCGCTCCGCGAGAACGGCTTGTGCGAAGACGCCATTCAGGTCGTCTCCGGCTCGCATGAAGAGGTCGACCGGCTCCTGCGGCAGGCGGCGTACATCGACCTGGTCATTCCGCGCGGGGGCAAGGGGCTGATTCAGGCGGTCAAGGACAAGTCCGCGATTCCGGTCATCAAGCATTTCGAAGGAGTCTGCCACGTCTATGTCGACGACGGGGCGGACATTTCGACGGCGATCCGGATCGCGATCGATTCCAAGTGCCTGATGCCGGCCGTCTGCAACGCGATGGAGACCCTGCTCGTGGCGGAATCGATGGCGGACCATCTGCCGGCGATCGTGGAGGCGTTCCGCGCGCACGGGGTCGCCGTGCGCGGTTGCGAGGCGACTCGCGCCGCGGTGCCAGGCGTCGAGCCGGCGACGGAAGACGACTGGCGAACCGAATATCTGGACATGATCGTCTCGGTGCGTGTCGTGGCCGATGCGGGCGCGGCGATCGCGCACATCAACACCTACGGCTCGCATCATACCGAATCGATCGTGACCGACAGCGAAAGCCGGGCGCGCCGGTTCGTGCGTGAGGTGGATTCGGCCGTGGTGCTCGTGAACGGCTCAACGATGTTCTGCGACGGCGAATCGCTCGGGATGGGTGCCGAGATCGGGATCTCAACCGACAAGCTGCATGCGCGCGGCCTCATGGGGCTGGAGGAACTCATGAGCTACAAGCATGTCGTCTGGGGCAGCGGGCAGGTGATGGGCGAGTGGGGGGCCTAGACCCGGTAGCGACCGGTACGCGTGCCGAAGGTGTGGCTCCGGTTTTGCGGCAGGGCGGACGGAGATGGAGGAGGCCGGCAGTGGACGCGGTGGATCGCCTGTATGAGCAGTTCCTGAAAGGGTTCGGCGACGCGGCCGGGCCGGTGGACGCTATGGAGCGCCGGATCGGGGCCGAACTCAAGTTTCCGCTGGTCAACCTCGACGGCAGCGCCGTCCGTTTCGAAACGGTCTGCGCGCTGTGGGATTACCTGGTGGAGCGCGGCTGGCGGCCGGACGACGATGCGGTGGCCGGCCGTACGGTGGGCGCGCGCAAGCCGGGCGAGCGCAACGACACGGTCGCGTCGTGCGAGACGGGCTTCTGCAAGACGGAGTTCTCGCTGGCGCACGTGGCGACGCTTCACGAATTGGCCGAGTCCATCGACCGGCTCCGGGCCGAACTGCGCCCGTTCGCCGAGCGGGAGGCCGTCCGGTTCCTGGGCTACGGGATTCAGCCGTTGACGCGGCCGGGCAAGCACCTGCTGATGAAGAAGGGGCGCACGAGCGTGTGGGACAAGGTGTTCGGCGCGAACCGGATCCTGCCGCCGGAGGACGGCGACGACGTGGCGCTGTTCACGGTGAACGCGGCCAGCCACGTGCACATCAATGTCGCGCGCGACGAGGCCGTTGCCGCCGTCAATGTCCTCAACGGGTTCGCGCCCGCCCAGATCGCGCTCACGGCCCATTCGAACATCTGGCAAGGCCGGCCGGACCCGGACTACAAGTGCGTGGCCGAGAAGTTCTGGGACTGGTGGATGCTGGACGCCTCCCGCATCGGCGTGCCGGAAAAGCCGTTCGCCGATCTGAAGGACTACGTCGCCACCGTCGCCGGGTTCCGGCCCGTGTATGTGAAGCGGGCCGGCAAGCCGATCGTGCTCACGCGGTACAAGACGTTTGCGGAGTACTTCGGGGCCGAGCGGGCGGTCGGCGAGGACCCCGACGGGCGCGACGTGGAGCTGGTGCCCGACCCGCACGACGCGGACGTGCACGCGACCTGCTATTGGTTCAACGCGCGGCTCTCGCACTACTACACCGTGGAGAACCGCGTCAACGATCAGCAGCCGCCCGATGCCCTCATCTGTATAGCCGCGCTCTCGCTCGGGCTGGTTTCCGCCCTGCCCGAGGCTGGCGAGGTGCTCGCCGCGCTGGACTGGGCCGACCTGCGCGAGGCGCGCGACGCCGCCTGCCGCCACGGTCTCGAGGCGCGGCTGGGCGGCGGCGCGCTGGCGGGACTCAGCGCGCGCATGCTGGACTTGGCGGAAACCGGGTTGGCTCGGCGCGGGTTGGGCGAAGCGCAATACCTCGCGCCGCTGCGCGAACGCCTGAAGAGCGGGCGCTGCCCCGCCGACGAGACCGCGGCGCTGTTCGAGGCCGGCGGCGTGGCCGCCCTCGTCGAGCGGCGTCAACTCTAGCCTGCAACCCCGTTCATGGAGAAAGGAGCAAGACATGAGAGAACACAACGGCGCGCGGCTGGGCATTCCCGCCTCGCTCTACCGCCCCCTGCAGGAAGCGGACGTGCGCAAGGTGGCGGACTCCGCCCTGCGGGTTCTGTCGGAATCCGGCATGTTCGTCTACTCGCCGACCGCGCTTGAAGCCCTGCGGCAGGCCGGCGCGGACGTGGCGGGTGAGGGACCGGTGGTCCGCCTGCCGCGGCGGCTGGTGGAGGACGCGATCGCCTCGAACCCGTCCTCGATCACGCTCTACTCGCGCGACGGCGCGTACGACGCGGTCCTGGAGAAGGACCGCGTCCACTACGGAACCGGCGGCACGGCGATCTACGTGTTGGACCCCGAGACCGGCGAACGGCGCCGGTCGACCAACGCGGACGTCGCGCTGAACGCGCGGTTGGTCGACGCGCTGGAGAACGTGCACCTGTTCACCATCAACGTGTTCCCCAACGAGATCGAGGACCGGAACCACATCGACGCGAACCGGTTCTTTCACGCTCTGGACAACACGACCAAGCACGTGATGGGCGGCGTTTACTCCATGGAGGGATGCCGCCACGTGGTCGAGATGGCCGAACTGATCGCCGGCGGCGCGGAGCCGCTGCGCCGCAAGCCGTTCGTATCGTTCATCACGCTGATCATCAGCCCGTTCAAGGTCGACGAACGCTACGGCGAGATGACCTGCTATCTCGCGCGCGAGGGCCTGCCCGTCGTCGTGCCGACCGAGCCCATCTGCGGGACAACCGCGCCGATTACCCTGGCCGGCAACGTGCTGACGCACGTGGCCGAAACGCTCGGCGGTATTGCGCTGGTGCAGGCCGTGAACAAGGGCGCGCCCGGCATCTGCGGCAGCGTCGGGAGCGTCTGCGACCTGCGCACCATGGGCCATCTGGCCGGCGCGATCGAGCGCGCCATGATCAACGCGGCCGTGGCGCAGGTGGCGCAGTATTTCGAGCTGCCGTTGTACTCGACCGGCGGCACGACCGATGCGAAGGGCGTGGACATCCAGGCGGCGTACGAGAGCGCGATGTCCAGCCTGCTGGTGGCGATGTCGGGCGCCAACTACATTCACGATATCGCCGGGTTGATGGAGTTCGATCTGACCGTTTCCTACGAGAAACTCGTGATGGACAACGAAATTCTCGGCATGTCGCAGCGCGTGTTGCGCGGGATCGAGGTGAGCGACGAGACGCTGGCCACCGACCTGATCATCGAGAAGGGGCCCGGTCAGGACTTCCTCGTCGAGCCGCACACCCTCGATCATATGCGCGACGAGTTCTTCATGCCGCAACTTGCGAACCGGCAGCCGCGCGAGGGCCTGCAGCCCGGCCAGGTCGCCCTGGCCCGCGCCAAAGCGGTGGTGGACCGCATCCGGCACGAGCCGCCGGCCAGCCGCCTGGCCGCGGATACGCGCGCGCGTGTGCTGGAGACATTTCCCGAGATCGTCGCCCTGGACGGACAGACGCCATGACCCAACCGCGCAGGCCCGAAAACCTGGCGCTGCCCGCCGGCCTGACCGAGGACGGGGCTGCCTGGCCCGTTCTGTTTCTGGACGGCGGCGGCTTCGATTTCGGCAGGTCGGACGCGACGAAGGCGGTGAACGCGAGTCTGCATGAGGCCTTGTGCGCGGTGCACGGCGGGCCGGTGACCGGCCAGGCGTTACTGAAGGTGCATATCGGAGAGCCGGATTGCACCACGCGGATGCGGCCCGCCTACGCGGCGGGCGCCGTTGCGTTCCTGCGCGAGCGCGGCGCGGCCGGCGCGGCGGCGGGCGACAGTACAGTGGCCTACACGGGGCATCGCGGTTACCGCGAGAACGCGGACGAGGGCGCCGCGGCGTACCTGCAGCTGGCGCGCCAACACGGCTGGGCGCGGCGCGGGCCGGCCCGCCTGCCGTTCGTCGTGCTCGACAAGCCGGCAACGTCGGTGCCCGGCGTGTTCACGTTCAAGGCCCGCACGCGCCGGCGCGAGCTGCGCGGCGTGAACCGGTTCGGCGACTTCTTCCTCGCCGGCGGGTTCGCCGCCGCGGATTTCGTCGTGAACTACGCCCACCTCACGCTGCACGGGCTCGCCGGCGTGGCGGGCTGCGTCAAGAGCATCGCGATGGGCTGCTCCGGGCTCAAGGGGAAGCTGCGCATGCACCAGGCGCTGCTCCCGACGTTTGACGCCGAGGCGTGCACCGCATGCGGGAGCTGTGTCGACAACTGCCCGGAGAACGCGCTCGAGCTGGGGCCCGACGACGCCAGCCCCAGCGTGAAGCCGGCCCGCTGTATCGGCTGCGGCGAATGCGAGGCCGTCTGCGCGAACGGCGCCGTCGCCGTGCGCGGCCACGACATTTCCGACTGGGAGCGCGGCCGCAGCACCGTGAGCCTGCGCATGGCCGATTACCTGCTCGGGCTCATGCAGGACAAGTGGGCGAACGTCGTGCACGTGCTGCACATGACCCGCATCACGGAACGCTGCGATTGCGTGAACCGGCGCCAGGAACCGTTGTTGAGCCGGGATCTCGGATTCCTGATCGGAAAGAACCCGTTCGCCGTCGACCGGACCGCCGCCCGGCTGCTGGCGCGTGCGCTGAACGACGAGGGCCGAAAGGTCGACGCGCATTTGTTGCGGACCGCGGAAGTGACGGGCACGTACGTGAGCGAGGAATACGGCATTCTGCACGAGGTCCCCGTCCACCGGTGCGTACTGAGGGCGGGCTGACACCTGAAACCTGAAACCTGAAACCTCGGAAGGGGGAGCCATGTCGGAACACCAACGTGAGGGCATCGTGGTCACGCCGCACTGCCGTCTGACGGACGCGCAGGTTCGGCTCGTGGACGGCGCTTCGCGCGAATTGCTCGAGGATCCGGGCCTCGTCTGCTACAGCGAGGAGGCCGGCGCGGTATTCAAGGCGGGAGGCGCCGCCGTGGAAGCGGCCGGCGCGCATCTGCGTGTGACGATTCCGCCGGCGCTCGTCGACAAGGCGCTGGCATCGGCGCCGTCGACGGTCGTGCTGGGCGCGCGTGATCCGGCCAATCGGCTGGTGCTCGACGCGCACGAACCGCGCGTACGGTTCGTGAGCGGCGCCGAGACAAACGTGTGGCTGGAAACCCGCGTGCGGAACGGGAAGCCGGACTACGTGCGGCGCGACGGCTGCATCGAGTTGCTGTGCCAAGCCGCCCATCTGGCGGAGCACTTGGCGAACCTCGACGCGTTCATTCGCTGCGTGAACATTCGGGACCCGGAAATCACGCGCGAGAACAAGGACGTCAACAAGTTCCTGGCCAGCCTGAACAACACCACCAAGCACGTGCAGGCCGGGCTGACCGACCTCGACGCGCTGGACCACGTGCTCGAACTCGGGCGGATGATCGCCGGCGGCGAAGCGGCCTTCCGCGACAATCCCGTGTTGTCGTTCATCACCTGCGTCATCAAGAGCCCGCTGCAGGTGGTGGCGGACACCGCCGCGAAGCTGATCCGGATCTGCCGCGCGCGCGTGCCGGTCGTCATCTCCAGTTCGCCGATGGGCGGCACCACCGGGCCGTTCGACGAGTTCGGCATGGTCGCCCAGATCAATGCCGAGATCCTCGCGGGGGTTACCCTCTGCCAGATGGTCGAGCCGGGCACGCCCGTGCTCTACGGCAGCGTCCCGGTCCGGACCCGGCTGGACAACCTGAACGACATGTACGGCGCGCCGGAATTCACGCACTACAACATCGATTGCGTGCAAATGGCCCGCTTCTACGGGCTGCCCTGCTACTCCAGCGCGGGCGTCGGCGACGCCGCCCGGCCCGGCATCCAGGCGACGGCGGAGAAGATGCTGGCGCACCTGACGGTGCCGGCAAGCGGGCCGCAGTATGTGCACTATGCGTTCGGGTTGCTGGAACGGACGAACGTGTTCTGCCCGGAACAGGCAATTCTGGACGATGCGCACATCGGGCTCGTCAAACACGCGCTGAAGGAGTCCACCGTCGCCGCCGACCGGCGGGCGGATGTCCTGGCTACCATCCGCGAAGTGGTGCAGACCGATCACAAGACCTACATGTACCACTTGCCGTTGCCGACGCGGGACCCCGTCTACGTGCGCTACCCGCTCGAAGATGCGGCGGGCGGCGCCGTGACCGCGGCGCATCGCCGGTTCCGTGAGATCATGGAACAGCCCCGCCGGTCGCTGCCCGACGCCGTGCGGACCGACATCCTGGCCGGAGTGCCGGGGGTCCTGGAAAAGAGCATCACCCTGTGACCCGCGCGCCGACTTTGTTCCTGAACGGAGCCGGCCCGCGCCCGTTGCGTGAATGGACCGCGGGCAACCCGTCTCGCACGGGGCCTGCAGGAGGAAGAGAGATATGAGCGAGGACAAAGAGCAGGAACAGGACAAAGAACTGTGGCAGATGGAAGCCTACACCGAAGCCGTGAAGAGCGGACTGTATGCCAAGAAGACCGGGCTGGTGGGCAAGTACGACAACGTGCGCCGGTATTGGGAAGACGAACTCACGCGGCAATTCCTGCGCGCGCCGCTTCAGAAGCTCATCAAGCGGTGCCGCGCTCAAATGCGACGGCTGCGCATCATGGACCTCGGCTGCGGGAGCGCCGACGGCTTCGAACTGCTGGCCGGCATGCGGCACCGCGACCCGGGGCTGCACACGAACGAAGTGTCGCTGTTGACCTCCAATGTGCTCGGCCAGTACACCGGCATCGATCTCAACCGCGACCTCATCCGGCAGGGCCGCCTGTTGTACGGCGAGAACCCCAAGATGGAGTTCCGGCAGGCGGATTTCCGCAAGGGGTTGCCCCTCGCCGCGAAGGAGCCGTCCTGCGACCTGTACTTCAGCTCGTTCGGGACCACCTCCCACCACAACGACGACAAGACCGCCGTTCAGCTCCTGGCCGAAATCGCCGAGCGCTGCCAGGACTACTGTGTGGTCATGTGCGACTGGCTCGGCCGCTACTCGTATGAGTGGCAGAGCCTTTGGGTCAACGACCTGTCGAAACACCGCAACATGGACTATGTGGTCTCCTACATCTATGAAAAGGAAGAACGCGAACAGCGGCGGGGCGAGCTGCAGCACCTCAATTTGCGGCTGATGAGCCGGAAGGAGGCCGACGCCATCGTCAAGGCGGCCAGCCAGCGGGCGAAGGTCGAGATCAAGCCGCTGGTCTGGTTCGACCGCTCCACCTTCACGGGCCGGCACATGGACACGGCGGAGTACAATACGCACGCGCAACCCATTCGCCAGGCGGTCAATTCGCTGCACGAGGCGAACGTCCGCACCGATTTGAGCTCGCTGCTCATCGACTATGTGCCGAAACCGGGGTTCGAATTCCTGAACACCTACTTCGAACAGCTTCAGATGTGCTGGAATACGCTGGTGCAGTATACGCAGACGCTGCTGCTGCTGCACAAGGAGAGCGAGCAGGGGTTCGTCGAGGACCCGCCGCCCGTGCCGGGTTCCTACCCCGCGGCGCTGCGCGACATGATGGAGCGTATGCGGCATGTCGTGGTGGGGGTCGGCTGGCTCGGGATCGGGCTGCCGCGCGAGAACATCATCGAGCCGCAACTCGGCTACGCGCTGCGCTACATGGTGACGAACATGCAGCGCGGCCAGGGCTGTGCGCACGGGTTGGTCGGCATCTTCGAAGTGAACAAACATGCGTGAGCCGTTCATCGTATTCGAGGATGTCGGCAAGGCGTATCCCGGCGGCGTGACGGCCGTACGGGATCTGTCGATGCAGGTGGCACAAGGCGAGACCGTCGTGCTGCTCGGTACCAGCGGAAGCGGGAAGACGACGACACTCAAGATGGTCAACCGCCTGATCGAGCCGAGTGGCGGCCGCATCACGATCGGCGGGTCGAACGTGATGGGGCAGGACCCCATCGCGCTGCGGCGCGGGATCGGCTATGCGATCCAGCATATCGGCCTGTTCCCGCATATGACGATCGCCGACAACATCGCCGTTGTGCCGAAGCTCCTGAACTGGACGCCGGGCAGGATCGAGGAACGGGTCGACCGGCTGCTGAACATGGTGGGGCTGCCGCCGGCCCAGTTCAGGGCGCGCTACCCCGCTCAGCTCAGCGGCGGGCAACGCCAGCGCGTCGGCGTGGCCCGCGCGCTGGCCGCGGACCCGCCGATCATCCTGATGGACGAGCCGTTCGGGGCGCTGGACCCCATCACCCGCGACCAGTTGCAGAACGAGTTCCTGGAACTGGAATCGGCGATACGCAAGACGATTCTGTTCGTGACGCACGACGTGTTCGAGGCGGTGAAGATGGGGGACCGCATCGCCTTGCTCGACGAAGGCCGGCTGCAGCAACTCGCGACCCCGTCCGAACTGGTGGAGCGACCCGCCAACGCGTTTGTCGACAGTTTTCTGGGTCGGCACCGTTTTCAACTCGCCCTGCTGACGCGGACGATCGGGGGGCTGCTTCCGCATACGCCGGGCGCTGCTCTGCCGCCGCCGCCCGCCGAGCGGTGCGGGGGCGCCGTGCTGAGCCCGAGAAACTCGCTCATTGAGGCCCTGGACACATTCAAGCGGACCGGGCAGACCGTCCTGTCGGTGGTGGACCGGGATGGCTACCGGGGCGATTTGGCCAAGAGTCGCCTGTTGAACGAGGTCGCCCAGGTACTGAGCGAAACCGGGAACGTGGTATGAACAGCCTGCACGCCTTCTTCGAGAAACTCGGCTCCGAAATGCTGCAACGGACCCACGAGCACGTCTTCCTCGTATTCGCGACCCTGCTGATCGCCATGGCCGTCGCCCTGCCGCTCGGAATCTATCTCACGCGGACGCGCTGGCCGCGCCTGTCGGCCGCCGTCATGAGCGCGGCGGGCATGATCCAGACGGTGCCCGGCCTGGCGCTGCTGGCCCTGATCGTGCTGCTCTTCGCGCTCGTTTCCCTGCCTACCATCGGGGCCCTGCCGGCCATCGTCGCGCTGGTCCTGTACGCGCTGCTCCCGATTCTGCGCAATACGTACACCGCCATTCGGCAGGTGGACCCCGCCGTAATCGAGGTGGCGACCGGCATGGGCATGACGCGCAACCAGATTCTGTTCTCCGTCGAACTGCCCCTCGCGCTGCCCGTCATCATGGCCGGCGTGCGAATTGCCACCGTCTGGACGATAGGCATCGCGACCCTCTGCGGCCTGATTGGGGCCGGCGGGTTGGGTGTGCTCATCATCAAGGGCCTGCGCAGCATCCAGATGGACTACCTGCTGGCCGGCACGTTGCCCGCGGCGGCGTTGGCCCTGCTGTGCGACTGGCTGTTCGGCGCGCTGGAGAAATGGCTGACGCCCGAGGGGCTGCGGATCGGAATGGGGGAATAGCGGCCCGGAACGGGTTGAGTGAAATAAGGAGAGGGAGTATGTCTGCGAAAGCGAGATGGGTGGTCGTGATTGCCGTGTTCGTCCTGGTCGGAATCGCGTTGATCGGGGGGCGGCTCGCCTCCCGAAAGCCCCTGCCGGAAGGCGCGCTCAGGGCGGCGTTCGACGCCGAATTCCTGACCCGGCCCGACGGGTACGAGGGGTTGACCCAACACTACGGGTTCCGCCTAGCGGCCGAGCCGGTGCAGATGGATCCCGGCCTCATGTATCGCGCCGTTGCCGACGGCGCCGTCGACATCATCGACGGGTTTGCCACCGACGGGCGCATCCCCGCCTACGACCTGTTGGTCCTCAAGGACGACAAAGGCTTCTTCCCACCATACTATGCGGCGCCGCTGATCCGGGCCGAGACGCTGCAGCAGCACCCGGAGCTGGAGGCGCTACTCAACGGGCTTTCGCTCCGGCTGCCCGACGAAGAGATGCAGAAGCTGAACTACGAAGTGGACGAGAAAGGGCGCAAGGCGGTCGAGGTGGCCCGGGCGTTTCTCATATCGGAGAAGCTCATTCCCCTCGACGCCGCGCCCGCGGCCAAGACGGCCGGGCAGGTCACGATCGGCAGCAAGCACTTCACCGAGCAGGAGATTCTGGGCGAGCTGCTCGCGCTGCTGATCGAAGGCCACACGCGGATCCGGGTCGTCCGCAAGCTCAATCTGGGCGGCACGATGATCTGCTTCAACGCGCTCAAGGCCGGCGACCTCGATCTCTACGCCGAATACACGGGGACCGGCCTGGTCAATATCCTCAAGAAGCCGGTGATCGCCGACCCCAAGAAGGCCTATGAGGCCGTGAAACAGGCGTTTCGCGCGCAGTATGGGCTTGTCTGGCTGAAGCCGTTCGGCTTCAATAACACCTACACGCTGACCATGCGCCGCGCTCACGCGGCGGAACTGGGCATCCGGACGATTTCGGATCTGGCCGCGCAGGCCAAGAGCGGGAAGTAGGGGCACGCGTCACACGGGTTCAGGGGTTCACCGGCGTATCCGGGCTGAGTCGGGCGGGCGGGACGCCCGGCCTGCTTTGGGTTCCGGGGGATCCCGCCTTAGCGTCTTTGCCCCAGGCCGTACGGAACCACGAGGGAGAACATGAGGAAGGACAAATGGCGGATCGGTCTGGTCGGCGCGCATCGCGGCAAAGGGTACGGCAGCCTGTTGGCCGGGCATCCCCGCTGCGAACTCGTCGCCTGCTGCGACAGCTCGGAACAGACGCTGGCCGGCGTGCAGGAGGCGTTTCGGTTGAGTGACGCGCAGTGCTTCCTGGATTACGACGCCTTCATCGCGGCCGGGATGGACGCCGTCCTGCTGGCGACCCCGATCCCCGTGCACGCCCGGCAGACGATCACCGCGCTGGAAGCCGGCGTGCATGTGTTGTGCGAAGTCACCGCGGCCTCGACGGTCGAGGACTGCGCCCGCATCGTGGACACCGTCCGGCGGACGGGCAAGACGTACATGCTGGCGGAGAACTGCGTCTTCTGGCCGTTCGTCCGGGACTGGAAGGCGATGGTCGGCTCGGGCCGGCTTGGCGAGGTGATCTACGCCGAGTGCGAGTATCTGCATCCGATCCCGGCCATGATTGTCGACCCGGAAACCCGGGCGCCCAGATGGCGCGCGGCGCGGGCGCCGCTGCATTACTGTTCCCACTCGCTCGGGCCCATTCTCGAGATCACCGGCGACCGCATCGTGCGGGCGATGGGGTTGGGGCAGGGCCATCGCATTCTGCCGGAGGCGCCGGTCGGCGGGATCGATATCCAGGTGGCGCTTTTCGAAACCGAAAAGAATGCGATCATCAAACTGCTGCGCACCTCCGTCGCGCCGCGGCATCCGGGCTTCCATTTCTATCTGATCCAGGGCACGAAGGGGTTTGTCGAGAGCGCGCGCGACAAGACCGGCGGTACGGGCCGGCTCTACGTGCGGGGCGAGATGAAGGAGGCCCGGGTCGCCCCGTGCTCCCTCGTCGATGAGTCGCTGCCGAAAGAGGCGCAGGCCGGCGGGCACGGCACGGCCGAATACGTGCTCGTCGAGGAATTCCTGGACGCGCTGGATTTGGGCCGAAAACCGAGCATCGACGAGGTGCGGGCCATGGACATGACCGTGCCGGGCCTCGTCGCGCACGAGTCGGCCATGAACGGCGGCGTTTGGCTCGACGTCCCGCGGTTCGGGTAGGGCGGCGTTCAACTGAGCAACGCGGCTCGCGAGGACGCGCCGCCCCCCATCGGCAACACCCGACGACTTGTTCGCGTACGGCTGGAGGGCGAGCGGCCTGAGGCTGTCTCAAGACCTGGACCATACGTTGCCACACGCCTTACGGCGTTAACTACAAACGCCACATCTGGTGGTTTCACCCGTTTGTAGTTAAGCCCGTAAGGGCTGTTCCCGCGTTTTGAGACAGGCTCGCCTCGCGAGCCCATGTGTACCGACACGCCTGCGATCGCGCCGGTGTTTACTCAGTCCGCGCGCCAAAGCCGGGCCTGGTTGCGGTAGACCTGGCGGCCCCAGTCGAAGTCGTCCGGGAGCAGGAAGCCGCCGCCGCCGCGGAAATGGCCGCCGGCGTCCAGATGCGCGGCGAACGCGCGTTGCATCGAGGTGGTCCGCGGCAGTTCGGCAGGCGAACCCGGGCTCCATTGTCCGAACACGCGCTTCAGGATCGAGCCGCTGCCGCCTTTGCGCGGGTAGAGGTAGACTTCCTTCTGGAACTGCACGAGATTGGAGTCCGGCCCCAGCAGTTTCTCGAACTGATGGTCCAGGATCCACGACGTGCAGACCAGCGCGGCAAACGGCCGATCCGGCACGTACGTCGGGAAGAACGCCAGCGCCTGCCGGATGGCGGCGCCGCACAACGCGTGTGTCATGCGCGGCGGACCGACCGGAATGTGGATCTCCAGGATGGGATCTCCCGAGGCCAGGACTTGTGCCCAGTCCTCCGTGCGCAGCGTGAGCCGGCGCTGCACCGCATGGCCTGTGGGGTCGATCGGATACCCCTCGATCTCGGCGTCGCCGACGGCGAGCGTGCTTGTCCAGCCGCCCTCCGGATCGGAGACCTCGCCCGCGCCGTCCACCTGGCCGTCGGCCCTGAACCGCACGCCCTCCTCCGCGAGAGCCAGGACCGTGCGAGTCGCCCGGTTGCGGAAGGCGCGCAGCGACGCTCCAAAGCGCCCGGACTTGAACTGGAGCCGGCCGAGCTGATAGAGCAGCCCGCGCCAGTGGCCCATGAGCCAGCCGAGAATCCCGACGCCGATGCCCCAACAGCCGTGGATCTGGAAGTAGTCGTTTGTCTCCATGCCGCGCTTGAGGTCGAGCACCGTATCGCGGGTGATGTCGGGCGGGATCCCGCGCCGCCGGTGGATCGCCAGCATGTCGCCGATGCCGGAGAGCAGCACGAGCACGTTGAACAGGCCCGCCTCGTCGCCCAGCGCCCCGCGCAGCAGCGGCCAGTTCCGGATCTCGGCCGGGCCGCACGCATCGCGATGCAGCCGGCAATGACAATACCAGGCCAGCGCGCTCAGCGCCTCGTCGCCCGCCACGCGGCGGGCGGCGGCAGCGACCGCCGCCGCTATCGGCGGCGGCAGAAACGCCGCTTCGCATGCCCAGGCGAGATAGTCCGGCGCCAGAAAGGGCAGCGGCCCGGCCGGCCGTGCCTGCTCGGCCGCGGCCCAGGCGTGGGCAAACCGTTCGGCGGCTTCCGCGATTCCCAAGCGCTCGCCAACCGTTTCCAGGTTCATGGGTACCTGGCCCTGCACGCGTGCGGTCTTCCCGCGGAGCCGGGCGATCTCGCTTCGTTGAACGGGAGTATGACCCCCGGCCGCGGCTAGCGGGCGCCGGGGGAAGCAGCCCGGCCTATTCCACCCCGCTTCTTTTTCGGGTTCTGGCTGCTTCTTTTCGCCTGGATTTCCTTCTCGGAACGCGGCGGATCCTCAAGAATTTGACTGTCCTGTTCCGGTTATCGAACAGGATGTTGAAGGCGGAGAAGACGTCAGCACGTCCGAGAATGTAGGGGGTGGTTTCCTTGTCAGAGAACAGGCATCGCACATCGATTTCGGTTCCTCCGATTCTGATCGAGATCCGACTTGGGTACACTCTGAAATCGTGTCCTTCGATGCCGCGCGAACGATCGTGCGGGCAGGCTGCCAGGTCGATGCCGATGACGTCGGCCATGTGGCGAGGAAGCATGGTGAAATCCGCGCCCGTGTCGAGAACGAATTCCAGCGCTTGATAGCCGAATCGCGTGAGCACCTCAACGGGAATGAGACAGTCGGGAATGATTCCCAGGCTGGTGCGCTTATTCAGAAGAGGAAATGCGATAGACACAAACGGCCTCTTTGGAGTCGACATGGTGAATCAGGAGATCTTTGTCGCCGAGTCTGTCTCGCACCTTTTCGAAGAGCCTTTTCGATGTCGGCGCGCTTGCGATGACTCGGCCTTTGTACGTGGCGACAAACTGGCCGCCATACCGGTCCTGAAGTTGCGTGTAGGACAATGGCTTCATGTCAGGACGACCTCCAACAGCCGTTGCGGATGCCAGTATGTGTATCACATTCCGGACGCATCGTCAATGGGCCCGCGCCGTCCCGATTCTGCCGGGGCTTCTCATGGCGCGGCTCGCCGCGTCGCGCCGAAGGCGTACAGCGGCAACGGGGGCCTCATGGGCGCCGTCGCACGGTCTTGCTCCGGAACATGTCGCGGCGCAGGCCGGCCGGCAGCCGCCAGTCGCGCACCAGCGCCATGTCGAGGCGGTCGGCGTCCGTATGCAGCCGCAGGCGTTCGTTTGCGAACCGAATGCCGGCGCTGAACGTGCCGCGAACGCGAAGGGATCCGTCCTGCCCCCCGCCGTCGAGACGGCACGTCGGTTCGCGCCTTGTGGTCGCCGCGATCAGGGTCGCGAACAGGATCTTCTCGCCGGCACCGGGCTTCCTCACGAGCTGAGAAAGCTTTCGGATCGGAGCGGCCGCGTACGGATACCCGCGCCGGCCGAACTCGCCCGTCCAGTTCTGGTTCATGTAGGCGCCGGTCTTGAGCGAGCCGGCGCCCGTGCACTGCACGAAGAGGCGGACCCCTTGCTGCTCCAGCCGCCAGATGCGCCCCTCCAACTCGTCCTCGCCCAGCGCGTTGAGCTGGCATTCGACCGCCGCGTGCCCGGCGCCCGCCGTGATCTGATCGACAACCAGCAGAAACGAGCCGCGGCGGAGCAGCACGGTTCTGAGCCAGTCGGCCCCGTCGATTCCGCACAGGGCGCTCTGGAGCAGGTACAGATCCTTTCGTCGCGTCAGGGTCAGGATGGCGCAGAAGGGTGGGGGAACAGCCGGTTCGCGGTTCGTCTTCCAGAAGATCACCGTGTTGTGGTCTTGCGGGCCGCGTTGCCGTTCCGAGAAGGAGCGGGCGACGTTCGTGATCCCGCTCGGCCGGCCGTAGCCGTTGTCGACAAGCCAGACCCGGCCGAGGTGATTGTAGCGCAGGATGCTGTTCATGTCGTAATGGCTGTGACTGTCGCAGGAGTACGGGGAGAAGAAGAAGCACTGCGCGCTGTCCTGCCATCCGGTCCGGAACCCGATCTTGTCGGCGACGTATTCGCGGGGCAGCCGCGGCGCGAATGCCCGGCGAATGTGGTCGTCCAGCGCAAGCCGTTCCCAGCGGTTGACGGCCGGGCGCTTGCCCGGCATCGGGCAATGCCGCCCCGCATGAACGGAAGGCACGGCGGGCGGGTGTCTTTTGCCGACGTGGCGTGCCACCCACGCGACGGTTGTGTCGCGGGACAAGGCCGCGACGGAATCGAAGAACGGCAGCATGTGCGCCGCGCTGCGCAGCGGCGCGCCGGTGTCGCCGTAGTCGAGCCCGTACCCGAAGTTGTCCACGGCGGCGGCCAGGCTGCGGGCCGTCCGGCGGGCCATCCCGTTGCGGACGATTTCCAGGCCGTTGGAGAGCACATCGTACTCGAGCTTGTGCAGCGGCACCAGCCATTGGTAGCCGAACGCGTTCTCGGTGTGCTTGCAGACCTTGCCGATCGGGCCGCTGAAGCATTCGGCGGCGAGCGTGCGCCACGCCGCGGCGTCGGGGATCCCGTAGAACGTCCCGAAATAGGACGCGGCGTGATACAGGCTCAGGGCCGGGAACGTCTCGTGGTTGTGCCGCAATCGGCCGCGGGGGCTGGGCCAGAACGCCTCTTTGTAGCGATGGATCTGGCGCGCGGCGGCCAGCAGCGTGTTCGTGACGACCAACCGCTCCTCATCGTTGAATACCGGCTCGCTTTCCGCCATGCTCCAGCTCACGAGCAGCGGGCCGAGCGCGAAGTCGAAATCGCTGATATAGCTCGCGCCCCCGGCCTTGTTGAGATGGTAGGTGAGCAGCCCCCAGAGCAGCAGTTTGTAGGCGTGCAGATAGTCGACTTCCGAGGTGAGCCGGTACAGTTGAAGGGCAAGCGGGGCCTGGTCGACCGGCCAGCGGTTGTACCGGTTCCGCTTGAACCCGCCCGAATCGTAGAGGGCCGCAACCCGCGCCGGGTCGCCACGGGCCGGTTGGTGCGCGGCCCGCGCGGGATCCAGCCCGACCGCCCTCATCAGGTGCCGGCCGCTCCCCACCTTCAGCCCGTTGCCGAGCCTGGCGTATTGCAGGTGCGGGAACCCCCATACGCCGTCACTCAGGCACTGATGCGATTCGCTGAGGAAGCGGACCGCCTCCGCGGCCGAGGACCGGTCCGCGGCGATCAGCACGATATTGCCGCGCGTCTTGTAGAAGGCCGGCACGGTATTCACGAGACAGCCGCCCGGCCCGGGCACGCCTTGATCCGCGTAGGAGACGCCATGAAAGGCCAGCCGCCGCGCCAGCCGGTTCTCGTGGCTGCCGCCGAGCACGATGAGGTTGAGCGATGAGGGGCTGAGCCGTGCCCGCCCGGAGTCGCGTACGATCGGCAGCGCCACGCCTGCCTGCCGCTCGATATGGCGGCGCAGGGCATTCGCCAGCCGTTTCAGGACCGGCACATCCGGCGGGCAAACGATGCGGGCGGCCGGCGTGCCGTTCCGGACCGTAACGGTTGCGCGCGAAATTTCGCGTACGGCGTTGATATCGAGCGCGGGATAGGCGAAACAGCCCTTCTTGCGCAGGTAGGCGTCAAGTGCCTGCTCACTCCGGCTCTCCAGCATCGCACGCTCCGCTTCGTCGAGATCGACGACAGTCGGCACGCGCCGTGTCCAGCTATGCACCTCCCGAATGTGCTTTCGTATCTTCACGCCGCAAGACCGGCAGGCGGCGTCGACGATATTGTCGGGCTTGTCGTGTCGCTTCGCGCGCATGGCTCAGCCTTCCTCCCACATCGGGGACTAAACAACGCCGGGATACGCCCTCCAAACGGCGTATCCCGGCTGATATGGAGACTTCGGATATCTCCCATTCAAATAGTCGTGTGCGGCGGAAACGTCAAGGGTGGGTCTCGGATTCGCCGCGGCCGCGGCACGGGCTGCCGGGGCGCAGAACGCCGCGGTTCAATTCCTGCCCACACGCACGCCCATGTCTGCTCCGTGTTCGCCCTCGCCCCTGCATGGGCTGTCGGGGGCGAGCGCATAATCCTCGAGTCGGGCGTCCTCTCCTTTGTACGTCGCCTCTTGCACGCCCTTGGCCCGTCCCTGCAGCCGTGGGTCGTCCAGGATTCGGGTGTGTTGGTCGTTGGCTGTGTCGCGGCGCCATTGCTCGAGCCCCGCAAGACCGTCCATGTAGTCCCGGGCTTCGCCCGGCTCGGAGCGGGTCAGGCGCACGATCCACTTGCGGGTGTCGTAGGGCTGGTACCAGATGCCGTTGTAGTCCGAATCGATCGCGGCGCCGGCCGGCGCGCTGCATATCCAGCCGAACCCCCACATCTTCTGCTGGATGCAGCCGGTGAACAGATTGTTGCGCAGCGTCAGCTTGCCGTGCGGATCGGTGATCTGGATGTTGCCCCAGTAGCTGACGGGGAAGACGCAGTGGCGCACGACCGCATGCTGGCGCCGGACCATGAGCGGCCGGGCGTTCTTGACGAAGACGCAGTCCTCCACGGTGACGGACCGGACCTTGTCGTCGGTCGGCCGGTTCGCGTTGATGCCCGTGGTCTGGTAGCTGCTGCCCAGGAACAGGCACTTGCGGATCGCGATGTGGTCGGCGTCGTAGAGCCAGATGGTCCCGCAGTAGTTCGCGCCGCCGTGGTTGCCGCCGTAGTCGGCCCCGCGTATGCCGCGGAAGGAGAAGCCCTCGATCGTGATGTAGTCTTTGCCCAGGATGCGGATGGCTGACGGCAGCGCATCGTGCCCGTCCACGATGACCGGTTCGGATCCGGCCGACTTGAACGTGATGCGCCGGTCGGGGCCGGTCCCGGAGTTATAGGGCACGAGCGTATCGGTGTAAACGCCGGGCTCGATCAGGACGGTGTCGCCGGGCAACGCTTCGCGGCCGGCCTTTGCCAATGTCCACCACGGCCGCTCCCGGGTGCCGGGCCAGAGGTCGTTGCCCGTGCGGCTCACATGCAACGTGCGCGGCTGTGCCGGCCGGGACAGAGTCGTGAACCGCATCAGCGGGCTCGTCGCCTTCCGGCGCGGCCGTGCCAGGTCCCAGCGGGCGGGGATGGGATTATCGTGCATCAGCGTCCACGGCACAACGCTCTCTGCCCTGTAGTAGTAGGTGGCGCCGGGCTGCAGCCCGGTCAGCGTCACGGTGTGGTGCAGCATGTGCTCGTGCACACGGTGAATCTCCTCGCCGAGCGCCGGCGTCCTGCCCCAGAAGAGCCGGGTGGTCGCCATATGGCGAGGGGTCGTCCAGGCGACCGTGGCAGCCGTGTCCGCGACCGCCTGCACGGTCAGATCGGCCAGCTCGACCGCTATCTCGTCGGGCCGGTAATCCGTCGCGCCGATCGGCGCGCCGTTCATGCCGTTGCCCAGACACGGCGAGCCGAGACCGGGTTCGAACTGGCCCTGCTCCGGTGCCTGCAGGCCGGGCGCGGCACTGATGTTCTCGCGTGCGGACGCCACGCGCCCCTCGAACTCTGCCACCTGCATCGCGGTCGTTCCCGCCGCCACCTCCGGTCCGCCCGTCGCGCCGGAATCCAAGTTGTTGAACGCGATATGGGCATCGGCCTCGAGCGCGGCGGAGGCAATCCGAAGTTGCGCGCCGCGGTTCGCGCTGCTGAGATTGCTGTTCAATTCGAGGTCCACCGCGCCGGGCAGCACGTCGATGCCGGCGCCGGAATTGGCCCAGACCGTGTTGCGGAGCACGGCGGCCGATTCCGACGCGCCCACGAGCACTCCGGGCCCGGCGTTCCGCGTCAGAATGCATTGCCGCACCGTGACGTCCCGCGCGCCGGCTTCCATTCGTGCTCCGGCCTTCTGGAAGCCCGTCACCCGCAGGTTCTCCACGACGATGTGCCGTTTCTCCGACAGATCGATTCCGACGGCCAGCGCGCCGTGCCCGTCCAGGACGACCGGCTCGCGGCCTCGGCCGCGGAACAGGATTGGGGCATCCACCGTTCCGGAACGCGCGGGAACAAGCGCTTCACGGTAGGTGCCCGGCAGCAGATAGACCGTCTGGCCGGGCTCGACGGCGCCGGCCGCGTGCCGCAGAGTGCGCCACGCCGCGGCGACGCTCGTGCCGGGGCTCGCGTCATTGCCGTCGAGGCCCACGAAGAAGACGTCGTGGCGGTAAGGGTAGGCGCCCAGGTCCGTTCCGTCCGGCCCTTGCCCGCGGGCCGGGCTGTCGGACTGGAGCCGGAAGTCGAGATGATCCGGATCCGCGAATCTCCAGTCGCGATCCGGCTGCTCGGATATGGGGCCGAATGTGATCGAGGCGGGCATGGGCCGGCCCCACACCTCGGCGTAGGTGTTGTGCCACGCATTGGTGGCCGGGTTGTGGATCCGCCAGCCGGACGTGGCATCCCAGCTCACGTTATGATCGGCCTGTCCGTATTTCTCGCCGACCCCGCTCTTGTACTGCAGCGCGCATCCATCGCAGTTGTAGACGATGTTCCCCGTGAATCGCGTGCCCTTGTAGTTCTCGTCCGACTGCTTGTCCCCGCCATAGCAGCGCATACCGCTGCGGCCGCAGTCGTGGATCAGGTTTCCCTGGCCCAGGCAGTCGAGCGTCGTGTCCGACCACCAGACCGCGGCTCCCTCGTGTACGGGCCAGATCGACCAGAGGTGGTTGTTCAGCACGCGGCAGTTCCGGCCGGCTTGAATGAAGATCCCGATGCCGCAATGGTGGATGCGGCAGTTCCGGATGGTGATAAACGGGTTCTTGCGGGTGACTTCGATGCCCGCCTTGGCGCCGAACCCGCGGATTTCGAAGCCGTCCAGTACGAGGTGTGTCGATGCCCCGCTCACGCGGATCCCGTACGTGCCCACGGCGGCCCGGATACGGGCCCGGTTCGGATCTCCGCTGTCGGAGGCGTGCACGTACAGGCGCCCTTCATCCTCCTCGTGACAGTAGCTGCCCGGCACGGTCTCGACGAGCGCCGGCCCCGCAACACGCGTGAGCAACGCGCCGGTTGCCTGTTCCAGGAACCGGTGCGGGCGTTCGCTGTAGACCGTCTCGTAGGTGTAGTCGCAGCCGGTCCGGCGCCGAAAGCCCGTGACCGGCTCAAATCCCTCGATGACGGCCGCGCCCGGCCGGCTCGAACGAATGACGATGGGGGCGTCCGCCGTGCCGTTCAGCCCCCGAATGGCCGTACCGCCGGGATAGGTGCCGGGCTCGATGTTGAGCCTGTCGCCGGCCTGCAACTTCGCCAGCCCGGCTTCGATCGTCTTGAGCGGCTCGGTCCGGGACGCACCCGTGTTGGCGTCGCTGCCGCCGGGCGAAACGTAGTAGTCCCCGCCTGCGGCGACCCGCGCGCCGAGCACGCCGATGCCTATTGCCGCGAGCCATGCGCGGCGACGGATAGCGGGTGGCGCAAGACGAAAGACGATCGGTATCATTCCATTCCTCCTTCTTTCCGCAATGGCACTTGGTTGGCGAGCCGCCTCGCAGATGTCCGTAACGCGGCGTAACCGCGCACCATTCGGCACGAGCCCGAACACGGCGCCAACAGACGCACTAGTCGGGCTGCTTCCCGAGCGGCGCCGAATCCGGGCCGAGCGCGCCGATCGTGGTCCCGCTCGCGCCCGCGCCGATGTTCGGGCTGTCCGGCGCGAGCCGGTAGTCATGGCCGCGCGGATCCACATATTTCGGGTGGAAGAAGATCGAGTGCCGGTCCACTCCGGAGTAGTTGCGCCACTCGCTGATGCTGGTGATGTATCCCCTGGGCTTAAGACCGTTGACGTAGGCCAGGCCCTTCGTGCCCGCTCCGAACGCGTCGCCCCGGAACGGCTTGGCTCGCTCGCCCGGCGGCGGCGGCTTGAGCTTGGCGTAGTCGTCGCGGAGGTAGAAGAACAGGTTGTTGTAGTCGCAGTCGAACGTCTTCATCTGCTCTTGGCTCAGGCCGCTGTAGATGCCGTTCCCCGGGAACGCCAGGCTGTTGTTCCGGCAGACGCTGCCCGCCGCGGAGCCGTGGACGCCGAGGCTGGCGAGGAACGTCGAGCAGACTGTGTTGTACGTCAGAGTGAACCGCGGCGAGTGGTAGAAACGAATGGCACTGTTCACCCTGAACAGAAGGTTCTTCGTGATGACCACGTCGGGCGATTGCCGGATCTCGATTCCCGTCCCGGTGGCAACCCACGAACTCACATAGTCGTCTCGGTTCCACATCCGGCATCCCTCGATCCGGGCATGAGGTGAGTCGGCGACCTCAATGCCCGCCTGGCGGAACCAGCGGATCTCCAGGCCTCTGATCGTCACATGCGGTGCGTTCTTGAGCCTGAGGCAGACGTCCGTACGGTAGAGGCCGTCAAGTACGGCCGTATGCGGCTCGGCCGCCTCGATCACGATCGGCGCGTCCGCCGTGCCGCCGTGCTCAAGCCTGTGCGCCCCGAGATAGACGCCGGGCGCCAGCATCACGCGGTCGCCCGGATTCGCACGGTTCAGCGCGGACTGCAGAGACCGGAACGGACGCTCCGCTGTGCCTTCGCCGGCGTGCTCGGCTCCGCGTTGCGCGTCCACATACCACGCGCGGGGCGGCCCTTCCCGCGCGATATGTTGCACGTCCGTGGCAGGCAGCCGCAAGGGAGGGGGCGGCTGGACATCTTCCGCGCCGGCCACCGGCAGGATAGCGCGGGTGAAGGGGCGGCCGTCGGCGACACCCAGCGCGCCCGCCGGCCTGCCGTCCTCCCCGAGTCTGGCGCCCGGGCTGTCGGGCAGCAGGCGGTAGTCCTCACGCGCGGGGTCGGCGAAGCGGGGCTCGCCCCGAACGTTTCCCGGCCCTTCTCCCTGAACCGGGCCTTTGCCTCCGGAAAAGAGGTTCCGGTCCGTCGTCCCGCCGGTGATCGGCACCGGGTACCCTGTGACGATGTTGTAGCGGAAGACTGTCTCGGGGTGGAAGCCCGTCCTGCCGATGCCTTGGCGCTGGTTGTGGCCTACGACGGTGTTGTACTCGACAAGGAACTCGCCGGGCGGCGTCTTGTAGAAGATACCCAGGTGAAACCCGACGATCAGGTTCCGGTACGCCTCGCCGCCGCCGTTCGGATAGTAGTGTTCGATGCCGGCCTGATCCTGACTGTCGCCGCATTGGATCTTGAACGCGTTGTCCCGGCGGACGAAGATGCAGTCTTCGATAATCTCACCCGTGCCCTGGGAGTAGACGCCGCCGCCCACGTCGTCGGCGCGGCAGCGCCGGATTCGCGGGCCTTCGCAGTGCTGAGCGATGCTGACCCCGCGCACGCAGCCCCAAACCCGGCAGTCTTCCACGACGTGCCCCGTGCCCCGGTACAGGCTGACGCCCGCGCTGCCCCGGCCCAGATGGAATCCGCGGAACTGCAGGCCCTGAACGGTCACGTCGCTGCGGCGAATGTCGAGCCCGGCGTTGTCGCGCGCCATCCAGACCTCGTGCGAGGCGGGCGGCTTGCCGTCGGAGGTGCGGAAGACCACGTCGGCTTTCCCGACGGCGAAGCATGCCTCCTTGGCCGCCACCGTATCGGCGTCGGCCACCAGCGTGTAGCGAACGCGCGTATCGGTCTCCCAGAGACTGGGCCAGGACCGCCGCGGCGTGTAGCGGTGCGCGATGCGGTAGACGCCCGCTTCGCCGGGCAGTGCGGATGCGTCCAGAGCCTTCTGTCCCCCGTCCACAATGGCGTCCACGAATCCGCCGTTCGGCTTGCGCTCGGCCCGGATAACCAGCCGGCCGGGCTTGCCGCCTTCGATCTTCACGCTGCCGGGATACACGCCCTCATGCACGACAATCTCCGGAATCGGCTCGCGTGCGAGCGCCTCGTCCACCGCCGCCTGGATCGGGTTCCCCGTGCCCGGCCGCACGTGGAGCGCGTCTTCCACCCCCACCGCGTCGCCAATTCCGACCCGCAGCACGATTCCGGCCAAAAAGAGCCACAGCACGCCCTGCCTGTCTCTTGTCATTTTCCACAACCCCCGTTCTGTCGAGAATTCTTCTCCGGCCTCCCGCCACAGCGCGTGGTCGGTGGAGGGTCCCATGACGGCAGCCCAGGAAAATTTGGGCCAGCTATACCCGTCGCCGCGATCGCACACCTTGATTCAGCACCCCTAGCGTAACGCTTCAAGCGCGCCCTTCAAAGGCCGGAAACGGCGAGAAAGGTATCAAAATCCCCAGTCGAGCCTACGCCGGCTATTTCGCCGGCGGCGCCGAGTCGGGCCCGAGCGCGCCGATTGTGGTTCCGTTCTCGCCCGCGCCGATGTTGGGGCTGTCCGGCGCGAGCCGGTAGTCGTAGCTCCTCGGATCGACGTATTTCGGGTAGAGGAAGATCGAGTGCCGGTCCGCCCCGGACCAGTTGCGCCATTCGCTCATGCTGGTGATATACCCGCCCGGCTCGACATAGGCGAGGCCTTTCGTGCCCGCGCCGAACGGGTCGCCCTTGAACGGCTTCGCGTGCTCGCCCGGCGGCGGCGGTTTGCGCGCGGCGTAATCGGCGCGAAGGTAGAAGAGCAGGTTGTTGTAATCGCAGTCGAACGCCTTCATCTCGTCCTGCTTCAGGCCGAAATAGACGCCGTTGCCGGGGAACGTCAGGCTGTTGTTCCGGCAGACGCTTCCCGCCGCGGACCGGTGGATTGAGAGGCAGCCGTGGAAGGAGGTGCTGAGGGTGTTATAGGTCAGGCTGAAGCGCGGGGAGTCCTGGATGACAATCGAGCGGTCGTTCATGAACAGAACGTTCTTCGTGATCAGGGCGTCGGGTGAACCCCGGAGGAAGATTCCTTTGCCGATCACGCGGCCGCTCGTGTTGCGATCCTTGTTCCAGATCCGGCACCCCTCGATGCGCGCGTGTGGCGAGTCGGCGACCTGGATGCCGGCCTCGAGGTACCAGCGCAGCTCCAGCCCCTTGACGGTGACGTACGGCGCATTCTTCAGTTTCAGGCAGACGTCCGCGCGGTTCAGGCCGTCGAGCACGGCGGTATGCGGCTCGGCCGCCTCGATGACGATGGGCGCCTCCGCGGTGCCGCCGTGCTCGAGCGCGTGCTCGCCCAGGTAGACGCCCGGCGCCAGCACGACGCGGTCGCCAGGATTGGCCCGGTTGAGCGCGTCTTGCAGAGAACGGAACGGTCTTTCCGCCGTGCCTCCGCCGGCGCTTTCCGCGCCGCGTTCCGGGTTGACATGCCAGCAGCGGGGCGGCCCTTCGCGCTCGATGTGTTGGACGTCCGTGGCAGGCAGCCTCAGGATAGGGGGCGGCTTCACATCCGCCGCGCCCACCACGGGCAGGATGGCGCGGGTGAAACCCTCGCCGTCGGCCACGCCCAGAGCGCCTGCAGATCGGCCGCCTTCCCCGAGCTGAGCGCCGGGACTATCCGGCAACAGGCGGTAGTCCTCGTGTTCGGGGTTCGCGAAGCGTGGCTGTTCCCGTACGTTTTCCGGGCCTTCCCACGGCGCGGTCCGGGGCGAACGGAAGAAGACGTTTTTGTCCACGACAGACCCCTGGAAACTGCTGAGCCAGAGCAGCGCTGTGCCGAACCCTGTGGCGACGTTGTAGCGGAAGACCGAGTTGCTGTGCCAGCCCGTGCAGCCGATGCCCGACCCGCCGCCGCGGCCCACGGCGGTGTTGTATTCCACGACATAGCGGGCGGGTGGCGCCTTGTAGAAGATGCCCTTGGCGAATCCGACGATCAGGTTCCTGTATGCCTCGCCCCCGCCGTACGGATAGTAGTGCTCGATGCCGGCCTGATCCTGGCTGTAGCACTGGACCTCGAACGCGTTTTCACGGCGGATGAAGATGCAGTCTTCGATGATTTCGCCCTTCCCGTTGGAGAAGACCCCTGTCACCACGTCGTCGGCGCGGCAGCGCCGGATGCGCGGGCCCTCGCAGCGCTGCGTGACGTCGATCCCCCGCACCGCACCCCAGACCCGGCAGTCTTCCACCACGTGCCCCGTGCCGTTGTCCAGCCGGACGCCGGCACTGCGTCTGCTCATGTGGAATCCGCGGAATTGCAGGCCCTGGACGGTGACGTCGTTGCGCCGAATGTGCAGGCCTGTGTCGTCGCGCGACATCCACAGGTCGTGCGCGGCCGGCGCCTTGCCGTCGGAGGTCTGAAAGTACACCTCCCCGTCGCCGAGGCCGAAGCAGGCCTCTCTGGCCGCCGCGGTGTCGGTGTTCGCGACGAGATTGTAGCGGATCCCGGTGTCCAGCTCCCACAGGCTGGGCCAACACTTGCTCGGGAAGCGATGTGTGACGCGATAGACGCCGGACTTGCCGGGCACACGGTCCGCCTCGGTGATTTTGCGGGCCCCGTCCACGATGGCGTCGACGAATCCACCGTCGGGTTTCCGCTCGGCCCGGATCACCAGTCGACCGGGCTTGCCGCCCTTGATCTCGACTCCGCCGGGATACGCGCCGGCATGCACGATGATTTCGGGAATCGGCTCGCGCGCGAGTGCCTCGTCAACCGCTTTCTGGATCGGGTTGCCCGCGCCCGGCCGGACGCGGATGGCGTTCTCGGCGGCACAGGCGGCTTCAGTGCCGATCAGTGCCGCGATGGCGATCGACACGGCCCACCGCATGCGGTTTTTCATCGGTTGCCTCCTTCTTGCGTCTGATGGCCCAGTAGCGCAGGCATTCCTGAGTTCACTTGAAGAAAGCGGCTCGCGAGACGCTCGCCCTCCATGAACGCTAGACGTGGTGTCAATGGAGGGCGAGGCTCCCGACGAGCCGGCTTCTTGGAGTGGACTCATTCCTGCCTGCGCTACTCCCACGCTCTCGCGTAATCCACAGCCGGCAATGCGTCGAGCGAGACCGCATTATTCCCCTCGTAGATCTCCGGAACCGCATTGTCCGGATCGAGAACGAGCCGCCACCCGGTCCGCACGCCGGCCGGCAGGGCCAGTTCGAACGTTTTGCGCTTCGGGTGCAGGTCAAGCGGCGCCGGAAGCGGGCCCAGGGCCTGGCGCACGAGCACCCGGCCCGCGCCGTCCACGATGCCGACCACGGCGTTCGCGACGTCGGCCGAGCCGATGTTGTGGATCGTGCCGCTCACCGTGTCACCCTCGATGTTGACTTCCCGCGCGGCAATCGCCAGGTCGGCCCGCCGGTAGATCGGGTCGAGCTTCTTCGTCTGCGTCAGTTCGATGACCGTAACCGCCTTCGGCGCCAGGGTGACCGGGACCCGGTCCGCACGCATGAGCTCCAGCGATTCGGTCTGCGCCGCGCGATCCATCTTCCGGTCGCCGTTGGCGTCCGGCCCGACGGCGAGGGTGTACGTGCCGTGCTCCAGCGCCCAGATCCCCATCTTGCCCGTCATGGGCTTGTCCGCATAGCTGTAAGCCAGGACCTTCAACCCGTCGCGCCGGTTCTTCAGCACGAGCGCCGCGTAGTCGGTGCCGAACCCCTCCCAGCTCACGGCGTGGGTGGGGTTGTACTTGTTGCGCTTGCACATCCCGCCCAGATACGCGCGGGCCGGATGCGTCTGCAGCTGTCCCAGGAAAACGCGGTCGGTGAACGGATGGGTCGTGGTGTACATGTCCGGGAAGCGTTTGGCGTCGTATACGGTGTCAATGGCCGCCTGCCAGTTCTTCGAACCGCCGCGCGCCTGCTTGGCGAGGCGGGTCGGATCGCCCGCGATGAACACAGCGGCCGCGGCGTCGAGCGCGGCCAGCTTCTCCAGTGTGCCCGGCGCCAGCCCGCCGTTCAGGCCGCCGAGCGCATACACTTCCGAGAGGTGTGCCGCGGCCGGGTAGGGCGCCTTGCCCTCGCGGTAGTAAAACAGGAACGGTTCAATGTAGCGTGTGTCGCCCGTCAAGGCGTACAGCCACATGAACGTGGAGGGCGCCCCGTATCCGATCCGGAGCGGGGCATCCTTCCCGCTCCAGTTCTTGACTTCGCCGGAGCGCACGTCGACGACGACCGGGCAGTCCCGCGGCTTCATCAGCTTGAGCCACGTGTTCGCCCATTCGAGCGGCACCTTGAGCGCGGCCGGGCTGCGGTTGTAGTCGGCGTACTGCAGCGTCGGGTGGAACATCAGCGCGCTCGAGGTGCCGTCCCGTGCCGGCTGACGCGGCTGTTTCGTATCGTCGTACCCCATAGTCCCGTGGTCGCGGAAATGACGGCGGCCGTCCTCGGTGCGGATCGTGAGCTTCTCCACGTTGCGGGCCGAATCCATGCAGCGCTCGAGGTAGACCGGGTCACCGTAGAACCAGCGTGCGGTCAAGGCCAGGTGATTGAGCCCTTCCTCATAGGCGTGCAGCGAGTCCGTGGCGATGATGTTCAGGCCGCCGCACAGGTTCCTCTTGTCCGCCAGCTCCGCCAGCCGCGCGACGCCATCCTTGACTTTCGCGGCCACGCCGTCCGTCTCGAAGAACGGCATGTCGGCGAGTTGCTGGTAGAAGTCGGAGTCGTCCTGCACGCCGACGCCGACCTCGCCGGTCGGCACCATGCGTTCGTCCATCCACCACTCGACCATACGCCGGAACTCGAGCCAGGCCAGCCGCGGATACCAGGCCCAGGCCGGCACGCCGGCGGGCGGCTCGGGCGGCGGGCCGAGCTCCGAGACCTTGATCTTCCGGATATACACCCACTCCCGGTATTGCCGTGCCAGCGCGTCGGTGGGGTCGATAGCGTGGCACTGGTCGATGGTCATGAACAGCTCGGGACAGAGCGCGCCGTACTGGGTGGCGAAGAACTCCTCGCGTGTCACGTTGCCCTTGTAGTTGCCCCAGGGGCGCGACTCCGAATGCACGGCAAACAGACTCTTGAGCAGCAGCTTGCGCCACGCGATCGCTTCCGGCACCGCTCTGGCGCGGTCCACGAAATGGAGGCGGAACTCGGGCGCGCCGCCGGCCGGCCCCGCGAGGCGGACGTCCGCGTCGAAACGCAGCGTCAGCCACAGCCGGCTGCCGGCGAGCAACACCTGATCGGGGATATCCAGGTTCAGCCGCAATCTGCCGGGCTCGGCGACGCGGCACTCGAGCCAGGTGATATCCCGGCGCGGATTGAGCGGGTCCTGCACGGCGACGGTGATGCCGAGTGGCTCGGTCTTGCCCGCTATCTCGGCCTCCAGCGTGACGGCTGCGAGGCCGGCTTCTTGATCGAACGGCTCCGTAATGAAATGCAGCGCCCGATTCTTCTCGAAATCGATCGGCCGGGAACCGTCCCGCGCCTTGCCGAGCGTGAAGGCGCGCCGCTCGCCCGCGTCGTAGCGCTCCGCCATGGCCGGCGCGATGCTCTCGGGGGCAAACCGGCCCGACGGCGCCGGCGGCTCGACGGGCTCGCCGCCCAGCAACCATCGTTCGCCGCCCGAAGCGAACCTGGCGCCGTTCTCGACGCGGTAGAAGCCGACATCGGCGATCGCGCCCATTCTGGTGTTGAAGAAGCTGAGCTTTCGGGCCTGTACCCGCTGATCGAAGCGCACGACTTCCGTCTCACCGGCCCCGGTGAAGCGGCGCAGGAGCCGGCCTGACCCCGGCTTGGCGATGTGTGTGGCGTCGGCGTACATCCGGGCGCGTGCCCCGCCGCGCAGGACGACCAGGTCGAATCCGTCCGCGTCGGCCAGCGCGATGTGCAAGCCGTCGTTGCCGCCGTACAGGAAGGATACGCCCGCGCCAATGCCCGGGCGCGGGTACTCCGCCGTCTTGCCCGTGTAGTTGCCGCTCGCCAGCGTGCCGTCGACCGGCGCGCCGACGAACGCCGTGAGCAGCCGGCAGTCGTCGACCAGCACCTTCTTCACGGAAACGGGCACGTTCGGGGCCAGCACGAAGGGGGCCGCCGGCCCGGCGCCGGCCAGATCCTCATCGGCGTCCAGCGCCTTCTCGACAGCCAGCGCCCGGGCCGTATCCGCGGCCGACGGCTTGCCGAACACCAGATGCCCGAACCGCTTGGGCTGATAGAAGCCCTCGCCTTCGAGATGCGTCCAGGTGCTCATCTGGCCCTGGTAGTTCTCGGTGTGGCAGAAGTTCAGCCGCCAGCTGTCGTTCTCTTTCGGCGCGGCGTCCAGGTCCTTGAACGGAATTGCGAGTTCCGCCGCCCAGTAGCCGGCGTTGCCTTGCGTGTAGACCGTGCGGCACGCGACACGCACATCCGCGTTCCACGCGCGCCGGTTCCTGTCCGACCGGGCGTCGTAGAGCGTGCCGAGCGGGTTGACGATGAACTGGTACCAGACGCCGTCCGGCCCGTGGGGGACCAGGAACAGCTCGACGCTGTCGTCCTCCCAGACCGCACCGTCACGGTTCTTCGCATCGGTCCGCATCTTGCGCAGGTTGCTGCAGAAGACTTTGAAGGCGAAGTAGAGCGTGTCCTCGTCGCGCACGCAGAACGCCTGGGTGTCGTCCCTCGTCCTATCCAGCTTCTGGTACAGGAAGAAGGGCCGCTGGCGCGGCGCCGCAGTCCAGCAGGCGTCGTCGAGCTTCCCGTCGATCGCCGGCGGGGCGCTCGTTCTGATGCCGTGCAGGGTCCGCGGCGTCTTGAGCAACGGCTCCGTTTCGTTCGCCCGCGCGGCCCCTGCAAGGGCGTACAGGAGGCACGCGGCGCAGATCAGCCGGACAGTCAACGTCAGGCAACTGCGGTTGGCCTTCGTGTGATGCATGATGCGACTCCTTGCGTTGCGCGGTGTCCCGTTCGGCGGCTCGCGAGACGCTCGCCCTCCAGTCGGTTGTTCTCGCGCAGAACGCCTCGCCGGACGCGCGCCCTGCTGCGGCGCGGCAGGCCGGCGCGGCGCGGTGCGCTACTCCCAGCTCTTCGCGTAATCCGTGGCCGGCAGCGCCTGCAGCGCGACCTCGTTGTTTCCTTCATAGATCTCCGGCACCCGGTTCGCCGGGTCCAGCACCAGGCGCCAGCCGTTGCCCGGGGCAGCCGGCAAGGCGATCCGGAATTCCTTCCGTTTGGGCATGAGGTCGGACGGTGCCGCCAGGCTGCCGAGCGATTGGCTTGTCAGCATGTTATTGCGCGCGTCGACGATGCCGACGACAGCGTCCGCCACGTCGGCCGAGCCGATGTTGTGGACCGTGCCTTTCAAGGTGTTGCCGTCGATGGTCACCTCGCGCGCGGCGATGGCCAGGTCCGGCCGGGTGTAGACGGGATCCAGCTTCTTCTCCTGCCGGAATTCGACGACCGTTACGGTCTTGGGCGGAAGCGAGAGCGAGACCCTGTCCGCGCGCGTGATTTCAAGCGTCTCCTGCCGCGCGGGCTCGTCCATGCTCTGATCGCCGTCGGCGTCCGGGCCGACCGTCAGCCGATAAACGCCATGTTCCAATGCCCAGATCCGCATCTTGCCGGTCAGGGGCGCGTCGGCGAAGTTGTAGAGCAGCGTCTTCAACCCGTCGCGCCGGTTTTTCAGCACGAGCGCCGCGTAGTCCGTGCCGAACCCCTCCCAACTCACGGCGTGGGTGGGGTTGAACTTGTTGCGCTTGCACATGCCGCTCAGGTAGGCACGCGCCGGGTGTGTCTGCAGCTCGCCCAGAAAGACGCGGTCGGTATACTGCTCCGTCGTGGTATACATGTCCGGGAAGCGGCGCGCGTCCATGATCGTGTCGATCGACGCATGCCAGTTGCGCTGGCCGCCGATCATGCGCTTGGTCAGTGGGGTCGGGTCGCCCCGGATCAGCAGCGCCGCGGCTGGCTCCTGGTCCGCAAGCTTGGCGAGCGTTGCCGGCTCGAGCGCGTCGAGCGCACCGAGCGAGCAGGCGTCGGGCAGGAAGGAATTGGCGGGGTAGGGGGCTTTGCCCTGCCGGTAGTAGTGAAGGAACGGTTCGATGTAGCGGCTGTCGCCCGTGAGCGCGTGGAGCCAGGTGAAGACACAGGCTTGGGAGCGGTAGCCGCCGCTCAGAGGCCGGTCCTTTTCGAACTGCGTCACCTTGCCCGTTCGCACGTCGACGCCCGTTGCCCATTGGCCGGGCTTCTGGTAGCGAAGCCAGGTGTCGGCCCATTCGCGGATGGGCTTGAGGATCCGCGGGCTGCGGTTGTAGTCCGCCGCCTGCAGCGCGGCGTGCCACATGAGCGGGCTGGAATGCGCGTCCTGCGCCGGTTTACGCGGTTCGCGCACGTCGACGGCGCCGATGCGCTGATGGTCCGGGATGTGGCGGCGCCCGTCTTCGGTCACGATCGTTGCCCGCTCCATGCTGCGCGCGCTGGCCAGGCAGCGTTCCCAGTAGATGGGATCGCCATAGAACCAGCGTGCCATCAGTGCGAGGTGGTTCACGCCTTCCTCATAGGCGTGCAGCGCGTCCGTCACCTTCTTGTTCAGCCCTTCGTCGAGATTCTCTTTGTCCGCCAGCTCGGCAAGCCGGCGGCAGCCGTCCACGACTTTCGCGGCGACGCCGTCGGTCTCGAAGAACGGCATGTCGGCGAACTGCTGATAGAAATCGGTGTCGTCCTGCACGCCGACGCCGATCTCGCCGGTCGGGACCATGCGGTTGTCCATCCACCACTCGGCCATGCGCCGGAATTCGAGCCACGCCATGCGCGGGTACCAGGCCCAGGCCGGCACGCCGGCCGGCGGTTCGGGCGGGCGTGGCACCTCGACGAAATCGGTGATGTGCCGGACATAGACCCACTCCCGGTACTGCCGCGCGATGTCGTCGGTCGGGTCCAGCGCGTGGCACTGGTCGATCGTCATGAACAGTTCCGGACAGTGCCTGCCGTACTGGCTGTCGAAGAATTCCTGGCGCGACGTATTGCGTTTGTAGTTGCCCCACGGGCGGGGTTCGGACATGGGGGCAAACAGCGTCTTCAGCACCAGCTTGCGCCACGCCAGCGCTTCGGGCAAGGCTTTCGCCCGGTCGGCGAACGTGAGCAGGAACGCCGGCGCGCCGCCGCCGGGCCCGGCGAGCTGCAGATCGGCGTCGCTGCCCAGCGTCAGCCACAGGCGGCTGTCCTTGAGCAGGACCTGGTCCGGGATATCGACCGCCAGCCGGTACCGGCCCGGCCCGCGGGCGGCGAACGGCAGCCAGCACAGATCGAGGCGCGGGTTCAAGGGGTCCTGTACGACGAGCGTGAGCGCGAACGGGCCCTGCGGGCCCGTGATCTCGGCCTCCAACGCGAGGTCGGTCAGCCCCGTTTCACTTTCGCGGGGCGGGCCGACCAGATGCACCATCTGGCCGGCGGCGAGCCGGAGCGGCACGCCGCCGTTTCCGTTGGCAGGCGCTATGGCTTCAACGCGATGTTCGTCCCCGCGATACCGCTCCCGCATGGCCCGGTCGATATTGTCCGGCGCGGCCTCGCGCAGGACGCATTCGAGCGCGGCGCCCTTCCTGCCGGCGTTCGTCCAGGCGGCGCCGCCGCGCAAGGCCCCGTCGTTCCCGTTCCCCGAACGGTCCTTGGCGGAGGCGCCGTCGGCTTCGTCGAAGTTCCAGTACCCGCGCAACCCCTGCGCCAGCGTCGACGGCCGGCCGGTGCCGGTCAACTCGCCGTTTGTCCGGGCCGCCAGGTGCCGGACCTCGTCCGCGCTCAGCGCGCGGGCATAGACGCAGACCTCGTCGATCACGCCTTCGAAAAGCGCGTCGTCGCCGGACAACCGGCCGATGGAAAGCGGCGCGTCGCTCTTCTCGAGTGCGCCCATCTCCGGGTCGGTCGTCTTTTCCTCGCCGTCAACATAGAGGCGGCCCGTCGTCCCGTCGACGACGCCGGCCACGTGGTGCCAGCCGGTGTCGAGATCCACCTGCTCCGCATAGGCCGAATCGCCGCTGCTGCGCAGAACCAGCTTGTTCGCACCCGGCTGATACTCCAACGCGTAGCCGGCGCGCGACTTGCGGTTCGGCTTCTGGGAGACGATCGCCGCGTAGCGGTCCCGGCCGGGATCGGCTATCCGGATCCAGGCGGCGATCGTGACCGCGCCGGTGATCCGCAGACTCTCGGCGTCGGGCACCTTCACGTAGCTGTTCTCTTTTGGGCGGGGCAGCGCGACCGTTCCGGCTTTCGGAACCCACAATGCCGCCGGTCGCCGCGCCGGCCCGTTCCGGTCGATACGGTAGAAGGCGACATCCGCGATGGATCCGCCCGTGGTCTTGAAGAAGCTGACTTTCCGCGCCTTCACGCGGGCATCCAGACAGACGGTTGCCGGGCCGCCCTTCTCGAACGTGCAGATCCGGCGCCCCCCGCCCGTCAGATCCGTCGCGTCCGCCGCCATCTCGGTGGCGGCTCCGCCGCGCAGCACGACGGCATCGACCCCTTCGTTATCCCCGAGCGTGATGTGCAAGCCGTCGTTGCCGTTGTACTTGAAGTTGATGCCCGCACCCACGCCCCGGCGCGGATACTCCGCCTGCCGGCCGCTGTAGTCCAGGCTGTGCAGCGTGCCGTCGACCGGTGTGCCCACGAACGCGGTCAGGACCCGGCAGTCGGTCACGGGCACCTTCTTCACGCTCAGCGCCGAACCGGGCTCGATCGGAATTCCTGCCGTCGCGCCGGCCAGCACCGCCCGGTGAGCCGCATGCAGACAGACGCCGGCGAATAGGATGGCTCTTCTCATGATGTGCCCCCTCACCATTGACGATTGACGATTGCGGTCCCGCGGCCCGGGGCGGACGCACGCGCTACGGCATGGCGAGCGCCACGGTACGGATCGCGGTTGGTGTTTCATCTAACGCGAGAGAGTGTGCCGTGTCGGGGAGGGGTACCTCGTTGTTGCCCTCATAGATCTCCGCAAGCCGGTTGTCCGGGTCAAGCTTCAAGGTCCAGCCGTCCGCCGGCTCGGAGGGCAGCGCCAGTGCGAAGGCGAGCCGTACGGGCCGCAGCGCGGTGGGCGCGGCGAGCCGGCCGACCGTTTTGCGCACGACGACCCGGCCGTTCGCGTCTACGATGCCGGCCTCGACCTCCCCGGCGGCCGAGGCGCCGATGTTGTGCGCGACGCCCGTGACGGAGCGGCCGCGCCGCCTGACGTCGCGCGCGGCAATGGCGAGGTCCGGCCGTGTGAAGATCGGCTCGAGCCGTTCCAGTTGCCGGATGACGACCGTCGTCACGGCATGCGGCTCGAGTTCGAGCGGGATGTCGTCGGCTTTCGCCAGGGTCAGGACCCGCGAGAAGCCCGCGGCATCGGACCGCGTGTCCCGGTCCCGGTCGAGGCCGACCGTGACCTTGTAGCGGCCATGCTCGAGCCGCCACACGCGCATGCGGCCTTTCACGGGCCTGTCGGCGAAGCTGTACACCAGCGCCTCGAACCGATCGCGCCGGTTCTCGAGTACAAGCGCTCCGTACTCCGTGCCGAACCCCTCCCAGCTCACGGCATGGGTCGGGTTGAACTTGTTCCGCTTGCAATACCCGCCCAACATGCATTGTGCGGCGGACGCCAACAGGTCGCCCAGCAGGATGCGGTCCGCGTACTGGTGCGTGGTCGTGTACATGTCCGGCCAGCGCCGTGCGTCGCAGAACGAGTCGATCGCCTGCTCCCACTTGCGCTGGCCGCCGATCACGGTCTTGATCAGGCCGGCCGGATCCCGGCGCCAATAGAGTGCGGCGGCCGTGCAGCGTTCAATCAGCCTGTCGCGGGTTGCGGGGGCGAGTTCGTCCAGCATGCCGGCCGCCAGCGCGTCGGCGAAATAGCCGGGATAGGCGGCGAACCCGCGCTGATGATAGGCGAGGAACGGCCTTGCGTAGGGCTCGGCGCCCGTCAACGCGTGCAGCCACAGAAACGTCGATGCCTGCCCGTAGCCGGCCGTCAGCGGCGGCTTGTTCTCCTGCCACGCGAGCACGTCGCCCGTGCCCACATCGATGGCGATCGGGTTCCTGTCCCGCTCGACATGCCGGACCCAGCCGTCCGCCCATTGCCGCACGAGCTCGAGAATGCGCGGATGGCGGTTGTACTCCGCGACCTCCAGCGCGGGATGCCAGAGCAGCGCGCTGTCGGCGCGCTCGGTTTTCGGCGCCGGCGGCCGGCTCAGGTTTCGGATGCCGATCGCGCCGCTGTCCGGAAAGTGCCGGCGCCCATCCTCGCTGCGCACGGTGAGCTTCTCGAGCTGGCGCGCGGATTCCATGCACCGTTCGAGGTAGAGCGGATCGCCATAGAACCAACGCGCCAGCAGGGCACGGTGGTTCAGGCCGTCCTCGTAGGCATAGGACGCCTGAGTCGTGTGCCGGTTGAGCCCGTCTTGCAGGCCGTGCTCCTCGATGAACTCGGCCAGTCGCGCGCCGGCCGCCATCGCCTGCGCCGCCACGCCGTCCGTCTCGAAGAGGGGCAGATCCGTCATCTGCTGGTACAGGTCCGTATCGTCGCCGATCATGCTGCCGAATTCGCCCGTCGGCACGAGTCGCTCGTCTATCCACCATTTCGCGATGCGCCGCGCTTCCAGCCAGGCCAGCCGCGGGTACCACGCCCAGGCCGGAACGCCCGGCGGCGGGGCAGGGGGCGGCTCGACTCGCGACAGCTTGTCCAGATTCCGCAGGAACACCCATTCCCGATACTGACGCACCGTCTCGTCGGCCGGCGCCAGGGCATGGCACTGGTCGATCGTCATGAACAGCTCCGGGCATTGCGCGGCGTACTCGTCCAGCGCGTAGAACTCCGCCCGGCTCTGGCGGCGGTAGTTGCCCCAGGGCCGCGGCTCGCTCAGCGTGCTGAACAGCTCCTTGAGCAGCAGCTTGCGCCAGGCGAGCGCTTCGGGCAGGGCGTCCGCCGGCGGTACGACCTGCAGGCTCAGCAGCGGCTGCCCGTCGCGCGGGGAAGAGAGCCGCACATCCCGATCGAACACCAAGGTGAGCCAGACGCGGTTCTCTTCGAGCAGGATCTGGCCGGTGAAATCGAGCACGAACCGGAACCGGCCGGGCCGAGCCGCGGCGAACCGCACGTACGCGACGTCCCGGCGCGGATTCAGGGGGTCTTGAACCGCGACGTCGAAGATGAGCGGGCCTTTGCCCCCTTCCACAACCATGTCGCAGAACAGGGCCGAAAGGCCGAGCCGGGCTCGGACCGGCGCGCCCAGGAAATGGACGGGTTGCCGGTTGCGGACGGAGAGGACCGTACCCGGGCCGGTGCCGGGCGCAATTGCCACAATGCGGGGGGGCACGGCGTCGCCGTAGCGCTCCTGCATGGCGGCACGTATGTTGGACGGGTCGAGCGGGCGCCCCGGCTCCGGCTCGGGCAGCGTCACCTCCCGCTCCACCACATGCCACGCCTGCCACCCGCGCGGGGGCGCGGGCATCGCCGCCATGCGATAGAAGGCCGCATCGGCGATCGCGCCGCGTTCGATATCGAAGAAACTCGCGCGGCTCACCAACCGCCGCCGGTCGAACAGGCCGACCGCCAGCTTTCCGGCCCCGTCAAGGCGGAGTATGGGGCGGTCGTCCTCCGGCTCGGTGAGCGTGGCGCAATCGGCATACAGCTTGGCACGCGCGCCGCCGCGCAGGATCAGCGCGTCGACGCCGTCCCGGTCGGCCAGCGTGATGTGCGCGCCGTCATTACCGTTGAACCCGTAGCGGACTTGGCGCAGGCGGTGGGGCGCGTATTCCGAGACATGCCCGCTGTAGTCCCGGCTCCGTGTTGTGCCGTCGACCAGCCGGCCGCAGAACCCGCGCACGACGCGGCCCTCGCAGACCGGCACCTTCTTCACGGTCAGAATCGCATCGGTGTCCGGCTGTATCGGGATCCCGGGCACCAGCCGGCCGGGCAGATGCCACGCCCGGATCGCGTTCCAGGCCGCCGGCCCGCCGAAGCCTACGAGCGCGGCTGTCGAAACCATGGCAACCGTCGTCTTCACCTTCGCCCACAGCATCATGCGCGCGACTGCGTCCGCCGCCGCCGCGACTGCCGCCGGGAGTTCCGCGCTGCCGGCCAGACCCGTCATGGCCGCACTGTGACAGGCCGCGGCCAGGCCTGCGGACGCCGCTTCCGCGCTTTCCGCCGCGAGCTGCCCGGCGAGCGCCGCACCGGACAGCACGACCCCTTTCTTCGACAGCAGCCGTTTCATCTTCTTCAGCGCGTACGAGATCCGGAACCGCGCGGCATCTTCGCTGCAGCCGAGCAGCGCCGCCACCTCCGGCTGCGTCTTGCCCTCGAGGAAATGCAGAACCACCGCGTCCTGCTGTTTCGGACGCAACGCGCCGATCGCCTCCTGCAGGCAGGCCCGGATCTCCCCCAGCCGCAACCTGTCCGCCGCGGCTGGCGCGGGTTCGGCCATGGCCAGCGCTGCCAGCTCTCGCCGCCTCCGTCTTGCTTCCGCTCGTTTCATATGGTTCACCACCGAGAGCGCCGTCCGAAACAGCCAACTCGCCAGCGAGCCGCGCTTGCGTATGCTCCGCGCCTTGCGCGCCAGTACCACGAATACCGCCTGCGTCGCATCTTCCGCCAGGTGCCGGTCCCCGCGCAACGCGCGCAGACACGTGCCGTAGACCAGGCCGGAATGGCGTTCCACCAGCACGCGAAACGCGTCTTCCGCCTGCTCCGCAAGGAACTGCGCAAGCAAATCGGCGTCGCTTGCGCCTCCGTCATGCCTGTCGGAAAACTCCATGATTTGACGCTCTTCTACTTATATAGAGCCCGTCGGAACCGCGAACCGATGAAAAATTGTCGGAAAGATTCGGGCCTATTCTGGCCGGAAAAGGCGGCCAGGACAAGCCCCGCTTGAATGCCGCCTGCGCCCGGCCGGTCTGCTTCGGCCGGGTTGCCCCTGAACAGCGGCCGTCCGGGCGGGCCCGGGTGGAACCGGACGTGCCGGAATTCATTTGTCGCCGTCTTTGTTGCGCCATTGGCAGACAGGCTGTAATCTTTGTCGGAAACGGCGGGCGAGTGCCGTCGGCTCGGTCTGGATATGCCGCAAGACGATTGCCCCGCACCGCGTCCAGTCGACCGCCCAGGGAACGGATCCAATGCCGAAGAGACTCCTTCTGATTCTTGATTCCTCCAACCCGTCGGACGATCTGCTCCAGACCGTCTATGGCGGGTTGGAGCCAACCGCGGCAGGGTTGCGCGCGAGCCTGGCGACAAACGTGCGCGGCTATCTGCGCGGCGCGCCTTTGAAGAGCCTGCACGTGACGATTCGCGGCGTGGGAACCGGGCAAGGCGCGCCGCAGCTGCTCACCTCCAATTATGAACTGCGCATCGGCTCACCCGAGAATCCCACCACGGGCGCCCGGCTCGATTCCTCTCCGATCGCCATGACCGGCAGGGCCGTCGTGCAGGAAGAGGCGCCTTTCGCGGTTTCCTATGAACGCGCGGGCGGCCGCATTCGCATACTCCTGGATGGAAACGAGATTCTCAACGCTCCGGATCCGAGACCGGGGCTGGGGCTTTTTGATTTCGAAATCCTGTTTCCCGCCGGCGCGTTGGTAAGCGACGTGCGGATCGAGGGCGACCTTTCCGAGGAAAGGGTTTGCCCGCCGGCGAGATCGGACGCGTTCGCGCTTTCGGTCTGTACGGATTTCCCGGACGATGTGGCACACCATGCCTGGACCGGAAAGACGTTTGCCGAATCCATGCGTTTCTACCGCCAGAACGGGATTTCGCGCGTCTACTATATCTGCCCGGCATACGACGACGGCTATTGGGACCAGGAGGCGCGCGCCTGGTGGCACGCGCCGGCAGGCGCCCCCGTCAACGAGGAAGGCGGCTACTGCGGGAATGTCCGAAAAACGTATGAGGCGGTCGGCGACTTTCTTCCCGCGGCCGCGCGCGCGGCGCACGCCGAAGGGCTTTCCTTTTTCGCCGTGCTCAAGCCGTATGAATCGGCGCTCCCCTTCGGCCTTTTTCCGGAAGGATCGAAGGAGGCGCGGCGGTTCGGCAAGATCCCGCGCTTGGGCGGGCCGCTCTGGCTCACGCCCCACTTCACCGCGCAAAACCCCACTCTTCGGGTGGAGCGGAATATGGGCGATGTCCCCGAGGATATCGCGAAACGGCGAGTGGGCGCGATTCGACTGACCGCGGAGCGGGGCCTGACGGGACGCTTGGACCCCAGCCGCCTGCGTCTGTGGACAAGCGCCAATAACGGCGATTACCGCCTGTACAAAGGCGCGCTGCAGGCCCGACTCGAACGGGAATCGCCTCAGACGATTTCGCTCTCCGGCCTGGAACTGCCTGGGCGTTTCTTCGCCATCACCGTGGAGGGTTCGCCAACCTGGTCTTTCGGGAACAGCCTGCCGGAACTGATTGAAGTGCGAGACACCCAGGGGCGGCTCCTTCCCATTACGTTCGGCCAGACTCAGGCGCGGCCACGGGCCGATTTTCGGGTGTTGGGCTTCGCGTTCGATATCACGCCGGTCTCCTCCTCCATCCAGCATCGCGACGAATACGCCTGGCTCGACGGCGGCAACCCCCTGGGCGTCGGCCTGGGCAGGGAACGCTATTTGCCGGGCCAGCTGTGCGAGGCGTATGCCGAGGTCCAGGCCTGGTGGCTGCGGCAGGTGGAGCACTGCATCGCCTCGGGCGTGGACGGCGTTGATTTCCGCGTGGTCCACCACAACCGCACCTATGATTGGACATCTTTCGGATTCAATGCCCCGCTGGTGGACGCATTCCGACAGCGGCACGGCCTCGACATCCTGCGCGAGCCGTTCGATTACGCGGATCTGCGTCGTCTGCGCGGTGAGCGGTACACGGCCTTTCTGCGGAAAGCGCGCCGCCGCCTGCGCGAAGCCGGGAAAGCCATGCACCTCCATATTTCGCGGGGCATGAAGACGCCGGAGTGGCATACGGAGTCCGAGATCCATTTTGACTGGCCTGCCTGGATACGAGAAGATCTGGCCGACGAGGTCACGGTCAAGACAAGCTCAATGCGCGGGTCCAACAGCCCGTACGTGGCCGCCGCCGCCCGGCCGGCAGGTTTGAAGATGAACTTCTGCCCCTACCTGAATGGCTTGCCGGGAAATTCGAACGGACGTGCGATCATGAACCATCTGGTGCATGACGCGCTGGACGGCGGCGCGGACGGGTTCATACTCTATGAGAATGCCGCGTTCATGGCCGCCAAGGCGGACGGGTCCATCCGAATAACCTGTCCGTGGATGGTCGAGATGGCGGCGCAGTTCGCAAGACCGAACAGAGAAAGAATCGGGAACAGATGAACGTCTTCTTCGAACGCTATCCGGAACGGTTGGAGGTCCCGATGAGCGACGGCGGAAGCCTGGCTGTACACCGTTACGCGGCGCCAAGCACGGCCGCACCGGTGGTACTGGAGGTGACGCCGTACCGCAAGGAATGCGGGCTGGGATACGGATGGAAGCTGGCCGAACGGGGCTACCATTACTGCAGCGCCGACGTGCGCGGTTTTGGCGGGTCGCGCGGCGGTTACAGCGGCGTCCTTTCCGAGCGCGAGATTCAGGATTACGCCGAATTGATCGAGTGGATCGCGCGGCAGCCCTTCTGTAGCGGCCAGGTCGCGACCATCGGCGGTTCCTACAATGGCGCCAGTCAAATGCTCGTCGCCGCGCGCCGTCCGAAAGGTCTGGTATGCATCGCCCCCCTGTACGCACCGGTGGACTTTTACCGCGACTGGAACTGGCGCGGCGGCATTGTGAGTTTCTGCGACTGGGGGATGACCTATTTCCGCTGCAACCAAGCCGCCACCCTGCGCAGCGGGCTGCGGTTCTACTACTCGGACCTGCTGTCGCAGCGCGTCGACAACGACGCATACCGCAAGCGTTCGGCCGAATATGTCCTGCCGCAGATCCATGTGCCGGCTCTGCTTGGCGGCGGCTGGAACGACTATTTCCTGCGGGGCACCATTCGGGCGTTTGAACGCATTCCTTCGTCGCGGCGGCTGGTTGTGGGACCGTGGGGACACGGAGGCAACGAGTACATGGCCGAAATCCTCCCTTGGCTCGACTGGTGGCTCACGGGCAAAGGGAAGGACCCGGTCGCCAATCCCAGGGTCCGGCTCTTCAGGTCCGGCAGCAACGAGTGGATCGAACGCAACAACTGGTTCAACCCCAAACGCGCGCAATGGCGCGAATGGTCCCCCTTTGCCGTGGCGACCGATGCGTACATGCCGCCGAATTTCAGCGGGATCCCGCTTCCGCGCAATATCCGCGCGGCCTTTCCTCCGAACTCGGGGTTTGCCCATTGGCCTGAACTGACAACGGCGGACAGCGCGCCCTTTGCGGGCAAGACCGTTATAGACGGGCCACCCGCTCTGGAAGCGTTTGTTGATGCGGGACCGGTGGGCGACTATGAATGCCACGCGCGGCTCTCCGTCGTCCAGCCGGACGGTCGGTGCACGCAACTGACCGAAGGCCGGCTCCTTGCCTCGCACCGCGAATTCGATTTGGCCCGCAGCACCACCAATTCCGACGGCTATCCGATTGTACCGTGGCATACGCACGCGCGTGCCGAAAGACCCGACCCCGCCGGCTATACGCGGCTGTGCCTTGAAATCAACCCGATCTGCCATTGCTTCTGCCCGGGCGACCGTTTGCGGCTGGGCCTCTCTCTGGTCCGCGCCGATGAGCAGGACGTTCCGGCCACGGCGCGCATCGGGCCGCGGACTCGCGTTCTGCTGCCCTTGACCACGGGGCTCGAAGCCTAGCCCGGTCCCTTTGCCGACTTGTGGTACGCGCGCGGATGCCAAGAGGGCCGGGCAGGACGCCTTGCTCATTGCCAGACACCCGGAAATGCGCTCCCCGCATTTCGGGCATTGGCCCTTGCCGTGGTCGGTGACGGGGTCGGCGTAGCGATCGACGACGCGCGTGGCACGCCTCCCGCACCGGGCGGTCTGGCTTGCCCCGCCGCGATATCGCCATCATTCGCCGTCCGTCCTGGGCCGCCCCGTCGAGGCCCAGCGCCGACATTGCCCCGTATTCGGAACCGCCGCGCCTCCGCGTTCTTCCGGCTCGCCATCGCCCTCGATCCATGCTATCCTACGCTAGAAGTCGGTTTGCTTTCCCATGTTGGACCTTCGCCATTCTGGTATGCCTGCTTGCGCGGCCGCGGGCGTCCTGCGCGGCCCGCTCACCGGACAAGTGCCCGGCGTTCTTCTGCCGGTCGCGCTGCTTGCGTTCTGCGTTGCGCTTCAGGTGGCTGTTCCGGCACGTGCAGCGCCCGTCGATCAGGCTCGCGCCGAGAACGCGATCCGCGGGTGGCTCTCCTGTGAGCGAGCGCCGCTCGGCGCGGCGCTGGGCCCGGCAATTGAGCGTACCGAGGGGTACCGCGACGAGGCGGGCAAGCTCCTTTACTGGGTCGTCCATCTTGCACCGTGCGGCTTCGTTGTCGTGCCGGCCGACGACGCACTGGAACCGGTCTTAGCCTTCTCCGCGCTGCCCGAGTTCGTCGCGTCTCCGCACAACCCGCTCTATGTGTTGGTCGAGAGCGACGTGCGCGCCAGGCTCGCGCACTCGCGCCGGCCCGGCGCACGGATCCGCCAACCCGACGCCCTGGGGCCGGCGCCGCCCGGGTCGGCAGCCGCGAGGTGGGAACGGCTCGACAGCCTGGGCGCGGCGGTTGCCGCCGGGTCCCCTGCGCCGCCCGCGCCGGCCGGTGAGCCGGCGGTCAGCGACGAGCGTGTCCCGCCGCTGCTCGCGAGCGTCTGGAGCCAGTCGGTCGAGACGAACGCGACGCAGGCTATCGCCGTTTACAGCTATTACACGCCGCCGTATGCGGCGGGCGACACGAACAACTTCGTCTGCGGCTGCGTGGCCACCGCGATGGCGCAATTCATGTTCGGCGACCGCTGGCCTGCAACGGGCGTCGGTACGGCATCGTTCGAGATCAAGACCAACGGCGTGGCGACCACCCGCAGCCTGCGTGGTGGGGACGGCGCGGGCGGCGCGTACAGCTGGGCTGAGATGGTGGCGGACCCGGATGCGACGATCAGCGCGGAGCAGGCTCAGGCGATCGGAGCGCTTTGCCACGACGCCGGGGTCGCCGTCAGCATGAGCTACTCGAACAACGCGTCGAGTGCGCAGATGTCCAAAGTGCCGCTCGCCCTCACCGACACGTTCGGCTATGCGAACGCCGTATGGAGCTACAACTCGATGGCCGATCTCGGCGCGGCCGCGAACGACATGGTGAACCCGAACCTGGACGCCGGGCGCGCGACGTTGCTCGGAATCTGGGGCGCGAGCGGCGGGCACGCCATCGCGTGCGACGGGTACGGCTACAACGCGAACACGCTCTACCACCACCTGAACATGGGCTGGGCCGGCGTCTGCGACGCCTGGTATGACCTGCCCGACATCAGCGACGCGGGCTACACGAGCGTGTTCACCTGCGTCTACAACGTATTCACGAACGAAACCGGCGAGATCGTGAGCGGACGCGTGATCGAGAGTAGCGGGCTGCCCGCCACGAACGCGACCGTCACGATCGACGGCGGCGGCACGAACCGCACGACCGGCACGAACGCGCGCGGAATCTATGCGTTCCCGGGCCTGCTGGCGGACACCGAGTATGAGGTCTCCGTCGAGACGCCCGGCTACAGCTACCCGGCGCGCTGGGTCGCGACGGGCAACTCGCGGCAATCCGCCGCGCTCGCGGGCAACTGCTGGGGCGTCGACTTCAGCCCGAACGTCTACGTCTCGCCCGCCGGCTCGCACACGCCGCCGTTCAGCGACTGGGCAACCGCCGCCACGAACATTCAGGCCGCCGTCGATCAGGCCGCTGCCGGCGAGGCGGTCGTTCTCACGAACGGCACCTACACGCTCGCCGCGCACATTCTGGTGACGAACGCCATCACCGTGCGCGGCCTGGCCGGCAGCGACGCGACGATCGTGGACGGAAATGACACCGTGCGTTGCTTCCGGATCGAGCATACGGACGCGATCGTCGACGGGCTCACGCTCCGGCGCGGAAACGCGACCGACGGCGGCGCGGTCTACGCCGTGAACGGCGGCACGATAAAGAACTGCACGCTCGTCCACAACAGCGCCGGCACCGCCGGCGGCGCCGTCTACGGACCGGGCGGATTGCTTGTCCAGAACTGTACGATCGCATCCAACTCCGCCGGCTATGGCGCCGCCGTCTACCTGGCCGCGGGCGGGTCCGTGATCGGCTGTACGATCGTGAGCAACGCCGCGGCGACTCACGGCGGCGGCGTCTACTGCGAGCTGGGTGGCACGGTGCAGGGCTGCACGCTGCGCCAGAACCGCGCTGTTCAGAACGGAGGTGGCGCCTATTGCGAGCAGGGCGGCATCCTCTCCTACTGCACGATCGTCGCCAATACGGCGGCCCAGGCCGGGGCGGCCTACTGCCGCCAGTACGGGGGGGAAGTCGCCTACTGCACCATCTATAGCAATGCCGCCACCGACGCGGCCGGCGCGGTCATGTGCGACCAGGACGGCGAAGTCCACAACAGCCTGATCTACGAGAACAGTTCCGGCGGCGACGCGGGCGGCGTGTTCTGCGATCAGGGCGGTCTGCTCCAGAACTGCACGATCGCGGACAATTCCGCGGCGGACGAGGGCGGCGGCGTTTTCTGCTCGAACGGCGGCGCCGTGCACAACTGTATCCTGTACTTCAATACCGCCGTGACGGACGGCTCGAACTTCTGCGATTTCGGGACCGGCCAGGACTACTGGTCCTGCTGCAGCCTGCCCGCCCCGCCGGGCACGGCCCATCTCACGAACGACCCGCAGTTCGTGTGCGCGTCAGCCGCGAACTATCACCTGACCGAGGGCTCGCCGTGCATCGACAGCGGCGGGTACCAGTCGTGGATGGAAGATGCGGGGGACCTCGACGGGAATGGCCGCATCGCGAACGGGACCGTCGACCGGGGCGCCTACGAGTTCACGCCGGAACCGCTCAACTGCACCCTTGCGGGCGACCCCGTACCGGCCGTCGCCGAGCAGGCGATCGTGTTCACGGCCACAGTCGACGGCCCGCAGACGGGAGAGGATTTCTACTGGTGGGATTTCGAGAACGACGGAAACTGGGACGTTGCCCGGAGCGAATCGCCGACGGCGACGAACGCGTACGCGTCGACGGGCACCTATTCGGTCGCGCTCAAGGTGCTGACCCAACGCGGCCAGTTCGGTGGCACGACCAATACCGGCTACGTCACCGCACACCCACGCCCCGCGGTCACGTACGTCTCGCTCACCGGCACCGACACCGCGCCCTACACGAACTGGACGATGGCCGCCACGGAGCTTCAGACCGGCGTCGATGCCGTCGCGGATGGCGGCGAAGTGGTCGTCTGGGACGGCACCTATTCGACGGGCGGCCGCGCGGTGTACAACGGCATGACGAACCGCGTCGCCGTCACCAATGCCGTCACCGTGCGCAGCCGCCTCAACTGGCCTGCGCTTTCGATCATCCGCGGCAGCGGCGGGTTCCTGGGCGCATCCGCCGTGCGCTGCGCTTATCTCGGCTCCGGCGCCAGGCTGATCGGGCTCATCCTCGAGGACGGGCGCACCCGCACGACCGGCGATCTGTGGTACGAAAAGAGCGGCGGCGGCGTGCTCTGCGAGGGCGGCACGCTCTCGAACTGTCTCGTCCACAACTGCACCGCCTATATGCAGGCCGGCGGCGTCCTCGTCTACGGCAGCGGGCTGGTCCAGGACAGCACCATCCAGCTCAACGACGGCTGGAACGGATGCGGTGGGGTCACCTTCTACTGGGGCGGCACGATCGAAGATTCCACCATCGAGTCCTGCGAAAACGGCGGCGTCACGTTCTCCTGGGGCGGCACCGCGCGGCGCTGTCGAATCCAGAACAACAGCAGTGACGACGACGGCGGCGGCGTCTACTGCTCGATCGGTGGCACGCTCGAAAGCTGCCTCGTCTACCACAACACCGCCACGGACCGTGGCGGGGGTGTCTACTGCTCCTACGGCGGCACCGTGCTCGGCTGCACGATCGTCAGCAACAGCGCCAGCCACGCGGGCGGCATCTGCGGAACCCGCGACTTTGCCGACCCCGGCTACCCCTGGGGCGTGGTCAGCAACTCGATCGTCTACTACAATGCCGCCGACAGCAACGCGAACTACTACCATGCCGCCGAGTCCGGCTCGAACGCCGTCGAATACGCCTACTGCTGCACCACGCCCGCACCGGACGGGCCCGGCCACATCGCCGCCGAGCCCGGCTTCCGAGAGACGACCGGCGCCGGCCTGCGCCTGCGCTGGAGCGCGCCTTGTATCGATGCCGGCTCACCCACCGGCTATCCCGCCACGGATCTCGAGAAGAACGACCGCCCGCTCGACGGCAACTGCGACGGCACGAACCGCTGCGATATCGGCGCCTACGAACACGACCCCACCGCCGCCGACAGCGACGCCGACGGACTGACCGACGCCGAGGAATTCGAACTGTACGGCACTGAACCGCTGGTCGCCGACTCGGACGGCGACCAGCAGAACGACGGCGACGAGACGATCGCCGGCACCGACCCGCTCAGCGCCACGAACTATTTCCGCGTTCACGACCTGGCCACGGACGGCACCGAACTGATCATGTCCTGGCAAGGCGTCACCGGCCGGCTCTACACCGTGCAGACCAGCACGAACCTCGCCGCGGAAGCCGCATGGACCAACGTCCCCGCCTACGTCGACCGCGACGGCGTCGCCGGCACCATGTGCTTTACGAACTCCGCCCCGCTCAGCATCCCGGAATACCATCGCGTCCGCGTGCGAACGGAATGAAGCGCCAATCGGGAAGACAGGGCCGCATCTTCTCCGTCACTTCGTTTTGAGCTTCTTCGCTGGCATGCAGGACGCCTGGCTCATTGCCAGACACCCGGAATGCGCTCCCCGCATTTCGGGCATTGGCCCTTGCCGTGGTCGGTGACGTGGTAGGCGTAGCGATCGACGACGAGCGTCGCGCACTTCGGGCACCAGGTGTTCTCGCTCGCGCCGCCGGGCAGACCGCCGCCGTAGACGTAACGGCAGCCCTGCCCCAGCGCGATCTCGCGCGCGCGGCGCAGAACGGCCGGCGGCGTGGCGGCAATGTTCCGGACTTTGTACGCCGGATGATACGGGGTGAAATGGATCGGCACGTCCGGGCCCAACTCCTTGACGATCCAGTCGCTCATCCGCTTGATTTCGTCGGCGCCGTCGTTCAGCGTGGGGATGAGCAGCGTGACGATTTCGAGCCATGTGCCGGATTCCCGGATGCGTTTCAGCGAATCGAGCACGGGCTGCAGGACGCCGCCGCACATATCGGCGTAGAACGCCTGGCTGAACGACTTCAGATCCACTTTCACCGCCTTGACGTGCGGGAGCAGCGCCTTCTGCGCCTCGGCGCCGATGAACCCGTTTGAGACGACCACGCTGTCGATCCCGAGCGCGTTGCCCGCCTTGGCGCAATCGATCGCGTACTCGCAGAAAACCGTCGGCTCGTTGTAGGTGTAGGCGATCGTCTTCGCCTTGGCGTGGGCGGCGGCCTGCGCAATGGCCTCGGGCGCGACGAACGGCCTGCGGAAGTCCGCCGGGCTGGCCTGCGATATCTCCCAGTTCTGACAGAACCGGCACGTGAAGTTGCAGCCGACGGTGGCGAGTGAGAACGCCTTGCTGCCGGGGTAAACGTGGAAGAAGGGCTTCTTTTCGATCGGATCGAGATGGATGGAGACGGGATAGCCGTACACCAGGCTGTAGTATGTGCCCTTCCGGTTCTCACGCACCCGGCAGTACCCGCGCTCGCCGTCGGCGACCACGCAGCGGCGTGGGCACACGCCGCAGCGTACTTTGCCGCCGTCCAGCTTCTCGTAGAAGCGCGCTTCGCGCGGCTCGGCCGCCGGGGGCGCCGGCGGCTCGGCGCGCGCCGCCCGCTTGCCCGCCGCCAAACCCAGCACGGGGCCCGCCATCAGCGCCGCGCCCGTGCGGCACAGGAAGCGGCGGCGGGAGATCGGAAGAGTGGCAGCATGGAAGGGTGGCAGGGCGGAAGGGTGGAAGGATGGAAGGGTTGAAGAAGGGAAGGCTGCGGGGGTGGGGGGCGGATGCGGGCTTGTGCGTGCATCTTCCCGGTAAGCCCCGCGTCCGCGCACTCGGCGCGGCAAGCGTCGGCTTGTGGCGCCACAGGCGGCAACGTGCCCCGCCAAAGGCGGGGGCCGGGGCCCGGCCTGCGCTTCGGAGCAGCGCGGCCTACTTGGACCCCGAGCGGAGCTCACCCCAGAGGCTTTCACCGTCCGCCAATCCCCCAATCATCCATTCTTCCACTCTTCCACCCTTCCACCCTTCCGCTCTTCCGTTCTGTTCACGCGTACATCGCATCGAACGCGTTCTGCGCGCTGAGCAGCGCCTGCCGCATCACGTCTTCGGCTTTCGCCGTTTCGCGGGCGGCCAGGAGCTTGAGCAGCGCATCGGAATCGAGTTGGGCCGCCGCCTTCGCGCACGCTTCCCAACTGAGCACGCTGCGCACGACGCGGTCGACGGCCTGTTCTTCATTGTCATAGGCGCGCGGCTGCATGTCGTGGCCTTTCCATCGTTCGAAGCCGGCCTGCGCGATCAGGCCCGCGATAGCGATGTTCATCCCGTTCACGCGCGCGCCGTGGTCGATGTCGAATTTGCCGGGCCCGCCGAGGATGATGCCGTCATTGTAGCCCTGGCTGTTGAGGTGCATATGGACCATGGCGTCGTTGTCGAGTTCCTCGACCGTGTCGTAGACGTGGTCGAGCCCGATCATCTCCGAATGACCGAACTCCTTGTTCACGCCCTTGCCTGCGCGGTCGACACCGAACTCCGACTCGAGCTTCAGCCAGAACAGCATGGCCGAGGCCACCGTCGGCAGCAGCATGGCCGGGTGCCCCTCGTTCGGCTTGGGCTCGATCCCGATGAAGAGCCGCCCGCCCGCCCTCGCTTCGTGTTTGCACAGACCCGCCACGCTTTCCTTCAGGTTCTGATACATCTGCCGGATGCCGATGCTGGCGATGTCGTAGCCGTAGGAACCGTTCCAGAGCACGAACGTCGGCGCCAGGCCGGGTTCGGGATGCCAGGCCTTCTTCAGGGGCCCGTAGGCGAGATCCACGGCCTTCTCCCCGAGTGCCTCGGCCGCTTTGCGCTCGTTCGGGTCCAGCGAGGCCACGCCGCCGTACGCCCAGTGACTGTGCGCGCCGGGCGTGATGAGCGCCAGATGCATGCCGGCATCGACCAGGGCATCGGCCAGCTCGGCTGCGTTCCGCTCGTTGACCTCGGTGTCGTAGTGCACTTCGAGCCCGAGCCGGACATTGTCCGGCATGCGCGGCGCGATCTGCTCCTTGATCAGACGCACCGTCCCCGTCGTGTCCAGCTTGGAGCCGTCCCACGCGGGGCGCATGTCGGCCGGTACGAAACCGCCTTTGCCCGCGTTGAAGGTCCATCGGCAGATGCTGTGCAGAGATGTGGACGGCGGCATGGTTGTTCCTCCTGCGTCTGCGCTGGCGGGGCCCGAACCCGAGCGAGGCTCCTATTGAACGCCTTTCGCCGCGAAAAGGCAATGGTCATTTTTTCCGCGCGGGGCGGGACACATGTGTGGCACATCGTGCCGCGGGGCGGCCGGGCCCGGGGCCCGGGGGGAAGCGGCGGGACGCCGCTTCTACTTTCGCCGCGCGGCGCGGGGCGAATTCTGCTCGATTCTACATCGCGGCTTTGTTCTTTATTAACATTACGGCGTATGATAGAAGTGAAGGCGCTTCGGAGGCGGAGGAGCAGGGAGGCGTGATGGATTTGCACCTACAGCGGGAACTGGACAAGGTGAAAGGCCGTCTGCTCGAGATCAGCCGCAACATCACGGAGAACGTGCGGCAGGCGGTCGAAAGCCTGGCCAGCAGAGACAAGTGGCTGGCGCAGCAGGTGATCGCCTCCGATGTCTCGATCGACGACGCGGAAGTCGATCTGGAAGAAGATTGTCTCAAGATTCTGGCCCTGTACCACCCGGCGAACGATGACCTGCGGCTCGTCGTCGCCGTTCTCAAGATCAACGCCATGCTCGAACGGATCGGGGATCTGGCCGTGAACATAGCCGAGCGGAGCGTCTTTCTGGTCGATGCGGCCGAGATCGAGCTGCCGGCCGACCTGCCGCTCATGACCCGGAAGGTGCAGGACATGCTGCAGGACAGCCTGACCTCCCTGTTGAATACCGACACCGATCTGGCGCGCCAGGTGTGTGCCAGGGACGACGAGGTGGATGATCTGAACCGGGAGCTATTCGGGTGGGTGGAGCGTGGGATTCGCGAAACGCCGGAGCATACCGACGCGCTCATCCACATCCTGCTCGTCGCGCGGCATCTCGAGCGAATCGCGGATATGGCCACCAGCATCTCGACGGTGGTCGTCTACATGGCGGAGGGCGAGATTATCCGCCACCAGACCGAGCACTTCCACCGGGGCGGTGGGGCCGGGGGGGCTGCGCCGGCCGCGGAAGGGTAGGCACACGCGCCAGTCGGCAAGTCGGTCGGCTCGTATCTTCCGCCGAAAGCGCGCGAAAAGGCAGATGCGTCTCTCGCCCGCTCACTCCGTTCGCTCGAGCCCGCAAAG
>JAFGHX010000260.1 GCA_016929905.1 Kiritimatiellia bacterium
CACGCCTTCGCCCGGCCGCCGGCACGCGCCCCTTGATCTGCCGCCATCTCCGCGCCCTCGCGACGACGTTCATGAATAGATCAGGCTGAGCTACGCGCAATCAGAAGAACGGGAGGATCGACCATGGCCAATCTGAACCACGTCGTGCTGGCGGGGAATCTGACGCGGGATCCCGAAGTCCGTCAACTGCCTTCGGGCACCTCGGTGGCCGACATGGGCCTTGCGGTCACCGAGCGGTTCAAGAAGCAATCGGGCGAAATGGGCGAATCGGTGTGTTTCGTCGACGTCGTGGCCTGGGGCCGGCAGGCGGAGACGTGCGGGCAATATCTGTCGAAGGGCTCGCCGATCCTGGTGGAAGGCCGCCTGCAGTTCGACCAGTGGGAATCGAAGCAGGGCGAGAAGCGCAGCAAGCTGCGCGTGCGCGCGGACCGTGTGCAGTTTCTGGGCTCGCCGCGCCGCGACGGGGCGAGCGCGGACCGCCGCGTAGGGGCGCCGGTCGACGAAGACGGTGTGCCGGTGAGCGACGCGCCGTTTCCGGCCGATCAGGGCGAGACGCCGTTCTGATTCGCACGCCGGCAAATCCTACGTCTTCTTCTGCCCGCGAAAGATCGCGAAAAGGACGCGAAAAAGTCGTTCGGCATGCCGCGAGTCGCTTTGCAGCCATGCAGCAACTTTGAACTGTTTGCGCCGACTTCGCTGCGGTGTTGGCTACACCTTCTCGCGGCGCAAACAACTCAAAGTTGCTGCGTTCGCCGGGCTGCCCGTTGAATGAGACTGTATGACACTCAAACGACCGATGCCGCCCACCCGGCCTTCTCCTCCGGGCTCGGGAAGCGGGGGAGCGCCTCCAGTTCCACGACGGACTTCTCGTCCGCCTGCCCGGCGTACTTGCCGTGCGGCACGCGGACGACCCGGACGCGTGCGCCCGGCTCCGGCTCGAAACCGGCCGTGACGGCCGCCATCGCGTAGTAGCCGAACGACTCGTCGACGAACGCAAAGCTGGTGATCGCGCCGGCCGCCTGCCCGCCGGCTTCCAGCACGGCGTGCCCCTCCCGCACCGATTTGCGGCCCGCCCCTTTCAGCCGGATGACGCGGCGCCCCTCCTTCGCGACGCGGTCGATGTACGCCTTGCGCCCGATGAAGAACGGCTTGTGGAACTTGGGCACGAACCCGTAGCCCGCCGCCGTCAGCGAGAGGCGCCAGTCCCCTTCCAACTCATGCCCGAACAGAGGCAAGCCGGCCTGAATGCGGGTTGAATCCCGCGCGCCGAGTCCGCACGGCACGGCGCCCTGCTCGATCAATCGCTGCCAGAGCGTGCCCAACGCGTCCGGATGCACGTAAAGCTCGTAGCCGACCGGCTCGCCCGTGTAGCCGGTCCGCGCAATAACGGCCGGGCTTCCGGCCAGGGCGCACCGCAGGAACCGGTTCACGGCCAACCCCCGCAGATCGCCCGGCCGATCGGAGAGCGCGGCAAGTATCTTGCGCGAGGCGCCCCCCTGCAGAGCCGTGCCCACCAGGCTGTCCTCGCCGGCGTCGCGCAAGTCGAGGAGTTCCACGCCGCCGGGCGCCTTCTTCCACGGCATCGCGGGGTCAATGACGTAGTCGCCGGTCAGCACCGCGCGTATCCAGGCCATGTCTTCGGTGGCGTTCGCCGCGTTGAGCACGAGCATGAAGTCCGTCGCGGCCAACCGATACACGTACAGGTCGTCGATCGCCGTGCCGTCGGGATAGAGGATGTAGCCGTACTGGGCCTGCCCCGGCCGGAGCCTGGCCACGCAATTGGCGAGCAGCACCTCCAGGAACGGGAGCGCCGCCTCGCCGCTTACGCGGACGGCGCTCATGTGCGAGACATCGAACAGGCCGGCCCCGGTCCGCACCGCCTGGTGCTCGGCAAAGATGCCCGCCTTGTACTGGACCGGCATCTCCCACCCCGCGAAAGGGACCATCCTGGCGCCCAGTTCCCGGTGCAGCGCGTTGAGGACGGTCTTGCGGAGCGGCTCCTCCTTCCGCTCGAACGCATAGGTCGCGAGCGGGGGCGGCGTGGAACCCGCCGCCTTCTGCCCGATGAAGAAGGGCTTCTCGATGCAGACGACCGGCTCGCCCGGCGCTGCCAGGCCCGGTTCCGGGCCGGCATCCGCCACGACCGTGGGGCCGTCGACCTTCAGGTGCAGGTCCGCAACGTCGAGCAGCACGTAGCCGTCGGACAGACGGCGCAGCCAGGTACACACCTCATCGGTTTTGTCCGGCGCCCCGCGCAGCAGGAACCGCTCCTCGCTTCCGGCGTCGGGCAGACGGCGGACACGCACGGCATCGATGACGGTGCCGTCCGGGCGCAGCAGCCGGCCGTCGGCGCAGGCGTCGGGCAGAAGGTCGGCCATCGGGCAGGTCAGCATTTGGTCCAACGCCAGGCGCGTCCTGTCACCGCGCAGAAGCAGGGCCGGCCCGGTGGGCCGGGCCGCGGCCGCGTGTGGCGGGCGGGCCGGGACCGGCAGCGCCTGCACGATGGCGAGCGTTCGCGCGAGGGCTTCATCCAGGCAGTCCGCCGGGATACGGCCGCGGCAGCGCTCGGCGCCCGGCCCGACGCAGACGCGGCAGGTGTGCGCATTCTGGAGGACAAGCCGCGTGACGGCGGCGATCTCGCGAAGCTGGTCGGCGGTTATCCCGCGCTGGGTGACCCAGGGCGTACCCATCCGGATCCCGCTCGCCCGCGCCCCGCTCTCGTCGCCGGGCAGTGCGTTTTTGTTGCAGACAATGCCGCACAGTTCCAGCAGGCGCGAAGCGATTTCCCCGTCGATCCGCCCGTCGCCCTTGACGCGGTACGGCTTGAGATCGACGAGCAGCATGTGCGTATCGGTGCCGCCGTACTCGAGGGTGAACCCTTCGGCCGTCAGCGCCTCGCTCAGCACGCGCGCGTTTGCGAGGATCGCGCGCTGCTGCGCGACAAACGCCGCCTTGTTCTCGAGGATCCAGTCGAAATGCGCGGCGATGGCCGCTATGCTCTGAACGTGCGGCCCGCCCTGCAACCCCGGGAACACGCCCGCCTGGATGCGGCGCGCGAGCGGGGCGCGCGCGGTGATGATGACCGCGCCGCGCGGGCCGAACAGGGTTTTGTGCGTGGTGAACGTGACAATGTCCGCCAGGCCCAGCGGATTGGCGAGCAACCCGGCGGCGACCATTCCGGCCAGATGCGCGATGTCCGCCATCAGCAGTGCCCCGGCTTCGTCCGCGATCCGGCGCAAGGCGCTCCAGTCGAAATCCCACGGATAGGCCGAAGCCCCGCCGATGATCAGGCGGGGCCGCGCGTCCAGCGCCACTTGCCGAATCCGGTCATAGTCCAGCTTGCGGGTTGCGCCGTCGATCCCGTACGAGACGGCCGAATAGGTCTTGCCCGAGAGATTGTACGGCGACCCGTGCGTGAGGTGCCCGCCGTGCGCGAGGTCCAGGCCCAGGATACAGTCGCCCGGCTCCAGCAACGCCGCGTAGACGGCGGTATTGGCCGCGGCGCCCGAGAGCGGTTGCACGTTCACGAACAGCCGCTCGGCGGGCGGCCCGCCCGGCAGGCTGCCGAAAACCCGCGCGATGCAGTCCTGGGCAGCCAGTTCGGCTATGTCCGCATTCACACAGCCCTTGTAGAAGCGGCCGTCGGCCAGCCGCGTCTGCCACGCGCGGAATCTGTCCGCATCGGCGCTGCTCGCGCGCGGATCCGGCAGCAACGCCGGCTCCGGCCGGCCTTCCGCATAGATGTTGGTGAACGGCGAGGCCAGCACCTCCGCCGCCGCAGGGTTGCAGATCGATTCCGACGGAATCATGATCAGATTCCGCCACTGGCGATCGGCTTCGTCGGCAATGAGTTCCTGAATGTTTGACATAATGGACTCCAGCTATAGCGCATTCGGCCCGCAGACTCAATGCTTTTCACCCCCCCCCCGCGCGGCGCAATTCTCATTATGGCGTTGCGCCCGTTTGTAGTGTCGAAGATCCGCCTGTGGTGGAAGCCCCGTGAGGGGCGTTCCCGGGGCAAGAGGCATGTACGGACAGCCCTTTCGGCCGGAGGCCGATCAGCCTACGGCTGAACGGGCTTGACTACGAACGGATTTCACCGGGGCGCCGCCATAATGGGAATTGCCGGGCTGCGCGGTGTTGCGTGCAGGCCGGTGTCGGTGCTATGCTTCCTGCTGCCGGTGTGTGTAAAGAAACAGGCGCAAGGAGCGGGCGCACGGGCGCCGACCCCATGGATTTCGAAACCGTCTATCAGAACATCGAGCGGCTGCGCGCGAACATCGAGAAGGTGATGGTCGGCAAACGCGAAGTCGTAGACCTCGCGATCACCTGCTTGCTCGCCGAAGGGCACCTGCTCGTCGAAGACGTGCCGGGTGTGGGCAAGTCGATGCTCGCCAAGTCGATCGCCCGGTCGCTCGAAGCCAATGCCCGGCGCATCCAGTTCACGCCGGATTTGCTCCCCTCCGACATCACCGGCACGACCCTCTACAATCAGAAGGACCATTCGTTCACGTTCAAGCCGGGCCCCGTCTTCGGCCATATCATCCTGGCCGACGAGATCAACCGCGCGACGCCGCGCACGCAGAGCAGCCTGCTCGAGGCGATGGAGGAGAAACAGGTGACGGTCGACGGGGAAACCCATCCGCTGGAAAGCCCGTTCTTCGTGATCGGCACCCAGAACCCGATCGAGTTCGAGGGGACCTACCCGCTTCCCATCTCCCAGCTCGATCGGTTCATGATGAAGACGAGTTTCGGCTATCTGAAGACGGAAGACGAGGTGCGCATGCTGCGCGAGCGGAAGGAGGCCGTCCCGATCGACGAACTGGCGCCCGTGATGGGAATCGCGGCCATCCGCGAAATGCAGGCCACGGTCCGGCAGGTGAAGGTGGAAGACTCGCTGTACGACTACGTCGTCGGGATCGTGTCCGCCACGCGCCGCTCGGATCAGCTCGCGCTGGGCGCGAGCCCGCGCACGACGCTGCGCCTGTTCCGCGCGGCGCAGGCGACGGCCCTGCTCGACCGGCGTGCGTACATGATCCCCGACGACGTCAAGGCCGTCGCGCGCCCCGTCCTCGCCCATCGCGTCATCGTCAAGGCGCCCGTCCAATACAAAGGCCAGCCGTCGGATTCCGTATTGACCGATATCCTGAACCAGGTGCCGGTGCCGTATTAGCGGGAATCCAGCGCATGAATGCACCGTAGCGGACGGGGAGAAGATTCCAACGGATGAATGCACGGCAGCGGATGGGAAGAACATTCCGGCGGATGAAGGTACGGCAATGCCTGAGAAGGCGAGTCCAGCACATTGGCGGACGGCCACCGACAGGACAAACCAGAACGGCTGACAAAGGTCCCGCCGCATCCGCTGCCGTCCATTCATCCGTTGGAAACAACTCCGCCGCATCCGCTGCCGTCCATTCATCCGTTGGAAACATCTCCGCTGCATCCGCTGCCGTCCATTCATTGGTTGGAAACATCTC
>JAFGHX010000261.1 GCA_016929905.1 Kiritimatiellia bacterium
GCCGAGCCCGCCGCCGATCCCGGTGCCGAACCCCGAGACGCCGAAGGTGGATACCTGGGGGGAAACCCGTTGCCGCACGACCTGCGGGTTCACCTTGACGTCCGGCAGCGTGATCTCCGCCAGCCCCGCGGCGGAGAGCCGGGGCTGAAGACGCGGGCGGCTGCTCTGCTTCTGAAGGTCCTGCACGCGGACCTTCATCTCCAGCTTGCGCGGCTCGAGTGCCGGGCGGCGCGGGGGCTCGCCGACGAAGGTGATGTCGGGGCGCTGGATGTAGCGCATCAGGATGATGTAGCCGGAGATAACCAGCAGCGTCACGTGCAGCAGCACACTGATGGAAACGGCGCGCCGCATTCCGAGCACGCCGCGCGCACGACTTCTGAGCCTGGCCCCGAACCCGACGATCTTTGATTTCATTTTACGAGCCTCCCATACCGAACGTGACGTGGACAATGCCGGCGCCGGCGCACGCGTTCATGACGTCCACGACGCGTGCGTGCTCGACATCATCGTCAGCTTGTATGGTTACCATGGCCTTCGTGTTCGCCGACTCGGCGGCCTCTCGGAACCGGGCCAGCGTCAACTTCAGTTCGGGCAGTTCCCGCTTGTCGGGCGAGCCGAAAATCCGGCCGTTAAGCTCCACATTGCCGTCCTTGCCGATCACGATGATCTGTTCGTCCGGCATCTTGATGACCTGCGATTGAGGCACCAGGCCCGGCAACGAGATGCCGAGGTCGGCCTCCTGCTTCATGAGCGAAGCGGCCACCATGAAATAGATCAGCATGAGAAACACCATATCGATCAAAGGCGCGATCTGGAGCTCCATCTGCTCGTGGAGCAGGTCGTCGACAAGGTTCTTCATGCTCATGGCCGTGCACTCCTGCCCGCCCCCGCCAGGGGGGGGGCGGACTCGCGAACAGCCCCGTTATTAAGACGTCTGTCGGGGCGACTTCATTAGCGCCTCAGGTACGCTTCAGGCCTACTCCGCCGACTGGTAGGTGGCGATGATGATGTCGTTAATTCCGACATCCGCACAGGCCTCCATTACATCGCGAACCTGCCTGTGTTTCAACCGCTTGTCGGCGCGCAGGTGCACACGCAGGTCCGGCCTGTTCGCACGCACATCCTGAACGTACTTGCCCAGTTTCTTCAGATCGTTCTGCGGCTGGTTCCCCAGATAGATCAGGGGTTTTTCTTCGTTCTCTTCGTTCACCTGCACGGTGATGGTGACACGCCCAGCCAAGTCTTCGGGCACCTTGGCGTTATCGGCCACAGGCACCTCGATCTTGGGCCGGTCCAGCTGGTTCAGCTGCGACGCACACATGAAGAAGATCAGCAGCAGGAAGACCATGTCGATGAGGGGCGCCATCTGGAACCCCGTCTCTTCCGATTTTGGCATGGGTATTCTCATCTTCCACTCTTCCAGCCTTCCACTCCTCCACTCTTCCAGCCTTCCACTCTTCCGGTCTTCCCGCCTCGCCCGGGCCTGTCCTACTCGACCTCCCAGCTCTCGGCGTCCTGCGGCTTCTCCGAATGCAGCGAATCGAGCAAACCGCCGATGACGAGGCCCATCCGGCTGATGGAGCGGAGGAACGAGTTTTTGAAATACAGGTAGAACGCCATGGCGGGGATCCCGATCATGAGCCCGGTGGCGGTGGTGATGAGCGCCTCGCCGATGTCGTTGGCGAGCAGTTCCGGCTTGCCCATGCCGCCGAGCGAGATGGTGCGGAAGGCGCCGATCATGCCGAGCACGGTTCCGAGCAGTCCGAGCATGGGCGAGATGACGCCGACGAGCGAGAGGTAGTTGATGGGCGCCATCAGCGTGGTGGTCTGCTCGGTGGCCTTCTCCTCAATGGCCTTCTCGATGGTCTCGGCCTCGACCGTATCGGCGGTGATGCGGGCGAGGCCGGCATCGAGCACGTCGGTCAACATACAGGACTGGGTGTTGCAGATGGTCCGCGCCTGGTCGATGTCGCGATCGAGCATGACGGCTTCCAGCGAGGGCCACAGTTCGGGCCTGAGCAGCTTGCGCTCCTGCAGGTGGAGGAAATTGCGAATGATGAGGGCGACCCCGGCGATCGAGCAGATCCCGAGAAAGATCATCGTCGGGCCGCCCTGCTTGATCATCTGCCACAGGGTGACGCCCCCCTTGGCGGACGGCGGGCTGGCGGGCGCGGCCGGGGCGGCGGACGCGGCCGGAGCGGGCGCGGGCGCGGCGGCAGACTCCGATGCCTCTTCCTGCGCAAAGATCGTCAGCGTCAGCCCTCCCGCCAGCAGCAGCGCCACCGCAAAGAGCGCGCGCATCTCCCGCAATCCCATCTTCATGATGCTGTTCTCCTCTTCCGGTTATTCTTCGATCTTCTCCGGTTTGTCTTCCGCCTTCTGTTCGACCTTCCGCGGTTCCTCTTTCTGCGCGGTCCCGGACGCGGCGGTCTTCACCTGCAGAGGCAAGTCCTTCAATTCGGCGGACAGCTTGCCGGCCATGACCGACCAGCGCGAGTCGGGAAAGAGCAGATTGATCTCGTCGATGATCTGCTTGGCGACATCGAACCGCTTCGCGTAGCCGTACCCCTTGGCGGAGATGTACAGGCCGGCGGGAAACCATTCCGGGTTCTTGGCCTGGGAGACGACGACCGAGGCGGCATTCTCCTGGCCCTCGGAAATCTTGCCTTCGGCCATGCGGACCTGGGCCAGAGCATAGTAATAAGGCCCGTAGGTATCCGCGCTGTAGTCCGGCGGCGAGACCTTCTCGATCATGCCGGCCGCGCCCGCGAGGTCGCCCTGCTCGAGAGCCGACAGGGCTTTGAAGATCCGGGCCCAGTCCTGCACCGGATCGGGGACGGCCCGCTTGTCGGCGAGCAGGTCGCAGAGCAGGGTGACCTTCTTGTACTCGCCCTCCCAGAACAGGCACTTGATGAGGTACTGCAGGTAGGGCAAGCCGTTGTTGTTGGGCAAATCGATGAACCGGTAGACGGGTTGCAGAGCCTTTTCGAGAATCTCGCCCGTCTCCTTGTATTTCTCGTTGCGGTAGAGGTAACCCAGGTTGGTCCGGCCCAGGTCGAGATTGAACGCGACGGCGGTGATTTCGGAGACGGGTATCGTCATGAGCCCGCCGGAATCCACGCGGCGCACGCTCACCATTTCCTCGGTGGACCGTACGACGAGTTCGACATCCATCCGCTGGCCGGACTTCAAGGCGAACTGGGCCGTCGGCCGCCCGGCGGCGCACACGCGCCCCGCGCAGGCGGTGACGAGCCAAGCCACGATCAGCATCCGTTTCCAGCCGTACCGAGCCACGATCGTCTCCTCACATATTCGTCAGGCGCGCGAGCTGGCGGCGCGCCTCGGCCGCCTCCGGTTGCTCGGCGATCGCCTCGTTCTTAAGCATTTCCTCGTAGGTCTTGATCGCATCGAACCGGCGGTTCAGCAACTGCAGGCATTCGCCGCTCCTCAAATAGGCCTTGGCCGCCCAGTCCGGAAAGGCGGTGTAGAGGACGTAAACGCGCTGGAAGTACGCGAACGCTTCGCGCACTTCGCGTTTGTCCATATGGCAGATCCCGATGTTGAACAGAGACTCCGGCCACAGCGGCCCTTTCCAGTCTTTCACGCTCAGGACGGTATTGTACTCCTTGATGGCCTCCTGGCACTTGCCCTGGAGGCGGTACGCGTCGCCGAGCCGTTTCCGGGCATAGCCGGCGTCCGGCATGGTGGCGAACCGCTGGGCGACCTCCTCGAAGTAGGTCTGCGCTTCGTCATAGCGCTTCTCGTCGACGGCGAGGTCGCCGGCCGACTTCAGCGCGTCCAGCACGAGGTCGGACTTGCGGTACTTGGTGAGCAACTGCGCGTAGGCGAGACGGGCGAGATCCTTCTGATTGCGGGCGAGCGCTTCGCGCGCGATGAGCAGCAGGGTGACGGGCGCCGAATCGCTGATCGTCTGCTCGTTGAGCAGCGGCACGATCATGCCCATGCGTTCGTCCTCGGCCTCCGTCAGGTCGACGAGGGCGGCGAGCAACCGGAGGTGCAGGGTTGTCTTGCGGCTAACGCGCGCCAGATCCGTCTCGTTCTTGAGCCGCTGGATGAACCGCGCGCGGTCCTCGGGGCCGATGGAGTTCTTCACGTGTTCGATGAGGTCGCGCACAATCATGTCCGCCCCGAAATGTTCGGGGGTGTCGCCCCACTTGACAACGGCCGTGAGAAACCCGTTGAGCGCCTCCAGCGTCTTGCCCAGCCGCATCTGCGCGAAACCCTTCCAGTACACGGCCTCGGTGAACCGGCCCCGGTGCCCGAACCGGGCGAGGTACTGATCGTAGTGCCGGATCATATCCTCCCACCGGCTCTCCAGTTCCAGCACTTTACCCGCGCGGTGCGTCGCGTAGTCGATATAGATGATGTTGTCCGTCGCGCCCCAAACCTTGCCGTAGTAGTCGAGCGCGACGTCCAGGTCGGCCTTCCCGGCGGCGATATCGCCGAGCATGACGAACGCCTCGGCCTTGAGATGGCTGAGCGGGAAGCGGTTGACGAATTTCACGAAGGTCTCCGCCGATTCGTCGTACTGCTCCAGCGCGTACTGCACCACGCCCAGCCGGAAGAAGGCGTCTTCGAAGTAGGACCCCTCGATGTAGCGCAGCACGAAGTCGCTGAATTCGTTGCGCGCCTGCTCGTAGCTCTTGCTGTAGAGCTGGGCCATGGCGTGCCAGTAGTCGGCGGCTTCCCGGAATTCGCCCTCCGGCGAACGGTCGCGCAGCTTGCTGAAGACCTCGAGGCACCTGGCGAACTCCTCGTTCTGGAACAGGGAATAGCCTTCGAGGTAGCAGAGTTGCTCGTAATACATGTGGTCGGGCTTCTTTTCCAGCGCCTTCTCGACGATCGCCACCGCTTCGCGGTACTGCTCGTTCTTGACGTGCAGTTGGGCCATCATCAGCGTGATTTCTTCGAAGAACTCGCCGTCCGGGAACGACTCCAGATACTTGTGCCCGGCCCGCAACGCGTGCTCCTCTTCGTCCATCTCCGCCGCAACGGCAAAGGCGGAGTACAGGGCCTGGTCGGCCAATTCGTGTTTCGGGAAGCGCTCGAACACGCTGCGGAACAGGACAAGCGCTTCCCAGTGCCGCTTCAGTTCCAGGTAGGCGCGCGCCTGGCGGATGACGACCTGCTGGTCGTATTCTTCAATCTCTTCCAGCATCGCCTTCTCGCGCGCCAGCGAACTCAGCTCGCGGCGCAGCCGCGTCAGATTCTCCGGCTTCGCCAGCCCGTGCCGCAGCATTTCTTCATGCCGGCTCTTCAGGCGCTGGACCTCGAGGTCGCAGAAACTGAGCAGCTCCTGCTTGAAGTGAACCTGGCGGTAGCAGACCAGCGCGCCGATGTAGTCCTGCTTATGGAAGTTGCGGTCGCCGGCCTCGATCATGGCGACGTTGAACTCGATGTCGTAGCGCGCCTGCGGCGACCCCCGCTGGACCATGGGCAAGAACTTATACAGGTCCGACATGCGGTCGAGGCGCACATAGCAGGTTGTGATCAACACGGCGGCTTTCGACCGGATCTCGACGTCCATCGATTTCTGAAAGATGTACTGCAGCGGCTCGAGCGCCGCCTCCCACTTCTGCTGCTTGATGTAGGCTTCGCCCAGAAGACGGCGCGCGGCAATGGCCTGGTTCGGCTCCAGGCCGTGGTCTCTCAGGAGCTGCAACAGGACGGCCTCGGCCTCCGCCCATTCGCCCTCCGAGCAATGCGTATCGGCCAGCATCAACATGGCCGGCCGGAACCAGCGGCCCTGCGGGAAACGCTTCACGTACTCGTTGAGCACATCCGCGGCCTGGTCGAACCGCTCCAACTCGATCAGCCCGAGCGCGAGATAGAAGTAGGCCCATTCCAACACCGTACGCTGCTGGCGATTCTCCTCCCCGTACCGGTAACGATACGCCAACTCGTTCAGGTAGGGGACCGCTTCGCCATACTTCTTGCCGTTCACGAGCCGCTGGCATTGCTCCAGGATGTCGCTGGTGAGCGTCTCGACGAGTTCCGGGCTCTGGCGAAGAACGGATGAGTAAGGCTGCTTGGCGGCTTCCTGGGCGGAGGCTCCGCACAGGTGCACGCTCAGAAGGAACAGAGGCAACCACAACAGGTAGCTGACTCCTCCTCTGCCGTCGTAATGAACAGCTGGCTCTGTCATGTGCACAGAATACCACTACTTTATCTTGCCCGTCAAATCAAGGCCTAACGCCTCTTTCTGGACTTAACCGATACGCGCCCACTCTCGGGCGAATGGCTTTATTCTAACCCCAATATCTGGCGACGCAAGCCAAAAATTGGGTGGACGCCCGCGAACGGTACGCTACAATAGGCCCCTGCTCGAGAAGAAACCGGCGAAATACGGGGCCGGCCGGAAGATCGGCCCGAAAGGCGACGAAGCATGAGAAATACGTTGAATTCCCTGGCGCAGGCAGCCGTGAGGCGGGTACTCATGGCCGGGCTGGCGGCGCTGATGTGCTTGCCGGCTGCCGCCGCGGAGCCGGGCGCCCCGCCGGCGACGGCGGCGGACAGAACCTACGTGATCCCGGTCAAGGGCGCCATCGAATGGGCGCTGGTGTTCGTGATCCGGCGCGGGGTCGCCCAGGCGGAAGAGGAAGAAGCCAGCGCGGTCGTTTTCGAAATCGACACGCACGGCGGCTGGGTCGATGCCACCGAAGAGATCGTCAACATCCTCCAGAACATCTCCGTGCCGACCTATTCGTTCGTGGAACGCAACGCCATCTCCGCCGGCGCCGTCATCGCGCTGGCGACCGACCACATCTACATGGCGCCGGGCAGCCGGATCGGCGCCGTCACCCCGGTTGCGGGCAGCGGCGAGAAGACCTCCGAAGCCGTGGAAGAAAAATACCACTCCTTCGTGCGCTCGGTGGTCCGGTCCGTCGCGCAGCAGAAAGGGCACGACCCCGACCTTGCGGAAGCCATGGTGGACCGCCGACGGGAGTACAAGGTCGGCGACAAGATCATCAGCCGGGAGGGCGAAGTCCTGACGCTGACGAACGTGGACGCCGAGCAGCCGGTGGGCGAAGGCAAGGAGAAGAAGCCTCTGCTCTCGGAGGGCACCGTCAAGGATTTCGACGAACTGCTCATCAAGATCGGACGCGAGAAGACAACCGTGGAACGCCTGGAGGTGAGTCCCACGGAACAGCTCGCCCGCTGGCTGAAGCACCCGGCGTTGACGGGGCTGCTCCTCACACTGGGCGTGCTGGGCATCTATGTGGAGTTGCGGACGCCGGGCTTCGGGGTGCCGGGCATTCTGGGGATACTGTGCCTGATCGCCTTCTTCTGGGGGCATTACATCGCCGGGCTCGCCGGCATGGAGGAGATCATCCTGTTCCTGATCGGCCTGGCTCTGCTCATGGTGGAGATATTCGTGATCCCCGGTTTCGGCATCACGGGCGCCGTCGGCATTCTGCTGATGCTGGCGGCGATCTTTTCCGCGATGGTCCAGCACTATCCGGGGCTGCCCTGGTACTCGGTGTCGTGGCCCAACTTTCAGGAGCCAATCCTCATCCTGTCCGCCGTCGTCGTGGCGACGTTCCTGCTGGCGCTGCTGCTCGGCCGGTTCCTGCCGCACACGCCCTTTTTCCGAAGGCTCGTGCTCGAGACGTCCGCCGGCCCCGTGCAGGCCGCGGCCGTTTCCGCGGCGCCGGGCGGCGCGCTGGTAGGCCGCAAGGGCGTCACGCTCACCGCCCTGCGCCCCGCCGGTACGGCGCTGTTCGGCGACAATCGCGTGAGCGTGGTGTCTGACGGCGAGTACGTCGAGCCGGACAAACCCGTGCGCGTCGTGGAAGTCAGCGGCAACCGAGTGGTCGTGGCGCCGGTCGAGGAGGCCTGATTTTTCCTGCCCGCGCCTTGCGGCGCGACCAGGAAAAAATGGACAGGGTTCCCGCAAGCGTCTATAATGTCGCCTTCCTGGACGCCGTGTCTTCCAGGCGCCTTTTGACGTTCGACTTGGGATTTTTGATCGCCTATGGACAACATCGACTACGTGTTCTTCTTCCTGCTCGCCGCCGGCATCCTGCTGGTTTGCGCCGAGGTGTTTGTGCCCGGCGGCGTCCTGGGCGCGCTGGGTGCCATCGCGCTGGTGGGCGCGATCGTGACGGGCTTCATGGCGTTTCCGGCCTACGGCCTGTACGTGGCCGTCGGCATTGTCGCCCTGTCCAGCGTGGCGTTGGCGTTGTGGGTGAGACTCTTTCCCCGCTCGCCGCTCGGCAAGCGGCTGATGCTGCGCGCGGAAGCGGACGCCGGCGTACCGGCGCCGCATTCGCAGGATCTGGTCGGCAAGGAAGGCCCGGCGTTGACGGATCTGCATCCGTCGGGCATCGCCCGGCTCGGCGGGCGCCGGACCGATGTGGTGACCGAAGGCGAGATGATCGACGAAGGTGAAACCGTTCGTGTCGTGGAAGTGGAAGGCATACGCGTTGTCGTCAGACGCAGCAGAAAGAAGGAGGTCGAATCGTGAATGGAGATATCCCGATGGTCGTGCTAGCGGCGGGTACACCGGCGGTGATTGCCGCGGTGGTTGTCGCGCTCGTGGTTCTGGTGTTCGTCATCATTTTCTTCTCGTACCTGAACCTGTGGGTCCGCGCGCTGGCCGCCGGTGCGCCGGTGGGGATCCTGAACCTGCTGGGCATGACGCTGCGCGGCGTGCCGGGCCGGCTGGTCGTCGAATCGCGGATCCGCCTGGTGAAGGCCGGCATCGAGATGCATACCCAGCCGCTGGAAGCGCTGTACCTGGCCGGGGACCGCCAGCCGTCGATCGTCCTGAACGTGGTGGATGCCACCATCTCGGCGCACAAGGCGCACATCCAGCTCAGCTTCGACCGCGCGACCGAGATCGCGCTGGCCGGCCGCAATATCGATGAAGCCGTTACCGTCAGCGTGAAGCCGAAGATCATCGATTGCCCCGACCCGGCGACGGGCACCCAGATGCTCGACGCCGTGGCGAAGGACGGGATCCGGCTGCTGGTGAAGGCGCGCGTCACCGTGCGGACGAACCTCGACAACCTGGTCGGCGGCGCCACGGAAGACACGATCATCGCGCGCGTCGGCCAGGGCATCGTCAGCGCCATCGGGTCGGCCAACACGTACAAGGACGTGCTGGAGAACCCCGACCACATCAGCCGCAAGGTGCTCCAGAGCGGGTTGGACTCGCAGACGGCGTTCGAGATCGTGTCCATTGATATCGCCGACGTGAGTGTCGCCGGCGTCGGCGGGGCGACCGGCATCGCGAACGTGGGCGCCAAACTCGAAACCGAACGCGCGGAGGCCGACAAGCAGCTCCGCCAGGCCGAGGCCGAGGGACGCCGCGCCATGGCCGTTGCCTACGAACAGGAGATGCGCGCGCGCGTTCAGGAAATGCAGGCGAAGGTCGTCGAGGCCCAGGCTGAAGTGCCGAAGGCCATTGCCCAGGCGTTCCGCGAGGGTAAGCTCGGCATCATGGACTACTACCGCATGCAGAATATCATGGCCGATACCTCCATGCGCGAATCGATCGCCGGCGAGGATGAGAAGACGTCGTGAGCAGAGATGGAAGACTGGATGGATGGAAGAGTGGGCCCTCCATCTTGTGCAACATGTCGCATGCCTGGAGGGCGAGCGTCTCGCGAGCCGACTTCTTCGACAGGCTCAACGACTGAATTGAGGGGTGCGTTTTGGGGCTCTGGGTCATAGCGGCGATACCGGCGCAGGTGTTCGTGACGCTGGTCATAGCGGCCATCTACGTCATCGCACAGCTCGTCAGCAAAGCGCGGCAGGCCAAGGCGTTCCGGGAAAGCCAGGCGCGAACCCCGCCGCCGCGCACCGGGGGCGGCCCGGCCGCCAAGCCGCGGCCCAGCCCGGAACAGCAGTTGCAGGAGTTCCTGGCCGAGCTGGCGGGCACGCCGCCGCCGAAGCGGGAGCCGGCCCCGCGGCCGCAGCCCGCACCGCCGCCCGTGCCGGCGCAGCCGGCACGCACGCCTGCGCAGCCGGCGCAACCGCGGCCGCAACCCGCGGCGGCCCCCAGACCGCCGCCGCCGCCACCCGTGCAAATGGCGCCGCAGCCCCGGCCGAAGACCAGGCCTCGACCGGCCGCGGCGCGGGCCGTGCCGTCGGCGGACCAACTGGACGAAGCCCGCCTGCTTCGCGAAGGCCTCACCTCGGCGTTGCGCGGCCCGAAGATCGGCGCCTGGGCGCTGCCTGACCGGACCCGCCGCAAGCGACGCCCCCCCGCCATACGCGGGCTCAAAGGCAAAGACGGCCTGCGCCGCGCGGTTGTGGCTCGCGAAGTGCTCGGCCCCCCGATCTCGCTCAAGGACGACCCCGCCAACCGCAAGGCCCCGTACCGGTAGGCGGCGGCCGCACCGGGCCGATGCCGAAGCCCTCTGCCGTGATGCCTCACCGGAGTTCTCGAGCAAGAAACTGTGGACGAACTCGCCCCGTCATGATAATAGAAGGGGCTCGGTTGCACGGGTGGCGGGGTGCGCATGGTGCTGAAAGGAAGGGAACCGTGAGCAAGACATACAAGATCGCCGTTCTTCCGGGCGACGGGACCGGCCCGGAAGTCGTACGCGAAGGCGTCAAGGTCCTGGAGAGCGCGGCACGGAAATTCGGGTTCAAGCTGGAGTTGACCGCCTACGACTTCGGCGGCGACCGGTACCTGAAGACCGGCGAGGTCCTGCCGGACAGCGCGGTGGGCGAACTGCGCGGGTTCGACGCGATCTTCCTCGGTGCGATCGGCCATCCGGACGTGAAGCCGGGCATCCTGGAGAAAGGCATTCTGCTGCGGCTGCGGTTCGAACTGGACCAGTACATCAACCTGCGGCCCGTCAAGCTCTACCCGGGCGTGGACACCCCGCTCAAAGACAAGGGGCCGGAGCAAATCGACTACGTCGTGGTGCGCGAAAACACGGGCGGGCTCTACACGGGAACGGGCGGCATTTCGATGAAGGACACGCCCAACGAAGTGGCGATCCAGAGCATGGTCTACACGCGGTTCCAGGTGGACCGCTGCCTGCGCTACGCGTTCGAGTACGCCATGAAACGCAACAAGCGCAAGACCCTGGCCCTCTGCGGAAAGACGAACGTGTTGACCTTCGTCTACGACTTGTGGGAACGCGCCTTCCACGAGATGGGCGCCAAGGCGTTCCCGGACGTCAAGCGCGAGTATTACCACGTGGACGCCACGTGCATGTGGATGATCAAGAATCCGGAATGGTTCGACGTGATCGTCACGGGCAACATGTTCGGAGACATAATCACAGACCTCGGCGCCATTACCCAGGGCGGGATGGGCATTGCCGCGGGCGGAAACATCAACCCCGGCGGCGTCAGCATGTTCGAGCCGATCGGCGGCTCCGCGCCCAAGTACACGGGCAAGAACGTCATCAACCCGCTCGCGTGCGTCTGCGCCGGGGCCATGATGCTGGAAACGCTCGGCGAAACGGCCGCCGCCCAGGCGGTGGAAGCCGGCGTCATGAGCGTGACGCCCCGGCTCAAGGGGCTGGGCGCCGGGAAGATGGGGTTCTCCACCACGGAAGTCGGGGATATGGTCGCGCAGAGCGTGGCGGGCTAGGCGGACGGTGGAGTCGAAGGTCGGAAGGTCGAAGGTCTTGGAAACCCCTCGTCGATCTTGTCTGGTTCGCGGCTCGACCTTTGACTTTCCGCCCTTCGACTTTCGACCTCTTGACCTTCGACGCTCGACAACGTAAAGGGCAACTGAACATGAAGAAGCTGAACGTCGGCATCGTCGGCATCGGCGCGGTAGGCGCGGAGATGCTGAAGATTCTGCGGCAACGCGATTTTCCGATCGGCGAACTGCGCGTACTGGCGCGTTCGGAGCGTGACGAGGACGTGGCGGGCGAGACGGTGCATGTGTTCCCAACCTGCGCCGAGGCGTTCGACGGGCTCGACATCGCGCTGTTCGCCGGGACCGAGGGCGCGAAGGGCGCGTCGGTCAAGTTCGGTTGGGAAGCCGTGCGGCGCGGGGCGACGGTCATCGACAACGGCAACGATTTCCGTATGGACGACCGCGTGCCGCTCGTGATCCCGGAGATCAACGCCGCCGCGCTCGAGGGGCACCAGGGCCTGATCGCGAACCCGAACTGCAGCACGATCGTGGCGCTGATGGCGCTGGCGCCGCTGCACCGCGCCGCGCGGATCCGCCGGTTCGTGGCGGCGACCTACCAGTCCGTCTCCGGGACGGGCCGCGAGGCCATCGTCGAACTGGACGAACAGGTCAGAGCCTACGCGCGGGGCGAACCGCTCAAGGTGGCCGTCTATCCGCACCAGATCGCGTTCAATGCCCTGCCCCACATCGGCGGGCTGAAGGACGATATGCCCGGCTACACGAGCGAAGAGGCCAAGATGCTGTTCGAAACCCGAAAGATCCTGGGCGACAATTCCATTCGCGTCTCCGCCACCTGCGTCCGGGTGCCCGTCTTCTACGCGCACTCGGTAGCCATCAACGTCGAGCTGGCGCGTCCGGTCAGCCCGGAAGAGGCGCGCGAGCTGCTCGCCGCCGCGCCCGGCGTCCGGGTGATCGACGACCTGCCGAACAACCGTTACCCGCTCGCGCTGGAGGCCGCCCACAAGGACGACGTGCTGGTCGGCCGGATCCGGCTGGACCCCAGCACGGAAAACGGATTGGCGCTCTTCGTCGTGGGCGACAACATCCGAAAGGGCGCAGCGCTCAACGCCGTGCAGATCGCCGAGCACCTCGTCCGGACCCGATAGCCCATAGCCGCGGGCAAGGGGTGAGTTCACTCCAAAGAGCGGCTCGCGGGGACGCTCGCCCTCCAATTCACCCGGCATGATCCACCGATGGAGGGCGAGGCTCCTGACGAGCCGCGTTCTTGGAGCGGACTCATGGTTGACGGTCGATGGCGGACGGATCGCAGGCCGAAGGCCGTGGGCGAACAGCGGACGAAGCCCTCGGAATGCGCGATCGAACACAGCACTCGCAAGTCCGAGAATCCGCTACTCCATGCCCGGTATGGTTGGGCTGCCTTCCCACGGCTGCGGCGAGTTCCACGGAATCTCCGAGTCGCCGTCGGGCGTGCAGCAGCCCGCGATGAGCGCGCAGCAGACGAGCAACACGCCGAGCAGCAGAAAGGAAAACGCGCGCGCGCAACGGCGCGAAAGCGGAGTACGGAAGAGAAACGATCCAGTACGCGGCTTCCGTGCTGAAGGGTCAGGCGGCACACGGCTCATGGAGTCTTGACCCACACGGACGGCTCGGCGTCGTAGTGCACCAGTTCCAGGACCTGCAGCACGACCAGCGCCACGAAACAGGCCGCAGTCAGGACAGCCAGAACGGTCAGGAACTTATGGAATGTAGACAACGTAGTCTCCTTCCTGAATCGGCATCTGCTGCCACTCGGGCTGGATGTCGGCAACGGCCCAATTCTTCTTGATCGCCGTAATCTTGACCCGTCCCACGAGCTGTTCGCCACGCTGAACGAGGAAGGCCGCGTTGTGTCCCTTGTCGATGATGTCGTCCGCCTCAATGGCGAACACGACAAAATTCCAGTCGGGGTTGACGATCAGCACCTTGCCCTTCACGCCTCTCTTGACGCCTACAAGCGTGATCACTTCCTCCTTCGTCAGCCGCGCAATGTCGTTCTTGAGGCTCTGGATCTCGTCCTTGTGCATCTCGATTTCTTCTTCGAGCTTTGTGATCTTGGTGTTGAGCTCTTCGATCTCGTTCTTGAGCTCGGACTTCTCCTGCTCGAGTTCGGCGATCTTGCGGCGCTGTTCGTCGATCTTGCTGTTGAGCGTCGCGATCTCGCCGTTGAGACGGGTGATCTCCGCGCGGGCGTCGGCGAGCTGCTGCTTGGTTTCCTTCAGCTCGATACTGGTGATGCGCAGCACTTCGTTGGTCTGGTCCAGGTCGTTGCGGGTCTGCTCGAGGCTCTCTCTCTGATTCACGGCCTTGGCCACGAGGATATCGAGCTGGCCCTGCATGTCGTCGTAGGTCATCAACTTGTCTTTGTTGATGCTGACCATGGCGTCGCCCTCACGCTCCGTTTCGATGGTCTTGGCGACTTCCAGGAGGCAATTCTCCAGTTTCTGGGTCCGGCCTTTCAGGATCTCGCGCTGATTGAACAGCATGATTCCGAGCACCAACGCTCCAATGCTCAACAGGAACCCCAGAATGATGAAAACCCGCAGTGCCTTAGCCATTGCGACCTCCTGATACGTCGTATCGAGTCGAACTGAGTTCCAGCGCTACCTGCACACAACATACAGCGCCGGCGTCAGGCGAAACCCCGCCCGCGTCGGCACATCTCGACAGTCTACTCGTTGGAAAGTATGGCAAATAAAGGGGCTTGTCAAACACAATCTGCACTTTTCAGGGGGGGGGCTGGCGAGGCGGTCATTGGCGCCTGCCACGCGTCAGGCGGCCCTGCGGGCCGGTCATGGGCTCACCGCCTGCGGCGGCTCGCGTCAGGCGGGCGCTGCGCGCCCGGTCATTGGCGCCTGCGGCGCATCGTTTCCTTAGAATGACGGTGCGAAGCACCCCATGACGGCGCGCAGCGCCCTATGCTTCCTTGGCGGCTTTGCGCCGTTTCTGGATGAGCAGCTGGCCAATCATGAGGCACTGGTTGGTGGACCAGTACAGGACGAGAGCGGACGGCATATTATAGAAGAAGAAAAGCATCATCAGCGGCATGAATGCCATCATCTTCTGCTGGTTCGGGTCGCCGGCGGCGGGTGTGAGCTTCTGCTGGATAAACATGGTGGCGGACATGAAGATGGGCAGGATATTCAGGCTGAACCCGCCCGGCAGCATGCCGGCCAGCAGGCCCTCGGGCTCGCTGAGGTCGGGGATCCAGAGGAACGGGGCGAAGCGCAGTTCGACGGCACTGCGCAAGACGCCGAACAGGGCGATGAAAACGGGAATCTGGATCAGCATGGGCAGACAGCCGCCGAGCGGATTGACCTTGTGCTCCTTGTATAAGGCCATGGTCTCCTCTTGGAGCCGCCTGGGGTTGTCTTTGTGCTTGGCGCGCAGTTCCTTCAGCAGCGGCTGGATGTCCTGCATCTTCTTCATGTGGGCGGAGTTCTTGTGCGTAACGGGCCAAAACAGCACGCGGATGAGGATGGTGAGCAGGATGATCGCCACGCCGTAGTTGGGCAGCAGGCCGTAGATGCCGTTCAGGGCCATGAGCAGCACCTTGCAGACGGGCGCCCAGAGGCCGAAATTCATGGCATCGCCCTGCGAATGCCCGAGGTCCTTGAGCAACGCGAATTTCTTCGGCCCGACGAAGTAGTGCGACTTGCGCGTGAACGACTCGCCGGGCCCGAGCGCGCGCGCGGGGAACCGGATGGAAGCGCGGACTTCTTCGAGCACGGGCGCCTTCGCCCAGGACTTCGGATTATCCTTTGTCTCGCGGGGCGACACGGCACGCCTGGCGTACAGCCGGTACTTGTTGGCCTCGTCTTCCGGCCGAACGATCTGGACGAAGAACTTGTTCTTGGCGCCGAGCCACTCGGCTTCGATCGGCTGGATCTCATCGATTTCGGCGGGCAGCGGCCGGCTCAGCCGTCTGAACATCATGCAGCCGCCGCGGTGCTGTTCCTCGAGGAACAGGTCATCGAGGATCAACTCGCCGGAAAGGAACTTCTTCCGGCCCCAGTGCCGGACGCCGCGCCCGCCGGCCAGCAACGCGTCAATACCGAGGAAGGCGAACCCGCGCTGGTGGCTCTTGCTCTCGATCTGCGCCATGGGGCCGACCTGCAGGCCGTGTTCGGGCAGGCTGACAGGGCTGGGGCCCTTGTTCGAAAACACATCCGTAACTTCCAGGCTGTAGTCGCCGGCCACGCTGACCGTGCGGACCAGTTCGAGGCCGGATTCCAGCGTGCGCGTGAGCCGGACCTTCGCGCCCGGCTCCTCCACGCCAAGCTCGAAGTCGGCGCGTCGGTCCAGACCGGGCAGTTCGGTATAGGTCAGGGCCGGCCACGGCATGAAGTCAAGCGTGACGGGCGGGCTATCCGGCTCGAGTGTCTGGGGGTACTCCTTGAGCTCGGCATTCACCACGCCGCCGCCCCAGGAGGAAACAGCGACTTGCATCCTGGGCGTGCTGAGCCGTTCGCGCCGTTCCTCCCGCTCCGGGGCGGCCGGCTCCCGCTCCGATTCGGGCTCGACAGCGGTCTCCGGCTCGGCCGGTTCCGGGGCCGCCGAAATGGCGGGCGCCGGGCGGGTCGCGAGGTCCGCCTCGGCCCTGCCCTCCAGCCCCGGCTCGGCAGCGGGCTCGGCTTCGGCCGCGCCCTGTTCAGACGCCTGCGGTTCGGAGGGCGACGTTGGCGGTTCGGCTTCCTGCGCAGGCGGCCGGGGCGGCGGCGCGAAGAAACGCTTGTAGATGAAGGGCCAGGCGATCAGGAGCGCAAACAGCAACACAATGATTGGCAGGTCTTTCCTATTCATGTCCGGCCCATTTCTCCGGCACGGGATCAACGCCCCCGGGGTGAAACGGATGGCATTTGAGAATCCGCCGAATGCCCAGGTACAAGCCTTTCAAAGCGCCGAACCGTCTAAGCGCCTCAATACAATAAGACGAACAGCACGGCCGAAAGCGGCAACACCCCCTGAACAGTGGCGACAACACCACCTGATAGACCCGAATCAAGCCGATCAGCAGCTTCGCGATCATAGACTACCCGGAACCCCGCCCCCGGCCGGACTCACAATGAAGAACCGGCCGGGCCGGAAAGAATCGGCACTGACCCGGCATTCTTCATTCCTTCATCATTCATGGGTCATCGAGACCAGCCGGGCGCGTTCGGCCAGAGCGAGAAGTTCACGCTCGACGCCGAGCCAATCGGCACTCAGAATGGCGCTGCGCGCGACGAGAATGACATCGCACGTGCCATTGAATCTGTGCCGGTTCCGACGATACGCTTCGCGCAAACGTCGTTTCGCCCGGGCGCGCTGCACCGCCTTGCCGACCCGCCGGCTTGCGACCACGCCCAGCCGCAAAGCCCCGTCCTCGGCATGCCGGACCCACAAAACCATATACCGTCCCACATGCCGATGCCCCTGCCGATACGCTTCCGCGAAGTGGCGTGACTGCGTGAGACGCTGAGCTCTGGAAAGCCGGCGGTCGGGTCGGAACTCAGTCTCACCGGCTTCGCGGCATGGCTCCTTGCGGCAGCCAGAACGGGCGTCCCGCGTCATGGGTCTCCTCAGGCGGTCAAGCGGGCCCGGCCCTTCCGTCTGCGGCGTTTGATGACGTCTCTGCCGCCGGCCGTTGCCATTCTCGCCCGAAACCCGATCTTGCGCTGCCGCTTCTTCTTGGACGGTTGGTACGTTCTTTTCATCGATCTTCGGTCCTTTTCAAGGGGCTACAGCCTACCAATTCCTGTCGCGGTGTCAAGCGAAAGCTCCAATTCCCCGCGTCGAGCGCGCGGAATTGGAACTTTCTTCCGCCAGGGGTTGGGCGTAGACTGGATGGGTACGTGAAGTGCCAGAGTAGAAGCGGCGTCCCGCCGCTTCCCCCGGGCCGAAGGCCCGGCACCAACAGCCAGGACGGCTCTTCGACATCGTCATGAACGGCTACGTACACATCTATACGGGTGACGGGAAAGGCAAGACGACGGCGGCCCTGGGGCTGATCGTGCGCGCGACCGGCGCGGGACTGCGCGTGTATATGGGACAGTTTCTGAAACGTGCCGACACCTGCGAGAGCCGCACCCTGCGCGCGCGGTTCCCGGACGTCACCGTCGAGCGCTACGGGCGCGGCGGTTTCGTGCGTGGCAAGCCGTCGACAGCGGACACGGCGGCCGCGCGCCGCGGTCTGACGAGACTGCGCCGCGCCGTTCAATCCGGGCAGTACGACGTGGTCATCGCCGATGAGGCAAACGTTGCCGTCGCACTGGGCCTTCTTCCCGCCGAGGCGTTCCTGCGGTTGATCGACGACAAACCGGCGCCGGTGGAGCTGGTGCTCACGGGCCGCGGTGCGGACCGGCGCCTGCTGGCCAAGGCCGACCTGGTCACCGAGATGACGTGTCGCAAGCACTACTACGCCGCGGGCGTTCGGGCGCGCCGCGGCATCGAGCGATAGCGGCCGGTCGTTGGCTCGCCGCCTCCGGCGGCTCGCGTCATTGGGCGCTGCGCGCCCGGTCATTGGCGCCTGCGGCGCGTCATTTCCTAAATGACGCTCGCGCAGCGAGCCAGTGACGGCGCGCAGCGCCCCATGACGGCCCGAAGGGCCCTCACCGGTACCGCCGCACGTCGTCCAACGGGCGGCGCGCTTTCGCCTTCGGCGCCTCCTCCGCCGGGAAGCCCACACTGATCAGGATGTCCACCTTCGTTCTGCCGGGCAATCCGAGCACGCGCTTGACCGCCTTTTCGTCGAACCAACCGAGCCAGCAGGTGCCCAGCCCCTCCTCGGCAGCCTGCAGCACGAAATGTTCACAGGCAATGCCGACGTCGATGAGGTTGAACCGGGTCCCGCGGAACATGCCGCCGAGCATGGCCGCGTAGCGCGATCGTTCCGTGATGACGACAACCAGGACGGGCGCATCGGCGGCAAACCGGTTCATGGCGTATACACCGCCGAAGGCCTGCTCGGCCAGCCGGCGTTTCGATTCGGGCTCATCCACCACGAGAAACGACCACGGCTGCGAGTTGCAGGCCGAGGGTGCCAGGCGCGCCGCTTCCAGGGCCCTCTCGAGACGCTCCCGCGGCACCGGCGTGGCGGCGTAGCGCCGTACGCTGCGGCGTTGGCGAACGAGATCCAGAAACGTCATGCGGCGTGCCCTCCCGGCGAACGAGGTCGATGGTCAATGGTCGATGGTCAATGGTTGATGCTCGAAAGTCGAAGGTCCGCAACAGAGTCTTTCGACCGGGACGCGCGGGTGCAAGCAAAAAATGCAGGCGTGGCGCGTCAATTCCGGAGATCACGGCGCCAAGCGCGAACCCGTGCCGGCCCGCAGCCCCCCCCTGACGCTCACACAAAGAGCCACGGACACCATCGACCATGGACCATCGACCATCAACCATCGACCATCGACCTGCCGACCTTCCGGCCTGCGACACTTCCCCCTTGACACCGGCGGGCGGACACTCGACACTCCGCTGCATGAGAATTCTCCTTGCCGAAGACGATGATCTGAGCCGCAAGATACTCGAGCAGGCGTTCACCGGCTGGGGGTACGAGGTCGTGGCCGCACGGGACGGCCTTGAAGCCTGGGACGCGTTCAAGAAGCTGGAAGGCGAGCTCGGGATGGCGGTGTTGGACTGGATCATGCCGGGCCTGGACGGGCTGGAGATATGCCGCCGGATCCGGGCGAGCAAACAGGCCGGCTATGTCTACGTCATCATCGTGACATCGAAAGGCAAGGCCCAGGACATTGTTGACGGGCTCAAGGCGGGCGCGGACGACTACGTGTCCAAACCGTTCGACCTGGACGAACTCGGCGCCCGCGTAGCCGTCGGCGAGCGTGTCGTGAACCTGGAGCGGGATCTGGCCAAGCACATTCGGACTCTGGAGCAGGCGCTGGCGCAGGTCAAGCAACTGCAGGGCCTGCTGCCCATTTGCTGCTACTGCAAGAAAGTGCGCAACGATCAGAACTACTGGCAGGAAGTGGAACGCTACATCGAGGACCACACCGAGGCGGAGTTCAGCCACGGCATCTGCCCCGAATGCATGGCGAAGTACGTGGAACCGGAGCTGCGGAAACGCACCCGGAAGACCGACTAGCGCTGCGCGAGCGTCATTGGGCCCTTCGGGCCGTCATGGCGCGCTGCGCGCCGTCATGGGCTCGCTGCGCGAGCGTCATTCTAGGAAATGACGCGCCGCAGGCGCCAATGACCGGGCGCGCAGCGCCCAATGGCCGGGCGCGCAAGCGCCCAATGGCTGGGCGCGCAGCGCCCAATGACGCGAGCCGCCGCAGGCGGTGAGCCAATGCCCGCGGCCCGTCACCAGACGTCTGTCGGGTCTTCCAGCCGATAGTGGAGGATGCGGCCGAGCAGGAACATGATGAACCCGCCCATGAAACTGGCGACGGCAATGCGTATGGCCTTCTTGATAAGGAAAACCGGCAGGTTTCCGCCTATGCCCCCCTGCAGCAAGCTGGCCCAGATGACGAGCACGACAAGGCAGGGAACCCAGAACGCGACCGACACGGCGAACAACGGGGCGCGTCCGACGATCTTGGCGATCAGCCTGTGCCAGAACGGGAACACGATGCCCAGCAGCGCGCCTGCCAGCAACGGAGCGCCGAAGAACCAGGGATCGCGGGCCACCGCCCCGAGCATGCTGTTGATGACAAGGGTAGGCACCTGAAACACGAGCCAGGTAACGAACGCGCCGACAACGGTCATGAGGCACGCTTTGAGGAACACAACGCCCCGCACGGTCTACCTCCCAGCCAGAGTCCCCGGCTTACGAGTCCGGTCACCGTATCATCTGCAGACCGAAAAGCCAAGCCCCAAGAAGGGCTTGCAAACCGCAGGAGAAGAACATGAGTGAGGCAGGACCCGAGAACGTGCTCGGCCGTTTCTTTCGGCTGCGCGAAAACGGCACGACGGCCAAGACAGAAGTGCTGGCCGGGGTGACGACGTTTCTGACCATGGCCTACATCATCTTCCTGCAGCCCGCCATCCTGTCGGGCGTGTTCTTTGACCCACCGATTGCGACCGGCATGGATTTCAAGTCCGTGATGACCGCGACCTGTCTGGCCGCGGCGCTGGCCACGGCCGTGATGGCGCTGTATGCCCGGTACCCGATCGCCCAGGCGCCGGGCATGGGCGAGAATTTCCTGTTCGTCCTCTCCGTCATACCGGCGGCGGCGGGCGCCGGGTTTCAGAACGGCTGGCAGGTGGCGCTCGGTGTCGTCTTCATTTCCGGGCTGCTCTTTCTGCTGCTCTCGGTGCTGGGCACGCGCGAGGCGATCATCAACTCGATCAGCCCGAGCATGAAGAACGGGATGGCCGTGGGGATCGGCCTGTTCATCGCGTTCATCGGGCTGCAGAACGCGGGCCTGATCCAGACGGCGGCGGTCATCATTCCAACCGACGGCGGCCCGGTGTTGAGCCCGGGCACGCTTGTGAAGCTGAACGCGCATTTCGTTTCGATCGATCTGCTCGTCTTCTTCTTCGGCCTGCTTCTGACGGCCGTCCTGCACGTGCGCCGAGTACGCGGCTCCATTCTGTGGGGCATCCTGGCCACCACGCTGCTGTGCGTCGCGCTGGCGCTGATGCTGGAGGCGGCGCCGGCTTTGAAGCAGTCGCATCTGATGGCCGGCTCCAAGCTGGTACGGCTGTTCCGGCTGGCGACGGGCGTGGTATCGCTGCCGGCGCTTGCGCCGACGTTCTTCAAGATGGACCTGGCGGCCGCCGTGTCGATGACGATGATTCCGTTCATCGTCATCTTCCTGTTCATGGACGTGTTCGACACGATCGGGACGCTCGTCGGCGTGAGCGAGCAGGCCGGATTCCTGAAAGACAACAAGCTGCCGCGCGCGAACCGGGCGCTGCTGTCCGACGCGGTGGGGACCGTGACGGGCGCCTGCCTCGGGACGAGCACGGTGACGAGTTTCATCGAGAGTGCCGCCGGCGTGGAGCAGGGCGGGCGGACGGGCCTGACGGGCCTGACGGTGGCGGCCCTGTTTCTGCTGTCGGTATTCTTCAGCCCGATCATCGCCATGGTCGGCAGCTATCCGAGCATCACGGCGCCGGCCCTCGTCCTTGTGGGCGCCATGATGCTCGTCAACGTGCGCAAGATCGACTGGGACGACTATTCCGAGTGCATTCCCGCCTTCCTCACGATGGTCGGCATCCCGCTGACCTACTCCATAGCCGACGGCCTGGCGCTGGGGTTCATCAGCTACCCCCTCATCAAACTGCTCTCCGGCCGGGCCCGGGAAGCGCGCTGGTTCAACTACGTGATTGCGGCGATCCTGCTGGTTTACTTCGTCTTCGTCCGGCCCAGGTACTGATCTTCCCCGCGGCGCGAGCGCGGTGATCGCATGTTGACTCCGCCCCGGAACCGGCTATAATCCCCCGCATGGCCAAGAAAAGCGTGCAGATCATCCCTGTCGGGGGCGGGAAAGGCGGGGCGGGCAAGAGCGTGGTCAGCGCCAATCTTGCGATTTGCCTGGCCCAGGCCGGCCGGCGTGTGGTGGCCGTCGACGTCGACCTGGGCGGCGCCAACCTGCACACGCTTTTCGGGCTCCGCACAACGGATCGGGGCGTCGGTGATTTCCTCTACGCGCAGAAGAGCCGGGAACTCGCCGATTTCGCGATCGAAACGGGCATTCCGAACCTGTGGTTCATCTCCGGCAACGGTTTCATTCCGGGCATTGCCAACCTGGAGTACCAGCGCAAGCTCAAGCTGCTCAAGGCGCTGACGAAGCTGGACTACGATTACGTGATTCTCGACCTCGGCGCAGGCACGAGCTACAACGTCATCGACTTCTTCGCCATTACCCAGTCGGCCATCATCGTGACCCTGCCCGAGCCGACGGCGGTTCTAAACGCGTACGAGTTCCTGAAGAATGCGGTCTTCCGCATCCTGACGCGCCGGTTCGGCCGCAAGAAGCAGGTGCTCAACATCATCAACGCGTTCAAGACCGCGCCGGACAAGGTGAAGGGCGACACCCTCAGCACGCTGGCCGACCTGGTGAAGGAGACCGACGAGGCGGCCGGGCAGCAGATACGCGAGATCGCGGCCTCGTTCCGGCCGGCGCTGATCATCAACCAGAACCCGACGACCACCTGCATTCTGGGCGACAGCCTCGTTGACATCTGCCGCAACTACCTCGATGTCAGCCTGTACTACCTGGGCTCGATTCCGTACGACGAGGCCGTCCAGAAGGCCAGCCTGCGCATGAAGCCGTTCGTTCTGGACTGGCCCGCAAGCGAGCCCAGCAAGGCGATCCGGGTGATCACCCAGAAATGCCTCAGCACGACCTGGATGGACCTCAGCCTGGTCTCGCCGACGGCGGCGCCAAGAGAAAAGGCCGAGGAGGACGAGGAGCGGCCCGAGGAGGACGAGGACGAAGACCGGGTGAGCATTCGGACCATACTCGAGGGCCACTCCGACTCGGAGCTCTCGGCTCTGCTGGGCACGTTTCTGACGACCAGCTTCACCGTGCTGCAGACCGACGTGGCGCGCGAGAAGTCGGCGACTCAGCCGGCGGGCGCACCGGCACCCGAACCGGTCCATGAACCGGAGCAGGCTCCGCTGTCCGTCGAGCTTTTTCTGGAGCCGCGCCTGCCCTCCGATGCCCGGACCCCGTTCTTCTCGCCCTTGCCGGAGCAGAACGGCGACCGGCAGCCCGGAACCGGCTTTTTCAAGCGCCTGAGCCGAAAGCAGCGGTACGAGGCGCAGGTCGTCAAGGCGCTGTCGAAAATACCGAAAAGCTCCGGCGCCGAGAACATGAGCGTGACGATCAAGCTGCTGACGTCGAACGCGCCGCACACGCCGCGGGTCGGGCAGGAGTGGCTCAAGGCCGGCCTGGCCTTCGTGGAAGCTCAGCAGATATCGTTGGCCAAGCAATCGTTTTCCAACGCCATGGTCTGCCTGCCCGGCAACGACATCGCCGTCCACAACTGGGCGGCGAGTCAGATCCTGACCGATGCGACGGAGTCGTTGGTGACCGTGCTTTCGAACGAGGTCACGAACAATCCCGAGAGCGGCTTCCTGCGTTACGACCTGGGCCTCGTCCAATTGAGCATGGGCCAGTTCGCGATGGCGGCGGACTCGTTCAAGAAGGTGCGCAGACTGCTCAGCGACGAATCGCCGGAATACGCGCAGTTTCTCGAAGCCTATTGCCGGTACCAGAACCAGGAGTACCCAGCCGCCACGGAGATCTTCACGGAACTCGTCGAGCAGAACCACGAACACGCACGACTCGCCTGGTACAATTCGGCGCTGTGCCTCTACCACACCGGGCACTACGACCAGGCCATCGAGGTGTTCACCAAGATTCTGGAGAACTCGCCCAACGACGTGGACTCCGTTTCCGGACGCGCGATCGCCGCGTGGCGCGCGCACCGGGCGGAGGAGGCCGTGACGGATCTGACGCGGGCTATCCATCTGGACCCGGGCAACCTGGCCCTGCGCCAGGCGCGCGGTACGATCTGCTACCAGATCGGCCGGCTCGACATCGCGATCCGCGACATCCAGACCATCACCCAACTGGTGCCCACCAACGAGGCCTTCCAGCACCTCTTGCTCAAAATCCGCCAGGAACTCCAGTAAGCCATAGTAGAAGCGGCGTCTCGCCGCTTTCCACACGCCCAAGGCCCGCCCCTCCCCGCCGGCACCGGGTGCCGGCGGGGAGGAAGCGGCGAGACGCCGCTTCTACTTCCCGCGCCTCACAAGCCGACACGTTCCCCGCGCGCCGCGCACGATGCGGCGCAGGTAGTCGCCCAGGCCGATCTGTTCCGGAGGCCGGCCATAGGCCATGGCCAGCACGCGGCGCGGCGGGAAAAGGGCGCGCCACAGAAATGCGCATTTGCCGCCCAGCGTCGGCATGGCGTCGACATACACCAGATTGGAGAGCTCGCCGCCACGGCGGCCCTTGAGGGCCAGGCGCACGAAGAGGCGTTCGGCGAACCCCATGCGTTTCGGCCGGAGCGCTTCGAGGCAATCGGGCGGCACCCGGCACGCCGTCGTACGGCAGAGCATCGACAGACCGTGGTAGACTTGCCTGCCCAACCCCCACCGGAGACTGTCGGCCGTCAGGCAGGACCAGTCGAGTTCCGGCCCCAGCGCGACGACGACCCGTTCCATGTCGCAGACCAGGCTGAGCCTGTCGAAAGAGTGCCGAAGCGCATGGTCGGCCAGATGGATGATCACGTGCTCCGGCGCCAGGGCGAGTTGGTCCGCGCGATCCGGGCTCATCGGCCGTGCCCGCTGCCAGACCTCATCGATGTCCATGTGCGCGGCACGGTACTTCGGGAGGATGGAATTGAGGAGATGCCAATGCACGTGAACAGACGGCCCGCCAGAGCTCGCCGTGTATCGCACACTGTTGAGGAAAGCCGCCGTCCCCTCCACGGCGCCCTGCTCCGCGCGGGTGTAGCCCGCCTCGTTCAACCGGCTGTCCGCGCCGGCGAAATCCGTCTTCCGAACCAACAGGTCGATATCGGCGAACCCGCGCAGCGCCGGGTTGTCGTACACGCGCGTGGCCAGATACGCGCCTTTGAGCACGATGTGCGGAATGCCCGCAAGCCGATCGGACACCGCGTCGAGCACGCGCAGGAACAGGGTGTTCCGCGCCAAGGCGGCATGATAGGCCGCCCTCAGAAAACCCGTGAGGCCCTCGGGCGCCCCGTCGACCGGGAGCAGGCGGCGGGTGACGTGGTAGGCCAGAGGCGCGAGCCCCTCGCGCTCAATCGCGCGCGCCAGTCCGCGCCAGTCTTCGCCGAGTGTGCCGAGAACCCGTACAGCCGCTTCCGGCTCCCCGTTCTCTCCGGCGGCGGAACAGAGCCTCAGCAGCAGATCTTGGAGGAAGATGGCGGATAGCGGCATGCGTACACCGTTGGCGCCGGGAGCCCGCCGCAGGCCCGTCCAGTCGCGCCTCACCCCCTGTGCCCCGGCGCGAATCAGCCGAACCGTGTCTTGATGCAGGCCGGATTCCCGACCAGCATGCACGTCACGTCCGGCGTCCAGGACGAGTCACACACCGCCGCCAGGACCTCAATCTTGTCCCGGTACACGATCCTGGGTTTGGCGTATGCCTTCTTCTTCTTCTTGTTCATGATGCCGCGGGGGTCTCCCATGCGCGCTTCATCGCCCTTGCGGCCATACACGCGGAACCCGGCGCGCCAAACGCGTCTCCACATTCGGCCCAAGCCACCCCCGAACATCGGTTGCAGAAGGGGAGCAGCCCGCAACGTGCACACGTTTCGAGGGCATTGTACCGGGCCTTCCTGAACTTATCAAGCACGGGCGCCGCCAAAATCCGGCGCAGACGCTGCGATTTCAGCGTCCCGATGCTCTGCCGGAAAGCCAGGCACGGAAAGACGTCGCCGAACGGAGAAATGGCAAGGGCGTTGGAGCCGGCGCCGCAGAGCGGGCGCGCGCGGGCCCTGTCGGCGGCGGCGACGCGTTTCGCCGGCCGCTCGCGCGGCATGTTGGCCGAGAGAAATGCGTACAGGTCATCCTCCGACAGCCCGTGTTCGGCCATCTTGGCGCTGCCGTCGTCCGACGGCACCAGCATGTAGTCAAAGACGAATCGGGCCCCGTTGTCCGCGGCAAAGCGGCGCAGAGCGGAGAATTCGCCGGCGTTGTACTTCATCAGGACCGACTTGATGGCCGTGGGGATGCCGGCGGACAGACAGCGTTTGATCGCCTCGACGGCTTTCAGCCAGGACCCCTTCACCCCCGTGATCCGCTCGTGCCGCGCGGGGTCCATGCCGTACAGGCTGATATCGACGGACAGCGGCTCGAGCGCGCCGATGGTTTCGATCATCTCCTGCGTCAGCAGCGTCCCGTTGGTCATCAGGCGCAACGCGAAGCCGCGCTCCCGTGCAAGCCTGAGTATCTTCATCACGTCCCGCCGGCAGGCGATCTCGCCGCCGGTGAAAACCAGAAAGAGACAACCGGCCCGGACAAGCTGGTCGAGCACGTCTTCAACCTCCTTCAGGGTCAGTTCCGCGCCCGCGCCGTTCTTTCCAGCGTAGCAATGCACGCAGGACAGATTGCAGCGATAGGTCAGTTCCCAGTGAACCGTGAACGGGATCCGTTGCTCGTAGGTCTTCGCCAGGATGTTCTGGTAGGGAGTGGGTTGTGCGTCTTTGCTCATGTTCTACACAACCAATCCCTTCTCCGCGCAATCGCGCAGGAATTCGAGCGCATCGGCCAACGCGGTTTCGGCCGGGACGTCGAACTCGCGTTCTATCGATTCGGCGATGGCGCCCACCGTCCGCTGCCCGTCCAGCAGTTCCCAGATACGCGTACCGGAATCGTTGACGACGTTGACGAGGCCCTTGTTCGGCTCGACGATCACCGCCTCGCCATCCACAATCCGGTGCACGGCATGTTCCGACCGGCGGAGTACGCTGTCGTTGTTCATGTCGCTCACCCTCATCCCCCCTCCGGAATACAGCAGACTTGTCAAGTTCTCTCGCCGCTCTTCCTCCCGGTGGCACTCCGTGCCGCCGGAGCGCCCGGGCCTTCGGCCCGTGGGAAGCGGCGAGACGCCGCTTCTACCCTCGCCTCACACCCCCAGCCGCCGGATCGTCTCCCAGAAGCCCGGGTCCTCCCGGAAATGCAGTTCAAAACACGGCACATCTTCGACCAGCCGGCGCAGCGCATCCAGCGCCTTGCCCGCGCCTTGTGCATCCGCGGACAGCGCGTGGAACGGGACGGCCATCATCCTGGCCAGAGCCGCCGCCTTGCGCAGTGGCCTGGCGTAGACATCGGCATTCTGCACCAGCGCAAAAAGCGCTCGAATCGCAAACGGCCCGGTGTGCCCGTTCGGTCCGGCGGCAGCAGGCCCGGACGGGCACACGGCAGAAGGCAGGCCCCACGCCCGGCATCCCTTCGGCGTCCACCGTATCGCGGTCATGTCGTCGCTGGCGACGGTCATCCCTGTCGACAGGCGGCATACCGTCGACTTGCCGGCCCCGGACGGGCCGAAGAAGACGCAGGCTTTCTCCCCCTCCCCCACGCAGGCCGCGTGAAGCACCAGCCCCCCTTCGGCCAGAATCAGATGGGTCAACGCCCGCCGCACGAAATTGGCCAATGCGGCGTCCGGATGCGCGCTGCTCAGCCGGACCCAGGCGGCTCCCGCGTCCGGATCCAGGCCGCCGGCATACTCGTCTTCCCCGGCCAAGGGCAGCGGCCCGTTGTCGCGCGCTTCCTCCTCGCCCGCTCCCGGCGGCCCGGTCCTCACGTCGATCATGAGCCGGGGCATGGCCGCCCCGGAGTCAGAACGACTCCCCGGATCCGACGGCCGGCCGCCATCATCATCCGGGAAACGGAATCGGACTCCGTATCCGGCAATCTGGCGATCCACAGGCGCCTGTTCATGACTCATGGGCAGACTCGTGGGCGGCAAGGATCTCCCCGGCGAACGGATCGCCGTCGGCGGCGAACTCACGCAAGGTGTTCAAGGCCAGTTCCCGGACGCCGGCGTCCGGATTCTCCAGAGCCGCGCGGCACGTCTCATGGTCCGCGTAGCGTTCGAACGCCGCTTTCGCCTCCGGCAAGCCGCATCCCCGGAGCAGGAGGCCCAGACGTCTTCGAACCTTCTCTTCGAGGAACGACACATCCGCAACATCTTGAGGCCTGGCCGTCTCCTCCTTCGTAACCAGGAGGTCGATTGCGTCGGGCAACCTGGCGCTGCCGGTATCAGCCCCCGCGCGGCGCCAGACCTCGGCGAAGTCTTCGGCCGACAGATTGTGGGGAACGCGAAAGACGTCGATGGGCCGGTCAAGTCCGACCACACGGACAACGCCGTCGCGATCAACCACAGTCTCGATGTCCACACACGCAACGACGCACTTTGCCCTCAGATCGTAAGGCTTTGCGCCACCGAACCTCGCGAGCACTCGGCGCAAGAGACCCGCCCATTCCGCGGCGCTGGACAAGGGATCGAGCCAGACGTCGATATCCGTGGTCGCTCGCGTCAGGCCGTGTGCGATGACGGCCAGCCCTCCCAGCAGCAGAACCCGCCCCTCTTCAGCGAGAGATTCTACGAACGCTCGACTCGATTCTTCCATGACGCTTCCAGCTTAAGGATCTCGTCCGAAATCCGAATCAGGTCCCCGAGGCTCGCGGGCGGGCGGTCCAACCACGGTTCGCTGTTGTCGGGAATGACAGGGCCGGCCGCGCGGCCGCGCCGCTCGGCCCGCCTTCTCCGCAGCCACTCGGCGCGGACGCGTTCTTTCGACGGCGTGTAGCGATGCATTGTCCTTCTCCTTTCGTTGAGAATAGCATGGAATGCCCGAACCTGCAAGAATGTGGGAAGCCACGGCAGCAATTCTCATTATGGCGTTGCGCCCGTTTGTAGTGTCGAATAGGCGCCTGTGGTGGAAGCCCCGTGAGGGGCGTTCCCGGGGCA
>JAFGHX010000262.1 GCA_016929905.1 Kiritimatiellia bacterium
AACCGGGGAACAGCCCTTTCGGCCTGAGGCCGATCAGCCTTTGGCTGAACGGGCTTTCAGCCAGGGGCCGATCGGCCTCAGGCCGAAGCTACAAACGGCAGAGACCATCAGATACGCCGTTTGTAGTTAACGCCGTAAGGCGTGTGGCAACGTGTGGTCCGGGTTTTGAGACAGCCTCTCCCCGCGAGCCGGCCCGGCGGCGCACGGCGCCCTGTTCGCGCACGCGCGCGCTCAGCCGCGTGATCCGGCGCCTGCTGTTGGGCGCATGCTGCCTGTTGGGCCCGGCCGCGCCGGGCGAGCCCGGCGGCCCGGCCCGCGAGCTGGCCCCATTCGATCCGAGGAGCGCGGACTTCGACGAACTGCTGGTGCATGTGCAGCGCTATGCGACAACGCCGGCGAAGCAGCAACGCAAGCAGGCGGCCTATGATGAACTGCACGCGCGAGGGACCGGGACGCTGCACTGGCTGGTCCAGCATGCGCACATCACGAACCTGTACGTCCAGATCCTGATGGAGCAGCTTGTGGACAAGGTCCCGACCGCGGAGGGCGCGCCCGTGCTGCTGGAAGGGCTCGGCTCAGAGCACGTTCAAACCCGGAAACTGACGGCGTTCTTTCTGGGCTTTTACGACACACCGCAGTATGCCGGGGCCGTGATGCCGCTTCTGGACGACGAGGAGGCGGGCGGCGCGGCGGCGCGCACGCTCGGCAAGTGGAAGGCACGCGAGGCGGTGCCCGGCCTGCTCCCGTTCCTGACGCACGAGAAGGAGCGCCGGCGCGTGCTGGCGGTAAATGCTCTGCGCGACATCGGCGACCCGCGTGCCGTGCCGCACCTGATGGCCGCGCTCCAGGATCCCGTCTTCACGGTCCGCAAGGCCGCTGCCCGGGCCCTGGCCGGACTGGGTAGGGAGTCGGAAGCCGCCCTGCTCGAAGCGTTGCCGGGCGTGCAGGGCACCGCCGGGCGCGAGGTGATCGGGGCGATCGGGCGCATGAGACCGCTCGAGGCGATCGACCCGCTGCGCGAACTGCTGAAACACGACGACTCCCTCGTGCGGGAAGATGCCGCCCGCGCCCTCTACGCGATCGACCCGAACCTCGCCGACCTCTGGCTGGAAGAGGCGGGCATTGACCGGCAACGTCTCGTGCTGCCCGAGGCGCAAACGAGAAGCCACTGACCGCGCCGTTTGTCCCGCCCTGTGCGGGGCGCATTACGCATAGCTGTGCAGCACGCTGCCGAGCAGGGGGAACAGGTTGACGACCAGGAAGGTGATGAGCAGAGCGAGGAAGGCCAGCACCTGGACCAGGGGCGCGTAGCGGCGCAGGCTGGGCGTCCGGCGGCAGTGGAAGTAGATGAGATACAGGATCCAGGTGATGAGCGACCACGTCTCCTTCGTGTCCCACGACCAATAGGCGCCCCAGGCCTCCTCGGCCCAGAGCGCGCCGGACAGCAGGCCGAAGGTCATGAACGGGAACCCGAGCCGGGCCGTCTGGTAGCTTGCACGCCGGTAACGCGCGTGCAGCTCGGCGCCGTTCTGCCGGGCTGTCTGCTGCTTCACCAGGCCGGCAACCGTGAGCGCGAACGCAACGCCGGCCAGCGAATAGGCGATCATATAGCCGACCACATGCGGCACGAACCACGGCGACTGCAGGGCGGGCATACGCCGCCAGAGCGTATCGCGCCGCATGAACAGCGCCCCGACCAGCGGCAACGCGGCGGTGAGGGCGAACCAGGCATGCACCCAGGCCAGGCCCTCCTTGCGTGCGAGCACGAGGTAGAGCGGCAGGAAGCAGAGTGCGAGAAAGACCACGACGTGATACATGTTGCCCAGCGGCGGCTCGCCGCAGGCCAGGCCGTTGAGAACGAACACCGCCGCGTTGCCGAGCCACGCGGCGAGCATCAGCGCCAGCCCGAGCCGGGCCCTGGGGCCGAAGCGCGGCGGCCCGGCCGCCGTACCCGCTTCCGGCGCGTCCGCCTGGCTCGTGAGCAGCACGGCCGCCGCCGCCCCATAGCCGGCCGCGGCCGCCGCGATGCAGAGCGTTGTGATGGTTTGCAGGTCTTGCATGAGCCCTTCAACGTCTCAGCCGCACGGCAGAAGCGGCGTCCCGCCGCTTCCCGGCCGGTCGAATCCTCGACGGCACGCCCCGCCACCGAAAGAAAAGCGCCGGGACGGCTGTTCTACTCCCCACTCCTCCTCCAACACATGACGGCCGTGCCGCTCATCACGGCCCAGATCCCGGCGATGACAAGGAGTCGGCCCGGATCGCGCCGGGCGCTGAGCACGACATAGCGCCGATGCTGGTGATCATAGTCCATCAGATAGAACCGCCACCCGGCAAAACTGACGGGGCGGTTGACTTCGAGCATCGCCTCGCGCACGAGCTGATCGTTCCGGCTCAGGCGCAAGGCCGCGGCGAAGTGCTTCGGCGTGCGTCCGATCTGGAGCACGCGCCCGTCGTCGAGCACGATCTGCTCGCGCAGCTCGCCACCCGCGTCGGCCAGCCTGGCGCGGTCGAGCGCCACCCGCTCGTCCACCATGAGCCGGCCGTCGCGGCCGAGCGCGAGCTTCTTCACGAATACGTAGTCGGCCGCCCGGCCGCGGTCGCCGGGCGCGGGGACGGGCGTGTAGAGGTTATAGGTCGGCTCATAGAAGGCCACATCGAACCGGGCAACCGTAATGCCGAAGTCGAGACGAATGGGTGTCTGCCTGTCGTCGAGTGCCGGAATCTCCCGGATCGTATGCTCCGCAACCACAGGCACGGCAAACGTCCGCTTGCGGCCCGCAACGAACCCCACAAACGCGCCGGCCAGGATGACGACCACTCCGAGATGGGCCAGCGCGAAATCCGCTCGGCGCAACGAGAGGTGCCGCGCGCCGCAGAGCACGAGCGTAACGCCCAGCGTCGCGAGCACCAGCACGAACATGGGCGTACGAAACACGACCGTGTGCGCGCCGTCGGCGAGCGGGATCGCGCCGGCGATCAGGAACAGCACCACAACGGCCAGGAGCCAGACGGTGAATTTCATTGCAGGCCGGGACAGGATCAGAACCTGACGGCGGGCCCGATCAGGAACGACGTATCGGTCGTAACGGAATGCTCCATGTACTCCGCGCGCACGACCATGCCGAACGTCTCGGAGAGGAACGCGTGTGCGCGGGCCCGCAACACGTTGTACTGCTCGTTCCGGTCCTGGTTGTCGTCGAGGTAATATTTGAGCGTGACGCCGAGCATGCGCCAGCGCCATGCGGCCGTGAGGCCGTAGAGAACGGACTCGGTGTTTTCGTCGCCGAAATCCGTCTCGGTCGAGTCCCACGTGTACGCCAGGTAGGGGTTGAGCGACACGCACGGCTTGCGCCAACGCAGGACGGCACCCGCCTTGAGCATCGGCACCGATATCGTGATGTCCAGCGCGTCCGTCTCGATGGCGTGCCAAAGGTAGCCCACTCCCGCGTTCCAGGTCACGCGCCGGCGGGGATCCCCGTAGACGTTGACAAAGAGCATGTCGCCGGTGACCTCGGCGTCGTTCGGGTCGGTATAGAACAGCATGTTGTTCACGGCGACACGCGGATGCACGAACAGCGCGAACAGGCCGTATTCGGCGGCGGTGTCCTTCATCGTCACGGTCATGCCGCGTCCGGCTGGCACAGTGAGTTCGTTCCGGTCCCACCCCACAAGCGGGCTGAGCAGCAGACACATTTCTTCTTCGCCACGGAGGCCGGGCGGCACGGCGCAGCCCAGCACGGCGGCGGCAAGCAGAACGGCGACGGTTCGAACTCTGTGCGCGTTCAGATCCATGCGTCTACCTCCTGTTCCCGTCAACACCTCTTCGTCCTACTCTTCGTCCTACTCTTCGTCTTACTTCTTGTCTTACTTCTTGTCTTACTTTGTCTCTCTCTTCGTCTCTCCCCCGAACCTCGCCTGCCTGGGGGGGGGGCTTCAGCGAGCCGGGCCACTATACCACCGCTCCCTTCACCGCGCAACAAAGGCGTCGGCTTCCAGTTCGAAGAGCAAATCGCCGCGGCAGATGTCGGCGTGCGCGATGGCCAGCGGCAGCCGCGGCAGGTGGTACTTCTCGCAATAGGCGTGAAAGAGCGGGAGGTCGTGCATATCCTTGAAGTACGCGACGGTCCGAGCGACGTTGGTCCAGTCCATGCCGCGTGCGTTCAGAATGGCGTCGACCACTTCCATCGTCAGTTCGATCTGTTTCTCGACATTGCCGGGGTAGGCCGTCTTGCCGCTGCGGTCGATGCTGGCCGTTCCGGACACATACAGCGCGCGGTGATCGGGCCAAACGGCCTCGGTCGCGCGACTGAACGAACTGCGGTACTCGATAGCGGGGCATTGCATGGGCGAGGGCACGGGCTGGATCTGGACGGCGTTGGACTTGGGCTGCAGGGCCAGCACGTCGGCGACGAGCGCGGCGCCGTGCGGGTTGCCGACCCCGACCCCGGTGCTGGCGGGGACGACCCCCTCGAACACGCCGCGGTCGAGAAAGAACGCCGTGCGGACCGGGTTGAAGGCCTGGTACCATTCGAGGATCCGGTCGATATAGAGCCACGTGCGAAAGACGTTGGTGAAGGACATGCCGGCCGCCTGAAGGGCCAGCTCGATACTCTCGAACAGGCTGCGCGCCTGTTCGGGGCGCGGGCGCGAGACATCGGCCGGGCGCATATCGCCGAGGTAGCAATAGCGCACGACGCTGTCTTCGAACGTGCAGCCCACGTATTTGCCGTCGAGTTCGAACCGCTGCATGTTCGTGCCGGCCAGCGCATAGACCTGCGTGCCGCGCATCGTGCGGCCGCCGTGCCCGTTGCCCTCGATCCAGGTGACGGGCCAGTTCGCCTTGCCCGCCGCGCGGCCAAGGGCCGCCATGCCGTCTTGGTACAGCTCGGCGGACGCGAACACGTCCTGCAGAATGATCTGCGCCTCGTTTTCGCGGACGAATGCGAGCATCTCGTCGAACAACGAGAACGGCGGACCGTCCGGGTCCGGGTAGGCGGTGATGTAGTACTTCTGGAACCAGGGCCGCGAGATGGTGACGACATCGAGCCCGCGCGGCAGCTCCTTGCGGACCGTTGTCGACAGCGCGCGGATGATGGTCGTGCCGGTTTTGCCCATGTTCTCGCCCCCCTGGTCAATGAAGAATGTCTCGGCGGCTACTCTTGCGTCGTTCTCGCCTCATTCCGGAGCTTTCGCACCCAGCAGCAGCCGCACACGCATCGGTCACGCCCGCATGTTCCGGCGACGTCGTGCGTCTCGAGCGGGGTGAGCGCGCCTTCAACGAGTTCCAGCATCCGCACGTAGCCCGGCTCGCTCGTGCTGGACCAGCCGTTCGGCGCGAGCTGTCCCCAGCCGCCGGCCGCCACGGCCAGCGGCGCCTTGAGGATGCGGCTCTCGCCCGGCAGGCCCGCATTGACGAGCGCGGCGAACGGCTGCTGCGCCAGCCCTGCGCCGAACAGCTCCCGCACGTGCGCGCGCAGGGCCTGCTCACCCTCCGGCGACGGTTTGCGCCGCTCGGGCCTGTTGAAAGAGTAATCCCCGTAGTACTGCGCATTCAAGTCCAACCAGTCGATCACGCGCTGAAAGCTTTCGGGGTCGAGCCGGACATGCTGCGTGTGGTCGGTCTTCAGGAATGCGGCGAGCCGGCCGGCATGGGCGAAGTAGTCCTTGGGCTTGCTGGTCCAGGTTTCGCGGTTGCGCTTGGCGATCTTGACCATGCCCTCGCGTTCGGCGAGCGCGAGGTAGGCGGTGTTGTAGCTGTGCTTCGGCGTGCCGAGCAGCTCGATGCCGGCCTGTGTCGCCTCCAGCCCGTGGCAGCGAATGCAGTAGCGGTCGAGCACCGGCTGAACCGTGCGCGCGAAACTGAACCCGCCGGAGTAGGCGGGGCCGGCAGGCGGCTGCGGGTCGCGTATCGGCACGCTGAGTTGGCGCGGGGCCGGCGGCGGCGATGCGGTGCGGGATTCGTGGCAACCGACGCAACTCAGATACTCGCCCGGTTGCAGGTAAACGGCGCTGCGCATCGTCATCACGGCCATACCGTCCCGGTCCAGGATCTGGAACTGGAGCGGCTCGCCGGCCGGCGCGCGAAAGGCGACAGACCCGTCGTCGTTCACAGGCACGGTTCCGACAATCCCTTTGACAATCTCGTTGTTGGCCAGGTCCAGAGCAGGCTTGCGGCAGGTCGGCTGGCCGAAGATGCGGTTGATGCGCAGGCGCACGATGCTGCCGGCCGGTATGGGTTCGGTCGATTCGTACACATTCTGGACATGAAACGTGCCCGTCTGCGGGCCCTGCCACCCGGCGACCACGGACGGGATGACAGGCGGCACGGGCCGCGGTTGCAGCGGGATGGGTGCGAAGCACGAGACCGCCGGGTCACGGTAGATCAGCTCGCGCCCGCCCAGCGAGTCCACCAGGACGATGGCATAGGCATTGAAGCGTTGGACCTGGCCCTGGTGCGCAAGCGGATCGGGCGAAAACGCGGCCAGGACCAGTTCCTCGCTCAACGGCCAGGGCGTGCAGAAGCTGCTTTTCGGCCAGCCCTCCGTCTCGGGAAACCGGACCTCCGGGGTGAGGCGTTCGACGGGCGGTGAATCGTCCAGCCCCTTGCCCTGATCGACGGTGATGATGGAACCGGCCGTGTAGGCGTGGTGGCCCATGGCGGTGGCGATGACTTTATCCGAGCCGGGAATCGCGCGCGCCTCGGCGATCATGCACGGGTTGCGGGTGTAGTTGCCGTAGAAATGGGCCGTTGCGGCACCGTCCGGCCGCGTGGTCCACAGGCTCTGGAAGATGACATCGTGCCGGTTGATGTAGTCCCAGCGGGTGTAGATGAGCCGGCCGTCGTGCAGGAGGCTGGGGTCCCATTCGTTCGCCTCGCCGAACGAGATCTGGCGTATGCCCGATCCGTCGGCCTCCGCGCGGTAGAGCAGGTAGGACGGGGTATAGCGGCTGCCGTGGCAGCGTCCGAAGTTCTGGCTGCGGGTGCTGACGAAGGCGAAGCCGCCGTCGGGCAGGCAGCAGGGGTCCCAATCCTCCACCAGCACGGTGCGGCGCCCGCCGGCCGTTGCGAGCGGGTCGGCGGCCGTGCCGGTCAACTGGCGCAACGCGCCGTCGGCGAGCGTGAGTTCATAGAGCCAGTAGCGGCGCAGGTGGCGTTGCGCGACGGTATGATCGCAGAAGCCGAACAGCACACGCGTCGCGTCGAACGAGAGGTCGGGGTGCAGAACGGAACCGCGCGGCAGCTTGTCTAGGAGCAGCACGGTTTCGCGCGGGTTCTCCTTCCACGACTCGAGCACGACGAGGCCGGGCCCTGCCTGGCTGTGCCGGCCCAGGTACTGGTCGCACTGGTGGCTGTAGAGCGGCGGCCCGCGTTTGTTGATGAGTAGCCGGTCGAAATCCAGAAGCGGGTGCGAAAGGATAATGCGCCGCCGCAGCCGGCGGATGCCGTGGAACGAATTCTCTCCGGCGTTCCCGTCCTGCGCGGCGAACTGGTTCTCGAACGCCGCGAGCTCCGCGGCCAATCCGGGGCGTGCCGCGCTGCGCTCCACGAACGCCAGCGTCTTGCGAGCGAAGAGGATGGCCTCGGCGGCCAGCCCGCGATAGTACAGGCCGCGGACGCGCTCGACCTGCGGCCAGGCGGCCGCCGCAACGGCCAGCTCACGGGCCGCCGCCTCGTCTTCGGGCCGGCACGCATCGGCATAGCGCCCCGCCAACTCCGCAAGGGCGCCGGGCTGCCAGTCCTTGCGCCAGATCCCGGCGTGGCGCTCCATTTCCCGTTCCAGTTCCCAGCGCGGCTCCGGGAAATCGGCCTCCGCTTGCCGATCGAGTCGCTTGCGGTTCTGCTCGGCGCGATCGCGCGGATCATAGTATGAGCAGTAGTCGAGCCAGAACCGGACGGGATCCTTGGCGTCGCGCCATTGCGGTCGCGTTCCGATGACGAGTTCCACATACGCGTACTGCCCGGCCAGCGACAGGGCAATCTCCGAGTCGCGTTCCAGCCGGAACCCGTGTTCGAACCGGCGCTCACCGAGCGTGAACGCGTGCCAGCGCGGGTCCTTCTCGTGAATGTAGAAGCGGCCCCCGAACCGCTCGGGCTTCAACTTGCCGAACGGGACAGTCTCTCCCTTCAGGCCGACCAACTGCGGATCGCCGAAGCAGGCGATCCCCCGCCCGCCGGCCCCGATGTAGAGCTTCTGCACGCCGCGCACGTTCAATTTCACGGCACGCGGCCCGTCTGCCGGGCGCAGCTCCGCCTCGAACCGCTCGAACCCCTCCGGTTTCGACGCGGCCGTCCGGGCCGCCTCTTCGGCCTCACGTCGCAAAAGCGTCTCGCGCGACGCCCACGTCGTCTCCTGCCAAGTCGGCTTTCGGACGTACCACTCCGGCACCGCCGGCTTCGACGCGGCGAGAGACGGCGCGACGGCCCAGGCGAGCGCCACAATCCGCGCAGGAGAGAGAACCCGTACGGAAAGAGTGGAAGAACGGAAGGCTGCAGGATGGGCGGGACGGGAGGACGGCGTGTCATTCCGCGGTTCTTCGCGCCTGGCCCTGTTCCACTCGTCCATTCTTACCGCCCTCCGCTTCTTGAGGCCTTCTCATGCCGCCGCCACTCAAAGCGACAAGAGATACTCGGCCAGGGCCTCGAGTTCCTGCTCAGAGAGGTGTGAGGTCACGCCATGCCGGTTCTCGCGATTGAAGTCGCGCAGCACGTCTTTCATGGCGGCGGCGCTGCCGTCGTGCAGGAACGGGCCGGTCCGCCAAAGCTCGATGAGGATCGGATTGTCGAACGTGCCGTCGCGGTCCAACGCATGCCGGGTACCCACATCGTAGAGCTTCAGATCGGTGTAGAGGGGGGCCGGATGGCACTGCGCGCAGCCGACCTTGGGGTTTTCGAACAGGGCCTTCCCCTTTTCGGCCCGGGCCGAAAGCCGGCCGTCGGGCCGAAGGTACGGGCTGGGTTCGGGTTCCATCGAACGGATGTAGGCATTCACGAGTTCGGTTTCGTTGGACTGGGGCTGGAAGAACTGGATGAACTGGAACCCTTTCTGAACGGCGACGTCGTAGGAGGGCCGCACGCCGCGCGCCATGACGGGCGGGGTCTTGTGCGACCAGAGGAGCGAGCGGGTGTTCTTCGGGTTGCCGATCCCGTCATTGAGCAGGTCCCAGTTGAGCCCGTCGGCCCGGCCGTCGGGATGGCAGGTGGCGCAGCTCAGCCACTTCTGGAAACAGCGCGTGGCGTCGTGGAACACGATCTCGCCGAGCCGAGCCGGATCCGCCTCCGGCTGCGGGCCGAGCGTGCACCGCGCGACGGGTCTGCACGTCGCGGGGTCGAGGAACAGCACCTCGCCGGAGTAATAGCCGGCAATGGCCAGCGCAGAACCGTCAGGCGCCAGGCCGATGCCGCGCGGGCACTGGGTGGGAACAGGAATGCGCAGGAGCAAGTCGACGGCGTACAGCGCGCCGAGGTCGTTCATCAGCCTGGCACGCTGAGCGGGGTCCTCTTGGATCGCGGCCCAGACAGCGGCCGCGCCGCGAAAGGTCTTCGCCGGGCGCTTATCCTTGCCGCCGGCGCCCGGCTCGCCGGTCCCGGGCGGGCGGCCGGCCATGAGCGAGTGCAGCCGGGCGAGATCGATGCTGGCGATCTGGTGCGCGCCGGCGAGGGTGATGAAGGCGGTGTTGCCGCCCGCGGAGAGGGCGATGCCCCAGGGATCCGCGGCGCCCTCGGCCACCTTGTCGAGCAGGACGGTGGCGTACCACGCGCGAGCGGCGAGATCGATAACGGTCATGGCATTCGAGTTGACCCAGCCGCGTTCAAGTTGGGTTGTCGGCAGTGCGACCCGCCCAAGCGTGTGTACGGCGTACGCCCATTTGCCGTCGGGCGACACCGCGATGCGGCGCACACAGGAAGAGCCGGGCGGCAGCGGGATGTCGATCGCCTTCTCCCGTTTTGCCAGATCGATCAGGCTGACGGCGGAGGCCGACCGCACATCGGTCGCCGGTCCGGCGGGCAGCAGGTTGCCCACGACGGCGACCGTCTCGTCGCGCGACACCGCCACGAAGTACGGTTGCCGCGGCACGGGGATCCGGGCGCGTGGCTTGCCGGTCGCCAGATCCAAGATCGAGACGGCGTTGAGTCCCGACTCGGCAACGACGAGCAGTCCGGCTTTCGCGGCCACGGCCAGGCCGATCGGTTTCGGGCCGATCCGCAGCCGGCGCACGACTTGGCGCGACGCGGCGTCGACGACCGCGATCGAGCCCGCGTCGTACTCCGCGACCAGCACTTCGCCGAGGCCCGTCCATGCCACGCCGGACGGTTTCCCGTTCAACGCCACGTGCCCGAGCACCCGGTGCGCACGCGCGTCCACGACGGTCAGACAGCCGCCCGTCCGGTCCGAAACCGCCACGAGCGCCCCGTCCGGCGAAAAAGCGAGGTCGAACGGCGAACGGTAGTGCGCCGGCTCCGCTGCCTCGCCGCCGCACGGGATGGCGGCCAGAGCAAGCAGTCCCAGAACCGGCCGAGCCGTTAATCGCGCTCGTCGTCTCACGACGCCCCTTTCTGCACTGCAAGCCGCACGTCAAGAGAGGTCGAATGCCGCTTTCCCAGACAGGTAAGATGCCCCAGCCGGGCTGCCGGGCACGAAAGGCTTGAGAATCGGGCTTGAACTGGATCTATCCGGGCCGTTCAATGTGGCCCCCGCCCTACCAGGTAGGGTAGTGCCGGCGCCGTGCGGCGTCAAGGGAAAAGGCCAGGCCGCCGCAACCTAACGATCCTCCGCCGCCGCCTCACAACACACGCGAAAGCCAACATTGAACACGCCCTGCCAAGCCGGGTAGCCGAGCCGGAACGCGGACCGGCAACGCGGTGGGCGGTCGTGAAACGAGCCGCCGCGCACGATTCTGGCGCCGGCGCCAGCGCCGTCATTCCGACCGTCGTCCGCCTGATAGGGATAGGCGCGAAACAGCGACAACGTCCACTCCGCCGCGTTGCCGTGCATGTCGCGCAGGCCCCAGGCGTTCGGCCGGTAACGGCCGATCTCCGCGGTCACGAGCGCGCCGTCGTCGAACCGATTGTCGCCCAGCCGCCAAGGGCCCGCGCCCAATGTGCCTTTGAGCCTTGCCATGCGTCGGTCCGCCACGTTCGCGTGCGCGGCGAAATCGGCGTCCGGCTGGCCGTAGGCGAACGCCGACGCCGAGCCCGCACGGCAGGCCCATTCCCACTGGGCCTCGGTCGGCAGTGTGAAGGGCCGGCCCGTCCGCGCGGCGAGCCAGCGGCAGAACGCCATGGCGCGTTGCCAGGAGATGCGCACGACCGGCTGCTCGTCTTGGTTCATGGGAATGCCGCGCTTCGATTGGTCCTTGCCGCCGACGTTGAAGTAGCGGCTGTCGTGCGCCGGGTCGAACCGGGCGAACTGCCTGTTCGAGACCTCGCAGCGCCCCAGCCAGAACGGGCGTTCGATCCGGACAGGGTGCGGCGGCGTTTCGTCGGGGAAGCCGCAGGTCGACCCCATCACAAAACGGCCGGCCGGCACGAGGACCAGATCCAGCATCACCGGCGTGCCGTCCGCGTCGCTGCCGAGTTCGATCTCTTGTACGACGGCCGGACCGGCCGCCGCTTGGCAGCGCGCGGCTTCGTCCGGGGCGAACGGCCACCCGTCCAGTTCGATCGCCGCCGCGTTGCGGGCCGGCGCGGAAGCCGCGGCGGGAGCCGGTTCAACCTGCGGTTGAGCCGGCGATTCGGCCGGCGGCACGAATTCGTAGTCCGAGCCGATTCCCTCATAGCGCGCTCTCGACTCGAGCCGGCGCCGGTGCTGGCTGCCCGGAATCTGGCGAAACTCGCCCCAGGTGCCGTGGTCGGGCACGTTCAGATCGATCCATGTCACGAACCGGTCAAACGCTTCGCGATCGGGCCGGACCCCGTGATGCCCTTTGCGGAGCATCTGGATCAGCTCGCTGGTGTCGGCGTGGTACTCGGCGGGCGGCAGCAGGTGGTAGTCGCTCTCGGGACACGGGCGCCGCACATAGGGATGCAGCGCGCGGTACGCGCGCGTGAAACTGCCCTCCCGACCCGGGCGCAGGTCGGGCATGGGGCTGCCGTTCGGCCGCGTCGCGCCGTTGTGGCAGCGCACGCAGGAGCGGTCCAGCACCGGCTGCACTTCACGCTTGAAGCTGAATCCGCGGGCGGGCCCGTACCACGGCCGGATATCCGACGGCGCCCGCTGCATGGCGCGCGTCAGGCGCACCGGCGGCGCATCGGAGAGCCGTTCGTGGCAGCCCACGCACGAGACGTTCTCGCCGGGCATCGCCGTGAACCAGCTGCGCATCACCTGCAGGGCCCTGCCCTCCGCGTCGAGCGGCTGAACCGCGATCGGGGTGTTGGCCGGAACGTGAAACGCCGCCGACCCGTCCGGTTCCACCGGCACCGTACCCAGAATACGGTGCACATCCCACGGCCCGTCCATCCCGATGTAGGTGTGGTTCGCCAAGCCCTGGTAGCCATAGTCGAACGCGAACAGGCGCAAGGCCTTAACCGTCTCGCGCGGAATCCCCAGCAGGCCCGGCCCCAGGTAGACGTCGGACAAATAGACCGTTGCTTGCTTCTGCGTGAGCTGGACCCTGTCGGGAATCTCCGGCGGTTTCGGCATTTTTCGCAACGGCATTGGCTCCAGCAGGGCATAGCCCGGCTCCTCTCTGAGCAGGAGCATGTTGTCGAACACGTCGACAAGATAAATCCCCCACAGATCCGCCGGCGAGGGACGGCCGCTCACCAGAAAGACCTTCTCGCTGAGCGGGTACGGGTGCAGAAACTTCGGCCATGACTTGTCCACCAGCCTGTCGCGAATGACCGGCTCGACCGTCTTGCCGTAGCCCGGGATGCGTTGCACGACCCCGTCCGCCTCCTGCTGCCCGCGGGCCGGGTCCAGAATAACGAGATCGCCCATGCGCGCGACGCCGTGATGGCCGGACACGACGCCGACCACTTTGCTGGCGTGGCCCGGCACAGCCCGCGCATAGAACAGCGAGTTGGGCCAATAGGAATTGCTGCCGTAATAGGCCAACTGGCCGGTGCCGTCCGGATTCATGCGCATCAGCAGCCGGGTAAAGTAGTGCGCGGTGTCGCTGTATTCCCAGCGTGTGAACAGCACGCGCCCGTCATTCATAACGGCCGGGCACCAGTCGTGGTCCTGGTCGAAACAGAGGCGGCGCACGTTCGAGCCGTCGGCGGCCATGGTGTAGAGGTTCGCCACCTGGTTGCCGCCGCCAACGCAGGGCACGCCTTGGAAACAGGCGGTCGAGCCGAAAATGATCCGGCCGCCGGGCAGATAGCAGGCGTCGTAGCTGTCGACGTCCCGATCTTCACCCGTCGTGACCTGCCGCAGGCCCTTGCCGTCCACCCCGATTTCAAAGATCTGCCAGCGGTTGTGCGCGCCGATCGAGGAGAACAGAAGGCGATCGGCGTCGAAGTGCAGATCCACGTCGCCGACGAACACATCCCGCTCCGGCCGATAGAGAGTGGCAAACGCAGCCTCGGCGTCGAACCGGGCCAGAACGGCGATCTCGTTGTCGAACCCGCGCCGCGGCAAGGCGCAATTGCCCTGCCAGTTCTGAGGCAGGCCCAGCCCGGGCGAACGCGCGGAGCGTTTGACGAGCAGGAGCCGCTCGAAGTCGAGCAACGGGTTGGCCAGCAGGATCTCACGCTGCAAGGCGAGGATCGGACTCACCTGAGCGACGGATTCGGGTTCGCCGCGCTCGAGCGCATCCCGGATCGCCGGCAGGCGCTCCTCGAGCCGGGCCAGGCGCTGCAGAAACTGCGGTGCATCCGCGTACCGCTCCGCAAAGGTCTGCGCCAGGTCGTCGACGGCTCGCCGCATGGCCGCCGGGTTCACCCGTGCCAGCCGCCGCGCCGCGCGGCGGAAGTCCATGCGCTGTTGGCTGGCCTCGTCCCAAAGCGCAAGCCAACGCCGGTCGCCGGCAGGCGTGTCGGCACCCGTAAGCGCCTCGAGGCGCGCGAGCAATGGTGCACCGGCTTTGCCCAACTCCCGGCCCAGCCGGCCAATCCACTCGCGCTCCAGCTCGGTCTGCGTCGAAGCGCCGAACCACGCCAGATGCTTGCCGCGCGCGTCCCGGGCCAGGCGTCCGGACTCGCACGGGAAGTCGCGCTCGATCCGCCGCCACAAACCAGACGGAGAATACGGGCAGTGCGCGTTCACCTCGAACACCACGCGCGCGCTTCTCGATGCGGTGCGGTTCAGGCCGATCCATGCCTCAAAGCGCGCAAAACGCCCGCCAAGCTCATAGCACAGCTCGCTGCGGGCGTGAGCGAACAGCCCGTGTTCGAATGTCTTGTCGGCGACTTGAAGCGGCTTGTTCTTGTGGTCCTTGTCGTGCAGGAGTCTGTGCCAACCGACGCTCACGTGCACGGGGTTCATCTGCCCGAGAGGAAGACGCGATCCCTCGGCCGAGATCAGCACGGGCTCTCCCCATACGCCGTGCCCCGAACCGGGGTCCGGCGCCCCATCGACCACCAGCCACAACTCCCGGAGCCCGGCCACAGCGACCGCGATCGGCTGAGCCGGTTGGCCTCCCTTCAGCGTGGCACTCTTGAACGGCTTAAAGCCCACCCTCTCCTGTTCCGCCAGGAGCGGCGCCCGCCACTCCGTGTAGGCGGCCCGAGAAGCCAGCATGGTCTCAGTAAAGGTGCTCTTGCGGACGTAACAGTCGGGACGCGGGCGGGTGGGAGCGGCGGCCGCAATCGCGGGGAGGAGGAGGAAGAAGAAGAAGAGGACGGCGAACCCGTAGGCGGCCCGGTTGTATTCGGAGGGTTCTCGACAAGGTTCTCGACGAGGTTCTCGACGAGGTTTCCGAAGAGGTTTCATGACCCCAGCGCTCCATACCCCAACCGGTCCGATACGCGCGCGGCATGACGTTTGACCTCGCGCCCGATTCCCGCCCTCGCACCATCCGCCATCCGCTCGGCCGGGCCGGTCGCCCAGATGGATGCGACCGGGTAGCGGTGCTGGTCGAAGATCGGCGCGCCAATGCAGCAGACGCCTTCGAGCTGTTCACAGCGATCCACCGCATAACCCAGCTTGCGGATCTGAGCCAGCTCCCGCCGGAATGCCGGTTTGTTCGTGATCGTGTGCGCGTTGAAGCGGGCCAGCGTCATCCCGGCCAGCGTCCGATCCCGTTCGCCGAGCGGGAGAAAGGCGAGAATCGCCTTGCAGGGCGCGGCCGTGTGCAGCGGCAGACGCGTGCCGGGATCGGCGATGAACTTGAACGGATGCAGACCCGGCACCTGCTCCAGCACCACCCCGTGCCCGTCGACAAGCGTGCCCAGCAGCACGGTCTCCCTCACCGCGTCGCGCAAGTCCCGCATCACGTCCAAAGCCTTCTCCACGAGGCTGTGTTCGCTGACGGCCGCGTAGCCCAACGCAAGGAACTTGCGGCTCAATACGAACCGATTGCTCTCCGGACTGCATAACAGATAGCCCCGGTTGCGCAGGTTCGTCGTGATCCGAAAGACACTGTTCTTCGGCAAGGCCAGCGCGCGCACGATCTCCGAAAGTGTGAGCCCGTTCGGGTGTTCGGCCAGGCACTCGATAATGCTCAACGCCCGATCAAGATTCGGCACGTGGTAGCGCGCGTGCTCGTGCCCGGCTGCCTTGCCTCCCGCCATGCTCGTCCCTCCGTCCTGTTCTACATATCAAACACTGTTTATTCTAAAAAACGGGGTGGGCCCTGTCAAGGCCTGCTCTCGGCACGGATGAGGGACGGTACGGCTTGGCCTGCGGGCGGGGGAAAGCGGGCGAGTCGCCGCCGCCTTTCAGCCGGCAATGGTCTGCAGCAGCAGCACGTAGTCGAGCGGGGCGGGCAGGACCCGGGCGTTGGCGGGCAAGGCGCCGGGCGGCGCGGGCGTCTCGCCCTGAAGCGCCACGATCCGCGCCTCCGCAGCGCCGGCGGCCGGGTACGGCCCCACGCCGCCGCCCTGCCTCAGGTCATACACGATGATGGACGGCCCGGACGGCATATCCGGGCTCTCGGTGGAGTGCAGCACATCGTAACCGCGGCCGCAGAAGAAGAGGTCGAGCAGCCGGTCCGGCGTGTTGCCGTCGACGACGTAGACGCCCTTGTGATTGGCCGGGGGAAACGGGAAGAGGCCCGCGCGGTCGGCCGGCATATTCAGCCAGTTCACATGCTCGAGCACGCGGTCGAATGCCTTGTGGATGAACGGCCGCAGCAGATTGCCGTCGAGGGGCACGTGGTCCCAGAAGGCCGCCGGCAACTGGGCGGCGTAGAAGTCGGCGCTGTCGCCGAGCATGAGCACTTTGGCCATCTGGTCGGCGGCGTAGACGAAGGCCTCGATCGTCCAGCCGGCATCGCCGCCGAACGCGATCTCGGCGGGGCTGTGATGTTTGGCGATCGCTTCGGTGATTTCTTCGGGCAACCTCCAGCGCAGCGCCACGTGGTGCCCGACCGCGTCGTGCGGAATGCCGAAGTACTCCTGCTCCGCATCCCGCATGCTGGTATGCTTGACGCCCACGAGCCGCGCGGCCTGCGCGTAGTCCTCGTGCAGGTGATCGTCCAGGACGAGCTTTCCGATATCGTGCAGCACGCCGGCGAGAAAGGCGTCTTCCGGATTGCGGTAGTGCAGCACGCGCGCGAGCGCTTCGGCCAGCGAGCCGACCGCGAGCGAGTGGACCCAATGGCCCAGCCGGTTGAAGACGAACGACTTCTCCTCGGCGTCGGACAGCGCGAACACGGACATGATCGTGACCGTAGACCGGATCATGCGGTAGCCAAGCCTGACGATGGCGTCGCGGACCGTCTCCACCCGGCTGGAGCCCGCGTAGGCGGCGCTGTTCGCGCGCTTGAGCATCATCGAGGAGATCGCGGCATCGGTCTCGGCCACCCTGGCCAATTCCTCGGCTTCGACGTCCGGCCGGTTGCATATCTCCACGATCCGCGACGCGGTATGCGGAAAGGCCATGACCTCGGCCGCCTCCGCCATGACGCGTTCGACCTTCTCCTGCATGGACTCGGTGCCGGCATCCACGCGGCGGAACGTGAGCTCGCGCTTGAGCACCTCTTTGGCGAAGGCGAGCGCGCTGATGATCTTGGGGCCGACGGTCTCGGGGGTCAGCGGCTCGACCAGGATGCCGACGGCGCCCATTTTGGAGGCCGTGAGCACATCCTCGGCCGAGGGGAACTGGCCCATCAGCACGACGGCGACGTCCAAGCCGCGCGCGCGCCGGCAGACGGGCAGCGGGTTGATCGCGCCCCCCAGCGTATTGAGGAAGAGCACGTAGGGCTTCTGTTCGGCGAGCGCCTCGACAAGCGCGCGCAGGTCGCCGCCCTGCACCACCTGCGTCTGGCAGCCCTCGCCCTGCGCCACGCGCCGGATGATCTTCACCGTCTCGACCGACGCGTCGGCCACGAGGATGACGGGCGGGCGCAAAACCGGGGCCGGCGCACGTGCCGCCGCCTGCCTCCGTGCCGGACCGGGCCGGGCGGCGGCCGGCCTCTTCTCGGCCGCGGGTGCGGCGACGGGTCCCTTCGCTGGCGCGGCCCGCACCTCGCCGACGGGCACGGCCGCGGCGGGCGGCTCCGCGACGGGCATGGCCACCGGCGGCGGCTCCGCGGCAGGCGCGGAGGCCGAGGCGCCCTGCCCGTCCGCGAGATTGAAACCGTACTCTTTGGCCATCTCGGCCATGAGCTTCTGCTTCATCTCGCGCCGAAGCGCCTCTTCCTGGACCTCGCGTGCCTGGGCCGCTTCGGCGTCGCGGCGCTTCTTCTCCGCCTCGAACTTGCTTTTCAGTTCGCGCCGAAGCTGCTCCTCGATCTGTCTGCGTTGGTCCGCATCCAGGGTATCGGGGCCTCCAGCGGAGAAGTGAAGCACAGAACACGCGCATTTTCAACGGGGAAGTGACGGCTACTCGGTCACCGCCTGCAGCAGCCGTACGTAGTCGAGCGGGGCGGGCAGCACGTGCGCGTCGGGGCAAACCCCCGCGCCTTCACCTGCGGGCCCCTCGAGCAACACGCGCCGCGCCGGGCCGCCGCGCGCAGCGGCGGCAGCCCGGCACGGTCCTTCGGCAGGTTCAGCCACTGCACGTGTGGATTGCGCTGAGGTGCTGTCACCAGTCGGCCAACGATCCGTCATCATGGTGCAGGCGGGGGTTCTCCCAGTTGCCGTCGTAGAGCTTGGCCTGAAGGGCGCTTTCATCGATCTCGATGCCGAGGCCGGGCTTTGTGGGGACGGCGACATAGCCCTGCTTGAGCTGGAACGGCTCGATCAGATAGCCCTCGCCAAGCGAGACATGTTCCTGGCAGAGGAAGTTGGGAATGCAGGCATCGAGCTGGAGGCAGGCGGCGAGTGCGACGGGTCCGAGCGGGCAATGCGGTGCGACGGCGGCGTACCAGGTCTCGGCCATGGCGGCGATCTTGCGGGTCTCGAAGATACCGCCGGCGTGCGAGAGGTCGGGCTGCAGGATGGCGGCGGCCTGTTTCTCGAGCACGTCGCGGAACCCCCAGCGTGTAAAGAGCCGCTCGCCGGTGGCGATGGGGATAGAGGTAGCGCGCGCGATGGCGGCCATGGCATCGACGTTCTCAGGGAGGCAAGGTTCCTCGATAAACATGGGCCGGTACGGCTCGAGCGCCTTGGCGAGCTGGATGGCCATTGCCGGGCTGACGCGCCCGTGGAAGTCGATTCCGATATCGACTTCCTTGCCGGCGGCCTCGCGCAGGGACGCCACCTTCGCCACGACCTCATCGACGAACGCGATGCTCTCGACGAACCGCACGGCCTTGAACGGCGTGACCTTGACGGCGGTGAACCCTTTTTGGAGGTTGGTGCGCCCGGCCTCGGCGTAGTCGCCCCACGTTTCGCCGTGGACGTGCCCGTACATGCGGATGCGGTCACGCACGGCGCCGCCGAGCAGGTGATGGACGGGCACGCCCAGCGCCTTGCCGGTGATGTCCCACATGGCCTGTTCGATCCCGCTCACGGCGCTGGTGAGCACGGGTCCGCCGCGATAGAACGCACCGCGGTACAAGGCCTGCCAGTGCTGCTCGATCCGGCGCGGGTCCTTGCCGATCAGGTAGCGGCCCATCTCCCGCACGGCGGCGGCCGTCGTATGGGACCAGCCCTCCACAACGGGCTCCCCCCACCCCGTCAGCCCCTCGTCGGTCTCCATCTTGAGGAAGACCCAACGCGGTTTGACGAAGAATGTCTCCAGCTTCGTGATCTTCATGCGTGTGCGCCCCCTGTGACATATTCAGACGACGCCACACTATACTCCGAGGGCGAACGGCTGCGAGAAGAAAACGTGCTCGAGAACCCGACTTCGCCCGTCTGGCTTCGTCGGGCGAAGTCGGGTTCTCGAACACGTTCAGACAGACAGCGGATGCCGGCCCATGCTCTTTCCCGCGCGGCGCGGGCACGATCAGCTCAGGGCCGGCAGGAAGTCTTCCTGGAGATTGAACATATGGTCCAGGAGGCGCTCGGCGTTGGCGATGCTGTTCACGTTCGGATCGAGCAGCAGCGCTTGGAGCAGCCGTTTTCTGGATTGGGTCCGGTACGCTTCAGTGACGAGGCTGATGATGCTGTGGTGCAGGCGGATGATGGAGGCGGCCGGCTCCGGCATCGAGCCGACCTTCAGCGGGTGCACGCCGGCGGCATCCACTCGCGCGGGCACCTCCACCACGCCGGTCGCCGGCAGGTTGTCGATATACGCTTCGGCATTCAACACGTTTACCGCCGGATACTCGGCTTCGCGGCCCAGCGTGATGTCGCGAATCATGGGCACGGTGATTTCGCCGCTGCGTTTCAAAACCTGTTCGTCCAACGGCGTCGTACCGGAGGCGTAGTCTTCGAGGCGGGCCGGCCTGGCCGTCCCGTTGCCGCCGCCGTTGAGCCGCAGCTTGGCCGGCCGTTTGCCGGGCCGCCCGTAGAGCCAGTTCGGCCCGAGAAACTCGGACCCGTACGCGACGTACTCGCCGATGTGGTCGTCGGAACAATAGGTGAACATATCGAAATGGCGCACGAACCTGGCGAAGAGCGGTTCGTGGCGCGCGATCTCCTCGTCGGCCCGCGCCTTCTCCAGCAAGTCCGGCAGAAGGTCCGCGCCTGTCTTCCTGTCGGCCACTTTGAGCACCTGGTAGAAATGGTTCATGCCTGCTGAGACAATGTCCAGGTCATCGAGCGGGCGCGCCAGGAGCCGGGTAATCTGACGCCGCGCGCTGTGGAAGCCGTGACAGATCCCGAACGCCTTCACGTGGGTCAGCGTGGAAATCGCATGCAGAACCCGCGCCTCGGGGTTCGTGAAATTGAACAGGATGGCGTCCGGGCACAGGGCTTCCGCATCCCGGCAGATGGGAAGGATCAATTCGAAGCTGCGCAGCGCGTGGAATGCGGCGCCGGGCCCGCCATTTTCACCCAGGCAGTGCCGAAACCCGTACGAGAGGGGTATACAGAAGTCCTGGTCCCAGAGCGCATTGCGCTGGACGGCCACGGAGGTAATCACAAAGTCGGCGCCCGGCAGCGCTGTGCACCGGTCCGTCGTGCTCTTGATGACCGCGTCGGAACCGGTATGTGCCTTCACCTTGCGGGCAAACTCGGTCATCAGATTCAGTGCCGCTTCGTTGACGTCCACCAGCCAGAAGGTCAGCCCCGTCCCGTTCAGTTCCCGTTCGCTAAGCAGATCGACAATTTGACAACGCCCGAAACTCCGGCTCCCCGCGCCGATCAACACGATGTTCATTCTGAATATCCCTCCGACAGATCCGAACCGACCGCGATGTACTTTTCCGACTAATTCAGCCGTCGCGCCAGTCCCATTTCCGGACGACCATGCCAAATTTTATGGTATTGGCAAGAGTCTTGTCATTGCACCCCTTCTCGAAAAGATTGTATATTTACACGGTTCCGGATTGAATAGACGGAATGACGGGTAGTGGCAACGGGAAGGCGGGCCGATGAAGGAAGAAGCCGAGCCGCGACGGCATACGCACAGGGGTGCAGAGACCCGGCTGATCAATGCGTTCTGGACGTACTTCCCGGAGAAGGTGGAATCGCGCCGGGTCGACATGCATTATGCGGTGGAGTTGGGGATCGTGTGCGAGGGCGCGATGGAGCGGCGCCACGGCAGCCTGGGGCTGTTGTGCAGGCCAGGCGAGGTGTGGCTGCACAGTCTGTGGGAGATGCACAACTACCGTATCGTTGAGGCGCCGTGCCGCGTGACGGGGGTAGTGGTCCGCCCCGAAGTCCTGGCCGATTTCGCGGCGGCGGCCGGCGAGGCGGTGGACTGGTTCCTGCCCTTCACGGTGCCGCCGCGGGAACGGCCCCAAGTGGCGGAGGCGCGGCGCGGGCAGGTTTTGGCGGTGGCCTCGCATCTGGAAGAGGCCATTGCGGCGCGAGGCCCGTGCACGGGCGCGTGGCTGCATGTGTTGTTCTTCGAGACCCTTCTGCTTCTGTACGCGGACTGGCGGCCGCCGGCGCGGCCCGGTCGCTTCCTGTTCGGCGAATACCGGCGCCTGGGACCGAGCCTGGAACTGGTGCTACGCACGCGCCTGTTTGTCTCGGAACAGGCGGCGGCCGGCGCGTGCGGGATGACGCGCAACACGTTCAACAGCACGTTCCGGCGCGTGCTGGGCATTTCGTTCGCGAAGTTCGCGTTGCGTCACCGGCTGAAGGGTGCCGCGCAGGAGTTGTCGGACGGCGGCATCCCGCCCAAGGAGACAGCCCGCGCCTGGGGTTTCACGGATCTGTCGCACTTCCACCGCCGGTTCCGGCAGTACTACGGCTGCACGCCGGGCGAGTATCGCGCGCGGACACGGGAGTCGGGGCGGTAGACGAGGCTGGGGAGAGTGGCCCGCGAAAGGGCACGAAAGGAACGCGAAAGGCAGAGCGGCCTCGCGCCCGCCCGTGCCCGACCAGCTATCTGAGCGAAGTCGGGTCGGGGACTCGCTCGAGCGCGCAAAGGCGCAAAGGAGTCCTCGCGCAGCGGTAAAACGAGCTCGTACGCCAAGGGTGTTGCGGGAATCGAAAGGATTGCCACGACGCAACACGCTGGGAGTAACCGCAAGCGTCCGGGCGTCGTGGCAATCCTCGATTCCCGCAACGAGCGCCTTTCAGCCTAGAAAGAGCAGTTCGGGCACGCTGCGCAGGCCCGAACTGTTTCTGTTTTTGGCTGCCGGACACCTTCGGGGTGAGCAGCCGTAACGTTTGAGATCCATCCACGACGGGGTGGAGGGGCTTTCCGCTCAGCCAGACGCGAAAAGCTACCGAAACTTCTGCCAGCCTTGCCCGCTGTGCCTCGTTGTGAGATCATCCGCCCTGCACGCAACGTCTTCGTTCATGGTATGTCCTTTCG
>JAFGHX010000263.1 GCA_016929905.1 Kiritimatiellia bacterium
GCGGATGTATGGACGGCAGCGGATGGGGAAGCGGTTTCCAGCGGATGTATGGACGGCAGCGGATGGGGAAGCGGTTTCCAGCGGATGGATGGACGGCAGCGGATGGGGAAGCGGTTTTGAGCCCGTGACGGAAAGGCTGTTTCTCTATCCGTTGCCGTTCATCTATCCGTTGGAAACGGCTTCCCCGGCAACTGGGGTTTGCTCCGTTGGGGCAGAAGGCTCTTCTCCGTCAGAAACCGCCGGAGGCGTTTCGCGATGAGTTGGTGGCCGGTCGTGCTGGGATGGGTCGAGTCGTCGAACAGCGACTCGTTCGTCGCTTCATGCTCGCGCGCCATCTCCGGGATGGCGAGCAGCGGGATCGCGTGTGCCGCCGCTGTTTCAACCAGCACGTCTTCGTAGGACTCGTAGCGGGCCACGAATTCCGCTTGCTCCTCGTTGCGGACGCGGCGCTCGCGGAAGTGGACAGGCGGCCGGATCAACACCAGGGCGGCGCCGCGTTTGCGACAGGCGGCCTGCAGTTCGACGATGTTCGCGCGGAAATCCTCCCGCGACACGCGCGGCACCTTGTGGCCGTTTCCGCCGATGTTGCGGCGCGTGGCCCTGAGCAGCAGTTTGCGCAGGACCCGGTAGAAACTCGATTTCAGGAGCACCCGGTTCGTGAAGACGCGCACGGCAACCGGCATGTTCGTCTGCAGGATGTCCTTGTCGCTCAGGTGAAACGCCTGCTTCGCGTCGTTCACCCCGACGTAACAGACCACGAGATCGGGGGCGTACCTCGCGCCGATATGTTCGTAGAAAAGCAGGCACTGCAGCGACGTATACCCCGTGACGCCTCCGTTGATGACCTCGAAGCGGTGGGGCGTGGCCGCGTCATCCTGGTTCAGGCGCTTCTCCAGAATGGCGTGGTAGGTCTCGGACAGGAGCCGATTCATGCCGAACGTGCTCGAATCGCCGAGGCACAGGATCCGAAATGCGGCCGGCGGCTTGCGCAGGGCGTAATCCGTGTCGCGCAGGCCCATGGTGTTCGTCTGGATGAAACCTTCCTTGTAGTTCGGCTTCATCCGCCACATGAGCAGGGCGTCCTCCTGGTTGTACGGTGCGCGCAGATCGTTGTCGACGTTCCGAATGAAAAACTTGAAATCGGCGTCCAGGACGTTCGTCAGGTTGAATAGGCGGCAGAGGATCTCAGCCAGGCAGAAAAAGACGGCGATGCCGGCCGGCACCAGCCACGCTCTGCGTCTTTTCCAGCTCTTTCGTGACATGCCTGCCCCGCTGCGGGCGAATGTGGAAGACAACGGTATCCCCTGTGACCCCGGTGGCGTGGCCCGTCGATCTGCAAAGTGAAAGCATACTATACCCCCTCTGCAGGGGAAAGGCCAAACCCGGTTCGCGAATTCCTGTTCGCGAATCGGAGCCAAAAGGCAGCGGCCGGCACTTCGTTCTCGCCAACAGCAGCGATTCCCTGCATAATACGCGCGATGCGAACTTCTCTGTTGCTCCTGACGGCCTGCCTGCTCGCGCCGGCACTCGACGCGGAGGAGCAGGCCCCCGCGCCGTATCGGCATGCCGCGACGGGACTGGTCTTCCCGCTCGAGCTGGGCGGGCTGAGCCAGAGCGGCGTCGTGGAGTATGAGAAGGAGCAGCCCGGACTCGGAATCAGCGTCGGCTACCACGGCGCCGTCTTGACCGCGACCCTCTATCTCTACACCATGGGTGAGAAACGGATTGCCGACGGCGTCGGCTCCGACCCGGTCAAGACGCACTTCAGCCACGTGGTGCAGGATGTCTTCCGGGCCCAGGAGCGCGGCTACTACGAGGACGTCATCAAGCTGTTCGAAGGCAACACGGCGCTCGGCAGCGCGGCCGACGGTCCGGATCTGTTGTGCGCATCGCTTATGCTCAAGCTCCGGAACCAGGACCGCCTGTCCCGGGTCTGTCTGATGGGCTACAAGAACCATTTCTTCAAGATTCGGTTCACCTACCTTGCCGCGGCCAAGGAGCGGGCAGAGGCGGAACTCGAGGCGTTTATGAATGCCTTGGCCCATCTGCTCGCCGCGCCGCCGCCGGCCCCGCCCGACGCGCCGGGGCTGGCCCCCGCCATCTGCGTCGACGCCGATTCGGTCGGCGCCGCTACGAGCCCCGCCTGGCTGGCCTATCTGGTCGCCCGGACCCGCTATGTGCTGGAGCACAAGAGCGACTACCCTGCGGTCCCCGGGCCGGTCGACCCGCTGTACGACGAGGAGGTCGCGGGCCGGTCGACCCTTGCCGAGGTGTGGACGTCGCTCAAGCGGGAAGACGAAACGCTCCAGGATCCGTATCTGGACGCGCTGGCGAAAGTTGCCGAGGCCGGGTTTGTGAGAGAATATGCCCGCGTCTTTCTGGCTCGCCCGCACTGGCCGCCGCCCGAAGAATCCTTGCGGCTCGAAGCGTTCGACGCATGGCGAAAGGCGCATCTTCCCGATCATAGACCGCAGACGCACGGCTATGTCGAAATGCAGAGAAGAGAGGAAAAGGCCGGTGTCGAGACGAGCAACTGATCTCGGGCCCGGCGCAGGCGATGCCGCTCGCCGTTCTCTCGCCGGCGTGGCCGTTTGTGGCGCGCTGATGATGTTCGCGTGCCGGTGCCGGGCGGCGCCGCCGGAGGAGACGATTCTCACCGAAGCCGACAAACAGGTCCTGCTGAATCTGGCCCGCCACACGCTGTACGCCTATCTGCGAGACGGCAGTATCCCTCAACCGGACCGGCGCCGGCTTAACCCGAACCTCACGCGGCCGCTGGGCTGCTTCGTTACCCTGGAGAAGGAGGGGATGGGCCTGCGTGGATGCATCGGCACGTTCGAACGCGAGCGGCCTTTGTATGAGAACGTGATCGGCCGCGCCATCGCCGCCGCGTCCCACGACACGCGGTTCAAACCGGTCCAGTACGCGGAACTCGCCCGGATCAAACTCGAGATCAGCGTGCTGACGGAACCCAGGCCGTTGCCGTTCGATTCGCCGCAGGATCTGCTTGCCAAACTCCGGCCGGAAGTGGACGGCGTGATTCTTCAGACGCCCTACGGCGGCTCTACCTTTCTGCCGCAGGTGTGGGAGCAGTTGCCCCGGAAGGAAGAGTTTCTCTCGCGCCTGTGCCTCAAGCACGGCGCCCCGGCCGATATCTGGCGCAGGGCGCCCGACAGGTTGAGGGTGTCGACCTACCAGGCCGTGGTGTTCGGCGAAGCGGAGTACGGCAGACGGGTCGTCGGCCCGAACGGGGCCGTGGTCGGCAAGAAGGGCGCGCTTCTGCTCGGGGCCGTCACGCCCCTGAGAGAGGGCCTGGATTACGGCCGGTCGTTCGTGCCGGTCGGCACGCGGCTCGCGCCCGGCGCCATCGTCTCGGCGGACTCCGATATCGTCGAGCCGAGGTAGCAGACGACGAGGGAGCGCGCGGGACGGAAGATTGGAAGATTGGAAGATTGGAAGGTTGGGGTGAGGCGTGCTTGCATTTATCCATCCGTCCATTCTTCCATCCTTCCAATCTGTCGTTCTGTTTATGACCGAAGAAATCCAGACGACTCGGAGAGAGGCCTGTGCGTTGTGTCGCCGTGCGTTTGCCGCCGACGACATGATCTGCCTGGAAGGCAAGTGGGTTTGCGCAGACTGCAAGCCGACCTTCATTCAGATGCTTCGTGAAGGCGCGAGTACGGCCGACCTGACCGTCGCGCGCGACCGTCGCGCGCTGGTCATGGGCAGGAACGCCGTGTTGCCCGACCGCTGCGTCAAGTGCAATGCGCCTGCCAACGGGCAGCGCCTGACACGTACGCTGTACTGGCACAGTCCGTTCGTATACCTGCTCGTTGTGGTCAACGTTCTGCTCTACGCCGTCATCGCCATGATCGTGCGCAAACGGGTACGCATTGAGGTCGGCCTTTGCCGCCGGCACGCTGTGCGGCGGCGTGTCGGCATCGCCGTGACGTGGTTCTGCGTCCTGGCGGCGATGGGCCTGTTTTCCGCCGGGATCGACAGCCGGATTGGCGGGCCTCTCTTCCTGCTGGCTCTTGCCGCGCTGCTCGGTGCCATCGTCTGCGCCGCCGTGACCATTCCGGTCATCTCCGCACGCCGTATCGATGACGAATACGTCTGGCTCGGCGGCGTCTGCAAGGCCTACCGCGACGCGTTGCCCGAATGGCGGGGGAAGTGACGAATTCCGCCGCGCGGTTGCCCGTAGGGACGGGAAATCTGAAGGAAGGACGCGGAGACGAACCCGCACCGCCGTCCACCGATAGCCCCGCCCCAATACGCCAAGTTTCAGGTCAGCAAGCCCCCCGGCGCCCCGGGCTGCGCCGGATTGCTCAGGGTCGAAACTTTGTTCCGCCACGGGCGGACAGGCAGTAAGCTTTGGCCTGCCGCGCCGTAGCTTCTGAGCGAAGGCGGGCTGCGCCCGCCGAAGCCCTGGGCGAAGGCGGGTCGTAATCTTTGTCGA
>JAFGHX010000264.1 GCA_016929905.1 Kiritimatiellia bacterium
AGGTGATGCAGATCCGGGACCGCCGCCTCAACAAGTTTTCCGCGCGAAGTCGCGTCAGCAAGATTGCTGAGCGTGTCCAGGGCCGCTCCCATCTGCGCCATCGGGCCACGTGCAGCAATGGCGACCCTCCCCACCAAAGCTGCGCCGGCCTGCTCCTGCCACTCTGCCACGCCTGCGAGAGCGGCAGAAATTCTATTGCCACGACCCAGCAGCTTGTCACAAACCCACGCCGAAGCCCTTGCCGTCGCTGCATCCATCAGTCCAAGCGGATCAACGTGATTGACCGGGTTGTTGTGAACGTGCAGATACACGTTCACCCCGTCAACATACCCCGCAGGATCCCGCGTCAGATACCGCCCCACCTCCGGGTCGTAATACCGGAAACCGTGGTTATCCAACCCGATGGACGAATCACGCTCTTTCGTGTTCGCGAGCCGGTTGTTCGGCGAGTCACCAGTCGAAGACGTGATGTTCCCGAACGCCTCGTAGAGGTCGGTCTTCACCGCCGCGCCGTTGTCGTCAGTGAGCGCGACAGTGTGGCCGACGGCACTGTAGGCGAAATACTCTTTGGTGCCGGACCGGTCGGAGTAGAGGATGGAGCCGATTCCGCCGCCGAGTCCGGAACCGCGTATGAAGGCGGTTTTGAGCATGAACAGGTCCATTTCCTGGATGCAGTCGCCGCGGTCGTAGCGGAAGTAGGTGGGCCGGACGTCGCCGGCTTCCTTCTTGGTCAGCCGCCGGGTGCGGTAGTCGTAAGCGGCTTCGAACACGGTCTGGCCGCCCTGTTCGGCGGACACGAGCCGGTTGTGCGTGTCATACTCATAGGTCGTCACGACCGCGCCGGCGCTCTTGGTCTGGCGGTTCCCGTTGACGTCGTAGGTATAGAGGGTGACGGCGCCGTCTTTGTCGGCGGCGACGAGTTGGTTGAGCGCGTCATGGGTGTAGGCGGTGTTATCGGCGGCGCCGTTCAGCACGTGAGTCATGGCGAGGCGGTTCCCGGCCGCGTCGTAGGTATAGGCGCGCGACTCGGATGTGGCGCCGAGCGTCCAGGCTTCGGCCGTGAGCCGATAGGCGCTGTCATACGTGTATGCGCATAGGCGCTGGCCCTGCTGGGCGATGTCCTCGGCGACGGCCAGCCGGTTTCCGACCCGGTCGTAGCCGTAGCTGACGGTGTAGATGTTGGCGGCGGCCTTGGTGACGGAGCGGGTGGTGACGCGGCTGATCGCGTCGAACGTGTTCTCGGTGACGACGCCGTTCGGCGTGGTGCAGAAGCGCTGGTTGCCGTTCTTGTCGTAGGCGTAGGTGGTTTCGCGCGCGCCGTCGCTGTCGACGAGCCGGGTCAGCGCGTTGCGCGCGTCGTAGTGGCTCGTGAGCGTGCGGCCGGTCCAGGGATGGACGCAGCGGGTCCGGTTCCCGTTGGCGTCGTAGGCGCTTGCGGTGTAGTAGCTGGGGTAGCCGGCATCGCTGCGCAGCTCGTAGCTGAGGCGGGAGAGGGCGTCGTACCAATAGGCGCTGTAGCCGTGCCGGTCGTCCACGTGCGTCACGTTGCCGACGGCGTCGTACTGATAATACTGGGTCTCCTCCACGGAAGCGTCGGCGCGTTTGAACCGTTTTTCGCTGGGCCGGCCGGCGCGATCGTATTGGCACTCGGTCGCCTGCCCCTTCGGATCGGTAACGGTCCGGATCGCGCCGTTGCGGTACCAGGAGTGGGTGGTGAGGCGTTGCTGGGGCAGTCCGTCGCAGACGCGTTCGGCGGTGCAGCGGTCGTAGGGGTCGTACTCGTAGGCGGTGGTCTGGGTATCGTGGCCGGGGTTGAACAGCGTTCGGGCGGCGACGTTTCCGTTCGCGTCGTACTCCGTGCGGGTATGCTGTTCGGCGCCGGTGCCCCTGGCGGCCCAGCCGTCCACGGGCCGGTTCAGGCAATCGAACGCGGTTTCGCTCAGCACGCCCTCGGCGTCGGTGAGGAAGCGCACGTTCCCGTTCTTGTCGTATTCGGTGACGGTGATCGGCGTCCCGGTCTGGCCGGTGGCGGCATTCAGGACGGCGGGCGCGACGTTGGTGAGGACGCGCCAGGCGCGGTCGTAGATATTGGAGGCGAGGTTCCCGTTCGGGTCGATGCTGCGCACCGCGTTGCCGGCGAAGTCGTAGACGGTACGGGTGACGACGTCCGCGCCGGCCGGTGCGGGATCGAAGGTGTGGTCGGCGTTGCGGTCGAGGATCGAGACGGTCAGCCGGTTGCGCGCGTCGTAGGTGTTCTGAGTTTCGTTCCCGTTGGGGTCCTTGCCCCATGTCCGGTTCCCGTTCTCGTCGTAGGCGAACTCGGAGGTCGGCTGGCGCGGCTCGTCGATGCCGTGGACGGGGTCGCAGACCTGGACTTCGGGCTGGACGGTCCGCGTGAGGCGGCCGGCGCCGTCGTAGACGTTGACGGTCATGTTCCCGTTCGCGTCGACGTTCGTGACGACGTTGCCGGCCCCGTCATAGACGGTGCGGGTGACGATGTCGTCGGGATCGAACCCGGTCTCGGCCACGGGGTCGTCGACGAACACGGTGAGCGGGTCGAGCGTGCCGGGCCCGTCGCCGTCCATATCCACCACGGTGGCGGTGAGGCGGGCGGCGTGGTCGTAGAACAAGTAGGTGGTCTGGTTCCTGGTCTCGGCGCCCTCGAAGTTATCGGCGAGCACCGTCTCGCTGACCTTCAAGCCGGCGTCGTTGTAGGCGAGTTCGGTCGCGGGTTCGTCGTGCCCGGCGGCCGGATCGGAGCGCGGCGCGCCGGCGGGGTCGGCCGGGCCGGCGTTGAACCGGCGGACGGCCTTGACGGGGCGCAACGCGGCGTCGAAGGTGGTATCAGCGGCATACCCGCGCGGATTGACCACGCGGGTGGGCTGCCAGCCGCCGAGGCCGAACGCGCCCAACCCGGCGTTCTGGCCGTAGGCGTACTGTTCGCAGTCGCTGTTGGGCAGCGTCTTGCGGGTCATCCGCGTGAGCGCGTCGTAGATGAACGCCGTCTGGTTGCCGTTCGCGTCCCGGCTCCACTCGACCTGGCCGATAGGCGTGTAGCCTTGCCGGGTGACGATATCGGCGGTGTTGTCGGCATCGGGCTCGACCATACGGATGCGGGTCGCGGTGAGGCGGTTCATCGCGTCGTAGGTATGAACGGTGACCTGCGTGTTGCCGCCGTTCGCGACGCGGACACGCCGCGAGTTCCCGTTCAGGTCGTAGACGTGCGACACGGTGCTTGGCGCCTGCTGGCCGGGGTTGTCGGGATCTTCCACTGCCGGGAGCGTCTCGGTTTGGAGCCGGTGCAGGTCGTCGTAGGCGCAGGCGGTCGTGTTGCCCCTGGGGTCGGTCACGAACAGGTCGTTGCCCATCGCGTCCTTGCCGTACACGGTGGTCAGCGCGAGTTCTTCGTTGTAGCCGCGCACGATTCGGGCGCCGACGTAGCCGAACGCGTCCTTGGTGAACTCGGTGACGCGGCCGTCCGGATCGGTACTGCGCCGCACGAACCCCTCGTGCGCTTCGAGCGGCATTTCGTAGTCGTATGCGTAGGCGGTGACACGTTCGGCCGGCGTGCCCTCGGCTTCGACGATGCGTTTGGTGTTCCCGTAGGCGTCGAGCTCATAGGAGGTGACCGTTCCCATCGGGTCGGTGCGGCGGGTGAGCTTGTGGCACACGGCATCGTACGCGTAGGTGGTGGTGAGCTGGAGGCCGGTCGGGTCGACGATCTTCGCGCTCGGGTTGGCCCACAGCGCGTGGTCGTAGCCGCCGGGCACGCGCGCGTACTGATACTCGATTTGCGTGCCGGTCACGCCGGTGACGCGGACGAGGTTGCCCGTGACGTTCGGCTCATAGGCGAAGGTGACCTGCGTGCCGCCCGCCGCGCGGTCGACCTGCGTGATGAAGAGGGTGTGCTCGTCGCCCTCCTCGCCGTCGAGCCGGCCGAGGAAGGAGTAGCCGGTCGTGACGCCCGGCTCGCGCGCGTCGGTGACGGAGGTGAGCACCTCGTGGTTGCCGGCGTTGATCTCGCGCCTGGTCTGGACGAACGTGGCCGTGGCCGCGTCGGGCGTGCCCTTGGCGGTCGTGACGGTGTGCAACAACGGGCGGCGGCCGACCACGATCCGGCCGTTGGCGCGCAGGCTGGAGGGGAAGCCGGCGGAGACGGGCGGCACGTCGGGGTCCTCGTAATAGGTGAACTCCGTCGTGCCGCCCCGCGCGTCGGTCACCAAGCGCGGCGCGACATAGACGGTTTTCGGCGCGTTCTGGTTGAATCCCTCGCCGGGCGCCGTACCGGCATAAGACGCGTATTCGAGGATGGTGTAGGCAAAGGTGACGACCGGCTGTTCGGCGGGATCGCCCGGCCGGTCGGCGTTGGGCACGGGCATGCGCTTCACGGCCTTGAGGCAGCCGACGAACTTCGGATCGGTCTCGCCGGGCATATAGTACTCATAGGTCGTGATCTTGCCGGCGGGGTCCGTGACGGTCGAGAGGCGCCAGCCGGTTCGAGCCGGGTCGTTTTCGACGCCGATGTCGATGTAGCCGAACTCGATCTTGTGCGCGGGCCGGGCTTCCTCCCGGATGCGTGTGACCAGCAGGCCGTTGGCGGGGTGCTGGTAGGTGTAGAGCAGCGCATTCCCGTTGGCGTCTTCCGCCCTGACCAGCCGGTAGTAGGTGCGGTTCCCGGCGCCGCCCGGCTCGCCGGCGAGTTCGTAGGTGCAGGTGGTGCCGTGCTTGCGGGTGAAGGCGAACTGGCCGCCGTTGAGGGAGAGGCGCCCGCGCAGCGCGTCGCAGTTCATACTGAAGAACACGGCGGGTACGTAGGCGCCCAGGACCTGATGGTAGGTGTAGGCGCTGCCGAGATCGTCGACGACGGTGGCGGCGTGGATCTCCATCTGCGCGCCGACCGTCTCGGTGTAGGTGGCGATATGGGCGCCCAGGCTGGTGCTCCAGCCGGGCCCGAGGATGAGGTCGTTGATGTAGAGCTTGCCGCCCTGCATCTGTTGCTTGCTGTAGCTTTTCAGCGCGAGCGAGCGGCGGAACTCGAGCTGCAGCTCGCCGCCGACGAGCGGGACGGCGACATCGGAGACGCTGTAGTGCGGGGCGAGCGAGTACATGTCCACGTGGCACTTGTTGGGCGCGTGGTCCGACTCCGCCTCGCCGGTCGGCGCCGGGTCCGGCAGCGGCACGCCGAGCAGGCTGACGCGGTGGCACTTGGCCTCCGGCAGGTTGACATCGAGGTTCGGCTGCCCGCCGAAGATGGTGAGGTAGGCCGCGGCGTCCTCGGCCTCGAATTCGATGGTGACCCCGCCGGTCCCGTGCGAGCCGTCCAGTTCCGGGGGCACGTCCTGGACGTAGTGCAGGAAGTGTTCGTCCTCGGGCCACCAATCGATGGTGTAGTCGTAATCGGGGTACTCGTTCAACGTGGTTGCTTCGTGTTGGAGCGTGATTGCGTACGTGCGGCCGACGGGCAAGGCGTTGGTGATCTCGTCCACGATCCCGCAGCCGGTATTCTCGAGCGTGTAGGGGCCGACGTGCACCGAGTAGGCTTCCGATCGGCTGCCGCTGTCGTCGCCGAACTGGAAGACGAAGGGTACGGTCGAGCCGAACGGGGGCAAGCCGAGCGGGTCGTCGGGCGGCGTGCCGTAGAAGTACTCGGCGTAGTTGTTGGCGCCGTCGCCGTCGTTGTCGGCGCCGGCGTCGGCGCGATCGAGCGGGTTCAGGGCGTGCGCGAGTTCGTAGGCGTCGGGCATCTCGTCGCCGTCGGTGTCGGCGGCGTTCGGATTGGTATTGTGGGCGTGCTCCTGTTCGTTCGACAGCCCGTCCTGGTCGTCGTCGCCGGTCTTGTCGGCGGCCTGGCCCGGGTTGAGCCCGTTCGCGATTTCCCAGCGGTCGTCCATGCCGTCGAGGTCGGAGTCCTCGGCCTGGATCTGGCGCAGGGCGACGGCGTTGATGTAGGGCTTGGGCGGCACGGCAGAGCCGCCGTCGCGCACGATGATGTCGACCCGTCCGTCGGCGCCGGGCTCTACGAGGGTATAGCGGGCGACGTAGCCGGCCGCGGTATTGTAGCCGTGGGCGATCACGGTATCCGCCGTCCCGGACCAGTCCGGCCGGACATTGGCGGAGCTGAGATTGACGAAGCGGTCGGCGCCGGCGATGCGGCAGCGTGAGAGCTCGCCGGTGCAGGCCGGTTCATTGCGGTTGCCGAACAGGACGATTTCGTAGCGGGCCTGCGGATCGAGCCCGGCAAACGCAAGCCGGACCGGCGCAACCTGGTTGCCATAGCTGATCACGCCGGTGCAGTCGACTTTACCGGCGAAGACGCTGTGCGCGTCGGTTCCGGCCTCGGCGGCGCTGCCTTCGGTCGTGTGGCTGCCGCCGTTCCATGCTCCGCCGGTGACAGCCAGTGTTTCGGGCCGGGCTTGGCCTGTTGCATAGTCTTTCAGCGGCTGCACGACATACTCGATGTGCAGCAGCGGCGCGCCGGCGTGGTCGCCGTCGTACGCTTCGGCCGTACGCCGGCCGGACCCGGTCATGATGACGGCCAACGCGTTCTGGCTTTGCCAGCCCGGCCGATTGACGATCTCCTGCACAACGGCGCTGAGGTCGGGGGTGCGCTGTCTGTCGCCGGCTTCACCGACCGTGTCCCATTCCGGCGGCTGCCACCAGACGCCGGCGCCGGTGCGCGGGCGGCCGGTGATGTCGCCGTTGGCCGCGGAGAACGTGGCGGCGTTATCGGCGGCCTGGCCCTGGATGCGGAGCGTCGTGGGCGCGCTGCCCGTTTCGTCGGTCTTGAACTGGACGTACGCCTTCACGATTGTGGCGCCGCGCGGGACGCCGACACCGGGGAACCGGATGCCGACGGTCTGGATGCCGCCGTCCTCCACCAATTCGAGATCGCTGCTGGCAAGGTGCATGCCGGAGTCGGGCCCCTCTTCCGCATCGTCGCTCGAAACGGCCACGCGGATTTCAAGCGCCTGATGCGCGGTTTCGTCGGAGGTGTAGTGCGTGATGTTGTTCGCGAGCTGGCCGGCGGCCCAGGACAGATCGTTGTAAGCGGCAAATGTGCAGGGCGCTTCGCGCGGGTCGGTCCCCTTCCTGTATTCCTGCAGGTTCGAGATGCCGTCGCCGTCGGGGTCCTCCTCCGGCGCGGGGGCGGTGCTCCCGAAGTAATACCGCTCCCACCAGTCGGGCAAACCGTCGTCGTCGGCGTTGTCGCGGTACGCCTCGAGGAACTCCGCCCTCACCGAATGCGGCGCGTCGACAGCGAGCGGCAGCGGATCGATCGCCTTGCCGTTCGGGTACTGCTGGCGCACGCCGTCGACGGTCCACTCCACGAACGCCCAGTCCGGTTCGGCGGTCTGGTTGAAGGTCTGCACGCTTCCCGCCTCGTAGTAGCCGCTGCCGGGCGTGACGTAGCCCGCGTTGATGACCTCGACGCTGACGAAGTGGCGGTTCGGAATGGCCACGCACCAGTTGCCGTTGGCGGGGTTATACACCGCGATGTCCGCACGCGAGTCGCCGTCGTAGTCGGCTTGGACGGGTTTCGTGAGGTAGGGGAAGTTCGTGGAGCTGAACCCTTCGCTCGAGGCGAGGATATACCAGGTCTTCCCGGCCTCGTGATACACCGCGATATCGGCGTGCAGGTCCCCGTCGTAGTCCGCGGGGACCGGGGCCGCCGCGGACCAGCCGAAGTCGATTTCGACATGGCCCAGCGCGGAACGGCGAAGGTACCATCGGCCGGCTGCCTGATGATAGACGGCCGGATCCGCTCTGCCGTCGCCGTCATAGTCCGCCGGCACGGGGACGGGTCCGGCCCAGCCGTAGGCGAACGTTTCGAACCCCTCGGTACTCTTCAGCAGATACCATTGCCCGGCGGCGGGGTGGTAGACGGCGATATCGGTCCTGCCGTCGCCGTCGTAGTCCGCGGGTACGGGATTGGCTTCGCTCCAGCCGAAACCCTGGATCCGTTCACCCGCCGTGCTCTGCAGGATGTACCACGTCCCGTTTGCCTGATTGTAGACGGCCAGGTCCTGGATTCCGTCCCCGTCGTAATCGCCCGGAACCGGCTTCGGGCCGTTGCCGCCGTACTGGAACTCGTACGGCTGGCCCGTGGTGGATTTCAGAATATGCCACCAGCCGGCAGTCCCCTTTTGCGGGTCGACCGGATAGAAGACGCAGGGATCGGCGCGGCTATCTCCGTCATAGTCGCCGGGCAGCGTATAGGTGGCTTGCGGTTTGAAGGTCTGGGTCCAAAGCCCAAGCAGCGGGGTACACAGTGCGAGCGAGACGACGAGCATCGCGCCAAGACGCAGGGCGGTCAGCCGATGAAGCGGTGTGGTTCTCTTCATTTGCGCGCCCCTCCTTCCTTCTCGGCCTGGAGGCAGCGGATGACCTTGAGAAAGCTGTCCGGCGGGCCCGTATCCGGCGGGCTCGCTCCTTTCGGCCGGGCCGGCATCCTCGGCCTGGCCTCGAGCCCGCCGTCGGGTGCGTCCTGCAGGTGCGCCCACGGCGCTTCGAGTTCGTCCAGCAGCAGGCCGTCGAGCACGGGCAGCGCCTCCCAGCGCGCGACATCCGCATCCTTGGGATAGGCGACGGAGTCCTGGATCCGGCCCTCATGCGCGATGGCGACCACCACACTTTTCACTTCGGCCAGCGTTGCCACCGTTTCGGGGTTCACGAACAGACGCAGAAAATAGCTCTTCTTCGCCTCGTGCAGGACCGCCCGGGTCTTCCTGCCGCTCAGGACCACTTGTCTGCCGTCTTGCGTTTCGCACAGCGCGTGCACGCTCAACTCGGCACCGAGCAGTTCCTCGCGCGCAGAATAGCGCACCAGCACTTGCGCCCAGCGGCGCGTTGCCGCTTCGCTCTCGGCCGCCACGCGCAGCGGCATGGCCGGGTAAGGCGGGTTGTTTTCGTTCCATTCCAGCACGGTGATGGACTCGATACTCAGACTGGCCGGCCCGGCGTATGCAGCCGACAGGACCCAGCCGGCCGCGATGAGGGTGAGCAGGGAACAGGTGCGGCCATTCATGCTACGGCTCCTTGTTGGCGGGGTGTGGGCGCGAACAGCAGTGCGACGACCAGAAAAGCCGGCCGCGCTCTTCCCGCAGCCGTTGAAACCACGCGTATCTGTAAGGGGTAGTCCACGATGGCACGCCGTGCGAGGATCCCTTGCGCCACCGCAAGGGACACAGTTTTCGATTCAGCCTCGGGCATCGTCCCCGAATTTGACCCGACGTTACGACCGCCTCAAACGCGTGTCAACACTTTTTTTGTCACGTAGAAACCGGGAGCGCCGGAGTCGGCCGCCTTTCTCGCCGAAGGGGCAGGCAGCCCCGGGCCGCCGGCTCCGGCGCGGCCCCGCGGGTTCAACATGCTGCCTGCGGACTTGCCATTCGAGGGTGGAGCCAATAGGATAGGGGTCGTTCCAGTGCGGGTGGACAAGGCGCGCTTGGCGATTGACGGCCAGCGCGGTCGGCGCCCGATCCTCGCCGGGCGGCGGGCGGACGATGGCGAGGGGTGATGGCGAGAATGATTACGAGAGTGATTTCGGGCGGATGAAGCGGATCACGGAACAGGTGAAGAGCGGGAAGGTGCTCGTCTCGGACGGGGCGTGGGGCACGTTTCTGCAGCAGAAGGGGCTGAAGCCGGGCGAATGCCCGGAGGCCTGGTGCCTCAGCCACCGGCAGGATGTGCTGGATATCGCGGCCAGCTACGTGGCGGCCGGCGCGGACATGATCCTGACGAACAGTTTCGGGGGGACCCGTTTCAAGCTGGAGCATTTCGGACTGGCGTCGCGCGTGGCGGAGCTCAACAGGGCGGCGGCGGCGATTTCGCGCGAGGCCGCCGGCCCGGCCCGGTTCGTGCTGGGCTCGATGGGCCCGACCGGCAAGCTGGTCCTGACGGGCGACGTGACGGAGCAGGACTTTTACGAGGCGTTCAAGACGCAGGCGGTGGCGCTGGCCGAGGGCGGGGTCGACGCCGCGTGCATCGAGACGATGTCCGCGCTGGACGAGGCGACCCAGGCGGTGAAGGCGGTGAAGGAGAATACGGAGCTGGAGATCGTCGTCACCTTCACGTTCGACGTGACGATCCAGGGCGCGTACCGCACGATGATGGGCGTCTCGCCCGCCGCGATGGCCGAGGCGATGCTGGCGGCGGGCGCGGACATCGTCGGGGCGAACTGCGGGATCGGGTTCGAGCACATGATCCCGGTCGCCGCCGAGATCCGCGCCGCGGCGCCGGCGGCGCCGATCCTGATCCACGCGAACGCCGGCAGGCCGGAGCGCCGGGCCGGGAAGGACGTGTTTCCGGAGACGCCGGAGATGATGGCCGCGCGCGTGGCGGACCTGATCGCGGCGGGGGCCGGCATCGTGGGCGGATGCTGCGGGACGGGCCCGGCCCATATTGCCGCGATTGCGGCGGCGGTCCGCGCCGCGAACGGTTCCGCCTCCACCCCGAGCGGCGGCGGCGAGGCCCGGCGCGAATGAAGGGCAACAAACGCGAATGGGGGCAGGCAGCGGGGAGGGTACGAGGCGGTTGACGGCCTCGCCGCATTCTGCCATTCTTCCATCCTTCCATTCTGTCGGCGCGGTTTGCGCGCGTGCGGACCGCGCCACCCAAAAGCGGGGAGCGGCTGAACGATGCAGTGGCTACTGAAGAAGATCATCGGCACGAAGAACCAGCGCGACCTGCGCAATCTGCAGCCGCTTGTCGACCGCGTGAACGAGCTGGAGTCGGCCTGCCAGCAGCTTTCGGAAGAGGAGCTGAGAGGCAAGACGGCGGCGTTCAAGAAGCGGCTGGCCGATGGCGAGACGCTGGACGACATCATGTGCGAGGCGTTCGCAGTGGTGAAGAACGCGTGCCGGCGGCTGGTGGGCCGGGAGTTCGACCTGTGCGGGCATCCGATGACGTGGGAGATGGTCCCGTTCGACGTGCAGGTCATGGGCGGGATCGTGCTGCACCAGGGCAAGATTGCGGAGATGGCGACGGGCGAAGGCAAGACGCTGGTCGCGACGATGCCGCTGTACTTGAACGCGCTGGAGGGCAGGGGCGCGCACCTGGTGACGGTGAACGACTATCTGGCCCGGCGCGACGCGCAGTGGATGGGCCAGGTGTACGAGTATCTCGGGCTCCAGGTCGGCTGCATTCAGAACCAGATGAGCCCTGAAGAGCGCCGCGCGGAATACGCCAAAGACATCACCTACGGGACGAACAGCGAGTTCGGGTTCGACTACCTGCGCGACAACGGCGCGTACTCGCCGCAGGAGCAGGTCCAGCGCGGGCACCACTATGCGATGATCGACGAGATCGACAGCATTCTCATCGACGAAGCGCGCACGCCGCTCATCATCTCGGGGCCCGCCCCGATCTCCTCGCACCAGTACAAGGACCAGCAGCCGAAGGTCGAGCGGCTGGTCCGCCAGCAGCGCGACCTGTGCAACCGGCTGCTGAAAGAGGCGAAGGACCTGCTGGCGCAGGGCGCGGAGCACGAGGAGGAGGCGCAGCTCAAGCTCTACCAGGTGCGGCAGGGCATGCCGAAGAACAAGCAGTTGATGCACCTGCTGGAGGACCCGGCGACCCGCAAGCTGGTCGAGCGGATCGATGGCCAGATGCTGACCGACATGCGCAAGGAGCAGGCGCGCGCGCTGCGCCAGGAGCTGTTCTTCACGATCGACGAGCGCGGCCACGACGCGAACCTCACCGAGAAAGGCTGCGAGGCGCTGAGCCCGGGCGACCCGCAGGCCTACGTGCTGCCCGACCTGCCCACCGCGCTGTCGGAGCTGGAGGGCTCCGACCTGCCGGCCGACGCGAAGATGAAGGAGCGCCAGAAGGTCCAGGAACAGTTCAGCGAGAAGAGCGAGCGGATCCACAACGTCGACCAGCTCATTCGCGCGTACTGCGCCTACGAGAAGGACGTGAACTACGTGGTGCAGGACAACCGCGTGATGATCGTCGACGAGTACACCGGCCGCATCCTGCCCGGCCGGCGCTGGAGCGACGGGCTGCACCAGGCGATCGAGGCGAAGGAAGGCGTGGACATCGAGCGCGAGACGCAGACGCTGGCCACGATCACGATCCAGAACTATTTCCGGATGTACGACAAGCTCGCGGGCATGACCGGCACGGCGGAGACGGAGGCGGACGAGTTCCACGCGATCTACAAGCTGGACGTGGTCGTGATCCCGACCAACCGCCCGGTTCGGCGCGTGGACTACAACGACCGGATCTACAAGACGCAGCGCGAGAAGTACAAGGCGATCATCGACGAGATCACCGACTGCCACCAGCGCGGCCAGCCGGTGCTGGTGGGCACGGCCTCCGTCGAGAATTCGGAGGTGCTCAGCCGCATGCTGCGCCGCGCGGGCATTCCGCACAACGTGCTGAACGCGAAGAACCACGAGAAGGAGGCGGACATCGTCGCGCGCGCCGGGCAGGGGGGGGCGGTGACGATCGCCACGAACATGGCCGGGCGCGGGACGGACATCAAGCTGGGCGAGGGCGTGGTGTATCTGGAGCGGGACACGATCGTCGCGGGCCCGGCGCTGGACGACCGGTTCGACGGCAGCACGCTGCGGCAGACCCTGATGGAGCGGCCGTGCGGGCTGCACGTGATCGGCTCCGAACGGCACGACGCGCGGCGCATCGACCGCCAGCTCCGGGGCCGGTGCGCGCGGCAGGGCGACCCGGGCAGCTCGCGGTTCTACGTCTCGCTCGAAGACGACCTCATGCGCCTGTTCGGCTCGGACCGCGTGGCGAACATCATGACGCGGATGGGCCTGGAAGAAGGCCAGGAAATGGAGCACCGCTGGCTGAACCGCTCGATCGAGACCGCGCAGCGGCGCGTGGAGCAGCACAACTTCTCGATCCGCAAGCGCACGCTCGAGTATGACGACGTGATGAACAAGCAGCGCGAGATCGTCTACGGGCTGCGCAGCGAGATTCTCGGCACGGACAACGTGCGCGAGGACATGCTCGAGCTGGTCGGCGAACTGATCGGGGACCGCGCGGCGGAAGCGTTTGGCGGCGGCGGCGAGGAGCTGGCCGAATCGTTCGTCGAGTGGGCCAACACGACGTTCCCGCTCGGGCTGCACGTCAGCGAGTTCGAGGGCGACGCCATGGACGCGGAGCAGGCGACGACGCTGGTGCTCGACCGGGTGACGCACGCCTACGAGCTGAAGGCGAAAACGGAGGACCCGGACGTGCTGCCGGTGATCGAGCGGCACGTGGTGCTGCAGTCGATCGACTCGCTGTGGCAGGACTATCTGCGCGGGATCGACGGCCTGCGCGAGGCGGTCGGGCTGCGCGCCTACGGCCAGCGCGACCCGCTGGTGGAGTACAAGCGCGAGGCGTTCGAGATGTTCACCGACCTGATGGACAACATCCGCGCCGAGATCGCGGGCCGCATGTTCCGCTCGTCCTCGTCGGTGGAGTCGTTCGACAACTTCATGTCCGCGCTGAACCAGTCGTTCGTGCACGAGGAGGTCGGCGCGTTCGGCGCGGGCGGCGCGGCGGGGACGGCGGCGCCGGCGCGCGGCGGCCGCCGGCGCGCGCGCGGCGCGGACGGCGACGACGCGGTCGGCGCCGCGATTCGCGCCGCGGCCACCGTGCGCCGCGACAGCCCGAAGATCGGCCGCAACGACCCGTGCCCGTGCGGGAGCGGGAAGAAGTACAAGAAGTGCTGCGGCGCGGCGTGAACGCTGCGTTCACGCCGGGAACCCGGCACGCGAGGAGAGGCTGTCTCAAGACCCGACTCGCACGTTGCCACACGCCTTACGGCGTTGACTACAAACGGCCTATCGGGTGGTTCGCGCCGTTTGTAGTCAAGCCCGTAAGGGCTGTTCCCCGTCTTGGCGGCAACCTCTCTTCGCGAGCCGCTTCCTGGAGCGGGTTCAACCATGAAGCCTCAACCATCGGAATCCGCGAGTTCGCTCGCGCGGATTTTGGGCAGGCGCTCACCGCTTGCCGATCTTCCTCCCGTTCCTATAGAATACCGGGATGGTCTTTTCGGACAACCCGCATCACAGACGAAGGAGTCGGCATGAAGCGGAAAGTGGCGGCGATCGACGGCAGGGGCGTGATATCGGTTGAGGAAGAGGATGTGCCGGCGCACGGGCCGGACGAGTTGCTGGTGGAGGTGCGCGCGTCGCTGGTGAGTCCCGGCACGGAACTCGGCGGGGTGAAGGGGCGGCGCGCGAACCCGGATCCGTCGAAAGGCCCGCGCGCGTTCGGCTATCAGAATGCGGGCGTGATTCTGGAGAAGGGCGCGGCTTGCGAGCGGTTCCGCGTGGGGCAGAAGGTGGCGTGCATGGGCGGCGGCTACGCGCAGCACGCGACGCACGCGGTCGTGCCGAAGAACCTGGCCGTCCCGATCCCCGACGGGCTCTCGTTCGAGGAAGCGGCATTCAATCACCTGGCCGCCACGGCGCTGCAGGCGGTTCGCCGCGCCGACGTGCGGATCGGGGAGTGGCTCGCCGTCGTCGGGCTGGGCATCGTCGGCCAGTGTGCGGCGCAGCTCGGCCGGATCGCGGGCTGCTACGTGGCCGCGATCGACATGATCGGGATGCGGCTGGAACGGGCCGGCAAGCTGGGCGCGCACGCCACGGTGAACCCCGGCGCCGGCGACGCGGTCGACGCGGTGCGGAAATGGTCGGACGGCTACGGGCTGGACGCGGCGATCATGGCGTTTGGCGGCGAGGGCACCGACGCGTTCAAGATGCTGCTCAACATGATGAAGCGCGCACCCGACGGGCACCAGATGGGCCGGATCTCGATTGTGGGCGGCTGCAAGATCAACACAGGCTACGCGGCGAGCGCGGGCAATGTCGACGTGCGCAGCTCCGCGCGGACCGGGCCGGGCTATCATGACGAGGCGTGGGAGCGCGGGCGCGACTATCCGCCCGTCTTCGTGCGGTGGGACACCCAGCAGAATCTGCGCCTGTGCCTCAAGCTGATGGCCGAGAAACGCCTGCAGGTCGACCCGCTCGTCACGCATCGCGTCCCGCTCGACGAGGCGCCCGCGGCATGCGAGGACCTCATCCAGACCCCGCAGAAGGCGCTCGGCGTCATCCTGCTGCCGCAATAGTAGAAGCGGCGTCTCGCCGCTTCCCGCGCCGTCACGACTGCGTGCCGGCGCAACGCTCACGACACTACCGGAACATGTTCAACGGGAGGCTGCGCGGATGAACACGCCCCCATCCTGCTCACTACCCGACTTTCACTCGCCGCACTCACCCCCGCACATCCCGCATCTCATCCGCTATTTCGATGCATCCGAGCCTGTGGCGAATCTGTCCGGCAATCTGCCCCACTGGCGGCAGGCGAACACGACTTACTTCGTGACGTTTCGTCTGGCCGACTCGTTGCCGCAGGAGAAGCTTCGCGCATGGGTGCAGGAGCGCGAAGAGTGGCTGGCGGCGCATCCGGAACCACACGATGAGCAAACGCGCCTGGAATACTATGAGCTCTTTCCGGAACGCTTTCAGCGGTGGCTCGACGCGGGATACGGGGCGTGTGCGTTGGCGGAACCGCGCGTGAAGGCGCTGGTGGAACGCGCGTTGCTGCATTTCGATGGCGAGCGATACCGGCTGCTGGAGGCGGCGGTCATGCCCAATCACGTCCACGTTCTGGTGACGCCGCGGGGCGATCATTGGCTTTCGGAGATCCTGCACTCATGGAAATCGTACAGCTCACACCAGATGAACCGGGTACGCGGTACGCAAGGGGAGAATTGGCAGAAGGAATCGTTCGATCATATTGTGCGCAATCCAAACCAGTTGGAGCGGATCCGGGAGTACATTCGCGACAATCCGAAACGTAGAAGCGGCGTCTCGCCGCTTCGAGCCGCTGGCGATGGAGGATAGTAGAAGCGGCGTCTCGCCGCTTCCCGCGCCGTCAGCGAGGCGGGATAGTAGAAGCGGCGTCTCGCCGCTTCCCCTGCCGTCCGCGAGACGGGAGAGTAGAAGCGGCGTCTCGCCGCTTCCCCTGCCGTCAGCGAGGCGGGATAGTAGAAGCGGCGTCTCGCCGCTTCCCCTGCCGTCAGCGAGACGGGCGATAGTAGAAGCGGCGAGACGCCGCTTCTACCTTGGATTGGGCGGGGGGGGGAAGCGGCGAGACGCCGCTTCTACCTTGGATTGGGCGGGGGGGAAGCGGCGAGACGCCGCTTCTACCTTGGATTGGGCGG
>JAFGHX010000265.1 GCA_016929905.1 Kiritimatiellia bacterium
GCCCGACAGCGCGCCCGAGGCCGACCCCGACGGCGACGGGTATTCGAACCTTCAGGAGTTCGTCGCGGGGACCGGCCCGAAATCGGCGGCTGAGTATTTCGGTGTCGCGATCCGCGCAAGCGCTGCAGCGCAAATTGTCGTCTCGTTCCCAACCGTCGCGCTGGGCGGCGCCGGCTACGAACAGTATACCGGCCGGCACTACGCGCTGGAACAAACCGACGCGCCCGGCGGCCCCTGGTCCGCCGTGCCCGGCTATACCGATATCCTGGGAACCGGCCAAATGGTCTCGTACACCGAGACGGCGCCAAGCGCCGGATGCCAGTACCGGGCCGCGGTATGGCTGGAATAGCGCAGGACCCCGAAACACGAAGGGTGCCGGCCCGCACACGGTCGGCCGGCCCCTGAGAGATGAGGGAACGCCATGACGCGACACGGCCATTCAGGAGCCTTCCGCCTGCTGCTCCCCGCGGCGGCGCTGCTCCTGGCCCGCCCCGTGTCGGGCGAAGTGCTCATCGCCCGCGACGCCACGTGGCAGTACCACCCAGGCACGAGCGAGGCGTCGGACCCGCGCTCTGCGTGGCGCTCGATCGAGTTCGACGACAGCACCTGGCTGAGCGGTCAGGCGCCGATCGGCTACGGCGACGAGCCGCGCATCCATACGGTGCTCGCCGATATGCGTGACTCGTACACGACCTTCTTCGTGCGCCGCACGTTCACCGTTACACAACTCGACGCCGACACACGCCTGAACGCGCTCGTCGACTACGACGACGGATTCATCCTGTGGCTGAACGGCGCGCGCGTGCTCGCCGGCGACGAGCCGGACGGCACACCCCTGCACGACTCGGTCGCCTCCGGCAACCATGAATCGGGCGTGTTCGAGGCTCATGACCTGGGCCGCGCCTCCGAATTCGTGGAGCCGGGCCTGAACGTCGCGGCCGTACAGGTCTTCAACTCGCGGCCGGGCAGCGGCGATTGCGAATTCAACCTGGAGCTGGCGACGGTTCTGCGCGTGGCGGACACGACGTTCAGCCACGATCGCGGCTTCTACGACGCCGCGTTCACCTGCACCATCTCGACGGCCACCCCCGGCGCGACCATCCGGTACACGCTCAACGGCAGCGACCCGCGCGCCGCAACGGCCGGGGCGTACACCATTCCCGCCCCGAGCGGCACGGTCGGCATCGATCCGGACTCCGAAACGGGCCGCCTCGTCAACGGCGGCAAGGCGCCGTGTGTGGTGCTGCGCGCCTATGCGCTGAAGGCCGGCTATGAACCGACCAACGTGGACACGCACACCTACCTCTTCGCGCAACGCGCCCGCACACAACCCAACGTGATGGACGGCGAGGATTGGATTCCCGGCGACAACCCACACGGCTACACGGTCAAACGCCCGGCGGCCCGGATGAACACGGAGCTGGACCCCGACGTTGTGGACGACCCGCGCTATACGGGACTGATCGAAGCGGCGCTCAAGGCCGTGCCCACGCTCTGCATCGCTGCCGACTACGCCGACATTTTCGGCAACTCGCGCGGCATCTTCCACAACAGCTACAACTACGGCATCGAGTGGGAACGGCCCGTTTCCGCGGAACTGATTCATCCCGACGGCACGGAGGGCTTCCACGTCAACTGCGGAATCCGCGCCTCCGGCGGCGTGAGCCGAACGGCGGAGTACAAGGCCAAGCTCTCGATGAGCCTGCGGTTCCGAGGCGAGTACGGGCCGGGCAAGCTGCGTTACACGCTGTTCCCGGACGCCGGAATCGACGCATTCGACAGCCTGCGCCTGCGCGCGCATTTCCACGACGGGCTGAACCGCGGCGAGTGCGCGGGCACCCAACTCCGCGACGCGTGGGCCCGCGCCACGCAGCGGGAGATGGGTTGGCTCTCCCCCCATTCCGGCTGGGCACATGTCTACATCAACGGCTTCTACTGGGGCTTGTACAGTCCCACGGAATTGCCGACCGCCGACTACATGGAAGCGCACCTGGGCGGCGACGAGGCCGACTACGACGTGGTGGCCAACGCCAACGGGCACCGAATCCCGCACGACGACACGTACCCGCGCCTCATCGACGGCACGCACGACGCCTGGTCCGCCATGACGAACCTCACCCACCTGGCCGATCCCGCCCAATACGATCTGATGCACGCCTATCTGAACGTGACCGGCTATGTCGACTACTGCATCCTCCAGATGTACGGCTGCAACTACGACTGGAACGGAACGAACGCGTGGGACACGCTCGGCACGCGCACGGCAAACTGGCGCGCCGGCCGGCGCAGCCGCAACCGCGGACCCGGCGACACCGGCTTCTCGCATTTCATCTGGGATTTCGAATGGACGATGGGCGCGATGTCGACCGCGCGCGAATATGTGGACCGTACATGGGTGCCCGGCCCCGAGAATCTGCACGAACGCATGCTGGCCAACCCCGACTACAAGGCCCTGTTCGCCGACCGGGCCTACCGGCACTTCTTCAACGGCGGCGCGCTCACGCCCGAGGCCGGCAGCGCGCGCTGGCGCGAGCTGATGCAGCGGATCGAGCTGGCGGTTGTCGCGGAATCCGCGCGCTGGGGCGACACCTGGCTCAACACGCCGCAAACGCGCGACGATCACTGGATGCCGAACAATGCGTACGTGCTGAACACCTGGTTCCCGCAGCGGACCGCCATCGTGCTCAGCCAGTTCCGAAGCCGCGGGTTGTACCCCAGCCTGGACGCGCCGGCTTTCCACCGGCACGGCGGCGCGATCGGGGCCGGGTTCAAGCTGACCCTGTCGAACCCGAACACGACGGGCACCGTCTACTACACGCTCGACGGTGTCGATCCGCGCGAATCCGGCGGCGGCCGGCACGCGGCGGCGCTTCGCTACGCCGGTAGCGTGCCGCTCTCGCGCACTACGCGCGTGAAGGCGCGCGTGTGGAAGACCGATGCCACGTGGAGCGCGCTGCACGAGGCGACCTACAACTACACCGCCCACTACGCCAATATCCGGATCACGGAACTCCTCTACAACCCGCTTGGCGGCAGCGACTGCGAGTTCATCGAACTCGCCAATACCGGCAGCGCCCCGCGCGGGTTGTCCGGCATGAGGTTCGCGGGCATCACCTACGCCTTCGCGCCCGGCACCGAACTGCCCGGCGGCGCGCACCTCGTGCTCGCACGCAACGCCGGCGTGTTTGCACGGCGCTACGGCTTCGCGCCGTACGGCCAGTACGGCGGCAAGCTCGACAACGGCGGCGAACGGATCGCGCTGCTCGATTGCGAAGGCCGCACGGTGACCGGCGTGCGCTACGACGACCGCGCCCCCTGGCCGAAAGCGGCGGACGGGGACGGGTTCGCGCTGGTCTTCGACGGCAGCGGCGAACAGGACGACCCGGCCAAGTGGCGGGCCGGCAACCTGATCGGCGGCTCGCCGGGCCGCGCGGACGGGCCGGCCTGCCGCGTTGTGATCAGCGAGGCGCTCACGCATTCCGACCCGCCGCAGGTGGACGCTATCGAGCTGTACAACGCCGGCACGGCCGACGTCGATATCGGCGGGTGGTACCTCAGCGACAGCGAGACCGCATACCGCAAGTTCCGCATCCCCGCTCCCACGTGGCTACGCGCCGGCGAGTACGCCGTATTCGACGAACACGATTTCAACCCCAGCCCCGGCGATCCCGCCTGTTTCGCGCTCGACTCGCACGGCGATCAGGTCTGCCTCACGCAGTGGGACGCGAACGGCAACCTGGTCTATCTCGAGGCTGTCCGGTTCGGCGCGGCCGAAAACGGGCGCGCGTTCGCCCGCCACGTGAAGACGCGCGGCGGCACCGATTTCGCCCCGCAAAGCGCGCCCGCCACACTCGGCGCGGCGAACGCGTATCCGCTGGTAGGCCCCGTGGTGATCAACGAGATCATGTATCACCCGGCCGATGCCGCGTACGAATTCGTCGAGCTGTTTAACACCGGCACGCAGATGGCGAAACTCTACGATCCGGCCGAACCGTCGAACGGCTGGCGCTTCGCCGGGGCGTTCGACTACGCGTTCCCGCCCGGCAGCGAGCTGGCGCCGGGCGAACACGTCCTGATCGTGCCCACCAACGCCTCGGCATTCCGCGCCGCGTATCCGGACATGCCGGCCGCGACCCGTATCTTCGGGCCGTATGCCGGCCGCCTGGGCAACGACGGCGAGGAACTCCGACTCCTTCGGCCGGACACCCCCGACGCGCAGGGCGTGCCGTACATCCTCGTCGACTGCGTCGACTACGGCGACAACAGCCCCTGGCCCGAAAGCGCGGATGGGCAGGGGCCCGCGCTCGAACGAATCGCCGGGACTCTTCACGGCAACGATTCCGCCAACTGGTCCGCCAGCCGGCTCGCCGGCGGCACGCCCGGCCGTGCGAATTCAGGCGTGCTCGTCTCGAAAACGGCCGGCTGGCAATACTGGGATCGCGGGTCCGAAATCGATCCGCAGTGGAACCTGTCGTCGTTTTCCGACCGCAGTTGGGCCGACGGCAATGCCCCGCTCGGATACCCGGCAGCCGACCTGGACCTGGCGATCGACACGGAACTCGACTACGGCGGGAACCCCGCCGCCAAGCACATGACCGCATGGTTCCGCAAGGCGTTTCTTTCGGATGCCGATCCCGCGCACGTCGCCGAACTGCTGCTCACGGCGAAATACGACGATGGATTCGTCGCCTATCTCAACGGCCACGAAATCGCGCGCGGCGGCATGCCCACCGGCCCCATTGACGCGTATACCCCGGCTGCGGCCCACAACGGCTCGCAAGGCGCGTATGCGACGTTCGATCTCGCCGCCCACATCGGCGCCCTGCTGCAGGGCGTCAACGTGCTGGCCGTCGAAGTGCACCAGAATGCCCCGACCAGCAGCGATCTGGTCCTCGACATGCAACTGGCGCGAGGGGCCGCCCCGCACGGCTACGACCCGCCCGCGGCGCCCAGCGGCCTGTCGGCCGCGGCCGTATCCGCGACCGCCGTCGAGCTGACGTGGCAGGACAACAGCACGAACGAAGAAGACTTCAAGCTGCGCTGGGGCATGACGGCCGCCGAACAGCCCAACGCCGTCATGCTCGCACCCGACACCACCGCCTACCGCCACACCGGCCTGACGCCGAACACTGTCTACTACTACCGGCTCCAGGCGGAGCACGCCACATTGGGTGATTCGGCCTACACCCCCATCCTGAGCGCTACCACCGCCGTCGGCTCGACGCCCGGCACGATCGAGGTGCGGATCGCCGCCGGCGCGGATGACATCGAGCAACCGCAGGACGGCACGATGGATTTCGACAGCACCGACCTCGAGATGACGGAGGACGGCGACAGAGTGCAACTCGTCGGGCTGCGCTTCGCCGGGGTCGGCATTCCGGCCGGCGCGTCCATCACCGCCGCTTACGTCCAGTTCGAAACGGACGAGACCGGTTCCGCCGCCACCAGCCTCAAGATCGGGGGCGAAGCCGCGGCCGACGCGCGCCCGTTCTCGACCGCCGCGTACGATGCCGGCGGCCGCCCGCGCACCGCCGCCTCCGTCGCGTGGAACCCGGCCGCCTGGACGAGCGTTGGCCCGGCCGGCGCCGCGCAGCGCACCCCGGACCTGTCGGCCGTCATCCAGGAAATCGTCGATCTGCCCGGCTGGCAGACGGGCAACGCGCTCGTGCTGCTCGTCTCCGGCTCCGGCAAACGCGTCGCGCGCGCCTATGAAGGCGATCCGAGCGGCGCCGCATTGCTGCACGTCGAGTTCAACTCGATGCCCGGCGACGGCGATGCCGACGGCGTCGCCGACACCTGGGAGCAGGCCCAGTTCGGCAGCACCAGTTCGCCCGACAGCGCGCCCGAGGCCGACCCCGACGGCGACGGGTATTCGAACCTTCAGGAGTTCGTCGCGGGGACCGGCCCGAAATCGGC
>JAFGHX010000029.1 GCA_016929905.1 Kiritimatiellia bacterium
CCTATGAGCGTTGAACGTCGGCTCGCTCTGCCACGTGCGCCCGCATCATTCCACCCGCATGGTCGCCGGCTTGCCCACCTCCGGGATTCGCGGCAGCGGCAGACGCAGGACGCCGCCTTCCGTCGCCGGCCCCGCCAGCCGCAAGTTCGTCCTGACGACCAGTTCCTTGGCACCCGGATCGAGCAGCGGGTCGGCATAGGTCAGCTTCACCGCGCCCGGCTCCGTCTCGTCCAGCATGAGAATAGCGGGCCGGTCCACGGCCAGCTCGAGGCGCTCGCTCCGGAACGCGCCTTCCTCGAGGAAGACCAGCCCGGTGCACATCCCACACCTGACCGCCTGCACCCGCGCGTCGTTCTGGAGGATCGCGATGTCGCCGCTCGCGAGCCGCCGCGCCAGCTCATCGGAACTCACGTTGAACAGCACGGCGTAGCGGTAGCCCGGATTGGGCGCGTCCGATTTCGGGTGGTGCGGGATGGACAACTGGAACACATCGAGCGGGTATTCGGTGACTTCCTTGTTCGCATTGGAGATGTCGCGCCAGTGTGTCACCCTGCGCTCGACCTCCAGCACAACTTCCGCCTTGCCGTTGTGCGGATAGACCACATATCCCATCTGATCGTGCCAGACCAGGATAGGCTTGTCGCTCCTTTCGCGCATGCTCACCGGTTCGCCACGCGGGAAGGTCCGTTCCGCGCCGTTCGCAACCAGCCGGACCTCGGTCTTGGCCTGGCACTGGTTGACCGTCGTCCACGCCTCCTTGCCTTCGGGATTGGCCAGCGCCGACCCGAGGCAAACAAGCCGGTCGTCGCATGCGAAGTACGCCTTGTTGATGGCGATGCGGATGCCCTTCTGCCGGTATTTGAACGCGCAGAGCCCGTTCATCCCGTCGGACACGCCGCCGGAATAGATGTTCTCGCCGTAGCGCTCATCGTACGCGCGAGAATGAAGATAGGAGTCGCCACGCGCGAAGGTGACGCCCGGCAGCGCGGCGTAGTCCCATGCGCCAAAGACATCGGTCAGATCGTCGGCCGCCCGTTTCAACGCCGTCAGCCCGCAGCCGAACAGTCTGTTGTGGTAGGTTCCCTGGTCCGGCGCATTCAAGCCCTCGGGGCCCGCGACGCGCACCGAGGACATGTTCACGCATACGTACTGGTTGGTGCGGTGATGCAGCAGGTCTTCCGAGAGCCAGAAGTAACGGTTGCCGACCAGATCGTCGTTCCTGCGCAAGCGCTCGACCATCGCGTCCAACTCCGCCTTCCGCCGGAGTCGGCCGCGCGAGAACTTGACGATCCGCGGATAGAACGTGTCGATAACGTAGTCGTTGCCGCGCGCATAATTCTTCACGCGGGAATTCGTCGAGCCCGTTGCATAAAGGCCATGCCGGCCCAGTACGGACCGCTCGGTGGCGCCCTTGTGCACATACCACCGCCAACCGTCGAGCAGATGGTCCGCAAGCCCGTCCCATTTCGCGTTGTCTATCTCCCAGACGGTGTCGAACAGCCGTTGCGCCATGTCGAGCGTGTGCAGGACGTAGTCTTTGCCGTAGCCGAAAATGTGGTTCTGATGGCCGTGCTGAAATGAACTGCCGTCGGCCTTGAGCCCGTCGCTCTGCCAGAAACAGGCGTCGTAATTGTGATAGCCCGACTTCGAGGACAGCGATTTCTCGATCGTGTCCTTGACAATATCGAGCATGCGCGTGTCGTCCCAGACCACGGCGCATTCGATCGAGGGGCGATATCCGAAGTTCCCGGCCGCATAGTTCCCACTGTAGCGAAAGGTCGCGGTCTGCAGCGGCGTCTCGGCCCGCATGTTCCCATTCTGGGGCGGAAACGTCCAGGCTTGCCACGTTACCTTCTTCAATAGATCCATGACACTCGCCATCTCGCGACTCGCGTCCGGCTCGCTCGTCCGGAAATCCGGATGCGCTTCCACCCAGGCGTCGGCCAGCATATACATCCCGGCCGCCGCGCGCGGGGTTCCCATGCAACTACCCGGCCACCTGGGCCTTCTCAGCTCCTTCTCCAGCGACCTTCGCAGGTCATTCCGCAATGCCATGAATCGCTCCGGCGCTCGGCGCGCATCCCGGCCATCGTCCGGGTGCAGGAAGCAGACCTTCCAGGTGTCCTCCCATCTCGGCAGCCAGCCGGGCCACTTGCCGTTCGCCATGGCCTCGTCGAACGTCGCGACCAGGGCTTTACCAACTGACCGGCCAAGTGCACGCCTGTAGAGCCGCTCGCGAAGCGCTTTCAGATCGCCCTTCTTCCGCTCGATATCGCGCGTGAATTCGGACGGGTCGATCTCCCAGCGCGCGAAATCCGGCCGGGCGCGCAACTCCTTGGCCGGAATCTTTGGGAACCGGCCGAAGTAGCCCTCGCCAATGCGCCCTTCATAGACGCGCTGGTACACCTCCCGCTCGACCGACCCCATGCCGGTCAGCGGATCCTTCAGCGGGTTCTGGGCCGTTCGTGACTCGGGCGCGAGAGTTGGCGCCTCGGCCCCGGCCGGCGCCACACCGCCTGCGAGCGTACTCGCCGCCAGCGCCGCGACGGCCACTATCAGCGTCCCTGTCCTGTGCATGGTGCTCTCTCCTTGGTTCGGCGTTGCCCTATCGGCTCGGCGGATCCGGCGTCCGCGCGCCAAGCCCGTACGGGAGGGCTCTCCGTCGGCGTTCCCGTCACGGCCCGACCACCACCCCACGTCATCGATCACGACGTGAAGGGGCATGGGGATACAGGCCTCGATCACGGTTGCCACCCATCTCACAGCTCGCGATCCCTCGTCTTCCTCCCCTTTCGGTTGACGAGTTGAGTACGGACCTACCGCGTCGTTCTCAGGGCCAGCGTCACCGTCGCCGGCTTGCCGACCTCCGGGATCCCGGGCAGCGGCAGGCGCAGGACGCCGCCCCTCGCCGCCGGCCCGGCCAGCCGCAGGTTCGTCCTGACGACCAGCTCCCTGGCCGCCGGATCGAGCAGCGGGTCGGCATAGGTCAGCTTCACCGCGCCCGGTTCCGACTCGTCCAGCATGAGGATGGCGGGGCGATCGACGGCCACCTCGAGGCGCTTGCTCCGAAACGCGCCTTCTTCGAGAAAGACCAGCCCGGTGTAGCCCCCGCACGCGACGGCCTGCACCCGCGCGTCATTCTGGAGGATCTCGGTCGCATCCCCGCCTGCCGGGCGCGAGAGCTCTTCCGCGCTCACGTTGAACAACACGGCGTAGCGATAACCCTGGTTCGGGGTCTTCCGGCCTGGGTCGTGGAGAACGGACACGCGGAACACGGCGACCGGGTACTCCGCCACGCCCTTGTTGAGGCGCTTCGACAGTTGCCGCCACTGCGTCATGCGGTTCTCGACCTTGAGGAGGATCTCGGCCTCGCCGTTGTGCGGATAGACCACGTATCCCATCCGGTCGTGCCAGACGGAGATGGGCCTGTCGCTCTTTTCGTGCAGGGTTACCGGTTCGCCGCGCGGGAAGGTGCGCTCAGCCCCATGGCCGCACAACCGCACCTCCGTCTTGGCTGGGCACTGATTGACGGTCGTCCAGGCCTCCTTGCCTTCGGGATTGGCCAGTGCCGAGCCGAGACACACGAGCCGGTCGTCGAAGGCGAAATAGGCCTTGTTGATCGCGAGGCTGACGCCCTTCTGCCGGTACTTGAAGGCGCAGAGCCCGTTCCTGCCGTCGGAGACGCCGCCGGAGTAGATGTTGCGGCCGAAGAACTTGTTCCAGCCGGACGGATGGACATACGAGTCGCCCTGCGCGAAGGTGATGCCGGGCAGCGCGGCGTAGTCCCAGGCTCCACGGATGTGGTCCAGATCGCCGCCCTCGCGCTTGAGCACGGTCATTCCGCAGCCGAACAGCCGGTTGTACAGCGTGCAATCGTCCGCGCTCTCGGGCCCCGCCACTCTCACGGAGGACATGTTCACGCAGACGTACTGGTCCTTGCGGTGATGCAGCAGGTCTTCGGACAGCCAGAAGTAGCGGTTCCCGATCAGGTCCTCGTTGGCTTTCATCCGCTCGGCCATGGCGTCGAACTCCGCTTGCCGCGCGAGCCGGCCCCCGGACAGGGCGACGATCCTCGGGTGCAGGCGAAACCATCCCCCCTCGACGAGGTAGCGCTTGCCCCACGTCTCCGACGGATACTTGCCCGAGGAGGGCGCGTACAGGCTGTGCCGGCCCATGACGGTAATCTCGGCCCTGCCCTGATGCACGTACCATTGATAGCCGTCCAGGAAGACGTCCGCCAACCCGTCCCACTTCCGCGGCGCGACCTCCCAGCACGTGCCGCGCAGGCGTTCGCCCAGGCTGACGATCCCCCTCGCGTAGTCCTGGCCGTAGCCGAAGATGTAGTTCTGGTCGCCGTGCGCGAAAAACGTGTGGTCGGATTTGATGCCGTCCAGCCAGAAGCAATCGCCCTGGTTGTGATAGCCGGACCGGGTGGTCATCGATTTCTCGGTCACGTCCTTGATGATGTCAAGCATCCGAGTGTCGTTGAAGACCATGGCGCACGGGAGCAGCGGGCGATAGCCCGCGAAATTGCCGACGGTATACGCGCCGTGGTAGCGAAAGGTCGCCGTCTGCATCGGCTTCTTCCGGCGCATGTCCCCGTTGGCATTGTGCGGCCAAGCCGAACCGGCGCCGTCCGGGAAGGTCCAGGCCTGGTACGTCACGTCCTTCAGCAGGCGCATCACGGCCTGAAGCGTCCGGAACGCAGCCGGCTCCTTCTGCTCGACATCCGGGTGGGCGTGGAGATGCGCCTCGGCCGTCAGATACATTTCCGACGCGGACCGCGCCTTGCCGAAGCAACTGTGCGGGAACGCCGGCTTCTTCAGTTCTTCCCGCAGCCCACCCGTCACGAGCTCCTCGATGTCATCGAGAAACACCGCGACAGACCGGCCGTCGGCGGAATGCGGGCCGAGAAGGTTGACCTGCCAAAGGTCCAGGAGTTCCGGCCACTGGTCGCGCTTCCAGAACGACGCGAGCGCCTTGAGGTCGCTCCTGAGCTGCGCCGCTCGCGCGATCCGCGCCTCGTCCTGTGCGCTGCGTGTCAGCCGCGCAAAGTACTTCTCTCTCATGGCGGCCAGATCGCGCCTCTTCCGGTCAAGATCCCGCCCGAATTCGGCCGGATCGATTTCCCATTCCGCGAAACGGGTCTTCTCGATCAGTTCCTCGAGCGGCATCAGTCGGAGCTTGGCGCTCTGCTCGCCTGTCTTGCCCTTGTAGACCCGCTGGTACACCTCCCGCTCGACCGCCCCCATGCCGGTGAGCGGATCCTTCAGCGGGTTCTGGGCCGTTCGCGACTCGGGCGCGCCTCGTGTCCGATCCGGCACCACGTCATCTCCCGGGGCTGCGCTCGTAACCAGCACCGCGACAGCCCCGGCCCAGACGCTCCTCACACGCATGGTCTGCTCCTTATCTTGCCGTGTGCGTTGGCCGGCTTCCCCCGACCGCGGCGTCGAACTCCGGCACCCAGTTCGTCATCCCCGGCCAGTCGAGGTTCCCGGGATCCTGGTAGACGGGAAGCCGGGAGAACTTCGTCATGAGGTCGATCCAGACCTTCCCGTAGCCGTCCAACTGCTTCCGGGTGGCAATTCGCGCGACGGCCTGCCGCCCGAGCCGCTCCTCGAGCTGGGCCAGGTAAAGCGAGCGCGGCTTGACCAGGGTATCCTCCGATTCCACATGGCCCAGCGTCACATAACCAGACCAACCCGGCCCTATGCCCTTGCCGTAGCCGGCCACGGTGATGCATCCTATGGCCCAGTTGTACCCGATATCGTTAGGGGCGCGTCCGATCCAGATGGCGGGGAACCATGTCTTCCAGCTCTTCGAAAAGACGTTCCACATCAGGCAGTACACCGCCTGCATGCCATGTTTGTTCGCCACGTCGTTGTTACCGGTGAACCCGAACGTCGCGTCGGCAACCACGTTGTCGTACATCGAGCCGTTCTGGTACCGCTGGTGGGCGTCGCATCCCAGGTTGCCCTTTTCGGACACGCAGTCGAGAAACACATTGCCGGAGGTGGGGCCGTTGAAGACAAAGGCATGCCGCCCGAATCGCCCGTAGCACCGCTGGACCAACGTATCGCAGCCGCTCGCGTTGAAGTAGTATTTCCACGCGCCCTGAGGCGTCTTGGGCGTGTCCCCCGCGACCCCGTCGAGCATGGCGCAATCCTCGACGGTTATGAAGCGCGCGTAGCGCGACACGCTCGCCAGGGCATACGCGTGGAAGAAACCCACACACCGGCGCATCCAGCAGTCCCTCGCCGCGTTGAACATGACGGCCGTGGTCGCGTGTCGGTGGTCGTTGTAGCAGCCGTGCTTGTCTTGCCTGGATCGGTCGTAATCCGACATGAAACAGATGTCTTCGATGCCGACCCTGTCCACGCGTTCTTCGTTCTCGAGTCGCTCGATCGTCAGACTGCCGTGGCCTGCTTTCACGTTCATCGAACAGGGTATCCCGTAGTCCAGGACGATCTCCGACGTCGCCCGGTCGATACGGACGATCGTCCGCTCCCATTTCGGCTTGATATCGGCCCAGTGTGGCTTCTCGAAGTCCGGCACGGACCAGACGCCGGCCAACCGCAAATCGTCAAGGAACTTCTGCGACATACGAAACACCAGAACGACGGCCTGACCTTCCGACAACGGCGACACGTCCTGCACCTTGAGCCGGGTCGCCCCGCAGGGGATGTAGTCGTTCAACGCCCGGGTAAGGAGAGAGAACCGCCACGGGGGCCACGCCTTCCCGACGGTGATCGTTCCCTCAGGCCGAAAGCGATGGTTAACCGTCTCGACAGGGGTCTTGTCGAAAAGGATGGTCCCGCCGAGCCCACAGCCCCTGCCCCGAAACACGATCCCGGAATGCTCTGCCCGAATCGGCTTGCTGAGCGTGAAGCGCCCCTTGTCGAACAGGATCGCGCCCCGGTAACCCCGCGCGTCGGGCGGGAACGCGGACATGGCCTTGACCGCCTTCTCTATCCGATCGGTATCGTCGCCGCCGGATGGCGCAAGCGTGATGCGCACGGGTATGTCGTTCGGGATAGGCACCCCGCCGCCCATGTAGCCGGCGTGCGAGAAGTCCGGGATGCGGTTGCCCAGCTTGTCCGGGGCATAGCTCAATCGGCCGTCCCTGCCG
>JAFGHX010000030.1 GCA_016929905.1 Kiritimatiellia bacterium
CGGCAGGGACGGCCGATTGAGCTATGCCCCGGACAAGCTGGGCAACCGCATCCCGGACTTCTCGCACGCCGGCTACATGGGCGGCGGCGTGCCCATCCCGAACGACATACCCGTGAGGATCACGCTCAAGCCGTCCGGGGCTGACGACAGCGATCAGATAGAGAAAGCGGTCGAACAGATTTCCGCTTTGCCGCCAGACGCACGAGGGTATAGGGGCGCGATTCTGCTCGAGAAGGGCCGATTCACGGTCAGCAGGTCTATTGAAATCCACCATTCCGGGATCGTGTTGCGGGGCAAAGGCTGCGGGCTGGGCGGGACGGTCGTTTTCGACAAGAGCGTCAAGGAACGTGGCGAGAAAAAGAAACATGGCGCGAAACATGAGAAGGCAGGGACGATCACCGTCGGCCGCCCTTATCCGTTGTGGCGGCTTGCCAAGCTTACCGAAGTGCTGAACGACTATGTGCCGTGCGGGCAGACACGGTTGAAGGTGGCGGATGTCTCGGCGTTGTCGAAGGGCCAGACCGTCTTTGTCGTGTTTCGCACAACGGCGAAGTTCATAGACGATCTGGGGTTGACCGGCGTGTGGCGCGCGCCCGATCCCGGCAACCCGCGCTGGTCGGATATCCACCCGTGGTGGGAAAGGACCGTGGCCGCAACAGACCAGCGGCAGTCGGCGATCGTGCTGGACCGCGGGATACCCTGTTCGATGGACGTGAAAGCGGGGCACGGCAGCGTGACGATCGAGAAGCTCGAGAAGGACGTGCGGGTGGAGAAGATCGGCATCGAGGACATTTGTTTCATCTCCGACTACGACCGGTCAAGAACGGACGCGCACGGCTGCTATAACGACATGGACCATGCCATGAACGCCGTCATGTTCAATGGCGCGAAGAACGGCTGGATGCGCCGGTGTGTCGGCTTCTTCTACGCGCGATGCATGGCGCGTATGGACAAGTATGCGCGGTCGATCACCATCGAAGATTGCGCCATGCTCGACGGGGTCGCCGGCGACACGCCCAAACGGCCGTGGGGCGGCTGGAAGTACTATTTCGACATGAGCGGCCACGGCACGCTGGTGCAGCGCTGCTACGCGCGCTATGCGCGGCATGCGTTCGTCAACAACGGGTTCACCGCCGGCAACGTGGCGCTCGATTGCGTTTCCGAAAAGGGCAACCTGGCCTGCGAGGCCCACCAGAGATACCAGAACGGTTCGATGTACGACAACGTGGTTTCCGACGCGGGGTTCGGGTTCAGCGGCACCGCCGGCAAGAGCAGGCACGGCATGTGCGCGGTGTACTGCATGCTTTGGACGGCTATGGAAAGGTGTGGGTCGACCTCATGACGAAGTTCTCCTGGCTTCCCGTGTATCAGGATCCCGGGGCCCTCGACTGGCCGGGCATGGAGAACTGGGTGCCGGAGTTCGATCGCCCTGTCGAATGAACATGAAGCACGGGCCTTACAGGCCACGAGGCAACATGAGCGCGTCGGGATTCACGAGTTCAACGCCGAATATTGGGTCCGCTTCAAGAAGCGGCTCGCGAGGACGCTCGCCCTCCACCAACGCCAACTGTGCAACCCATGGAGGGCGAGCGTCCTCGCGAGCCGGGAGTTCGGAGTTGAACGTTGCATGTTGAGGGTTCCGTTCGGGCGGACCTGGAACCCGAAACTCGGGCGGAAGCGTACCGCATACTGCACGAAAGGAGCAGACGACCATGCGAAAACATCTTGTCGCAACGACAACCTCGACCCGGATGCCGGCGTATGTGGCCGTCGCGCTGTGCGCGGCCGGCATGGCGATATGCGACGAGGCGTTGGCGGGCGGCGCGAAGGCAACAGCCGCGCCCGGGGCGCGAGAGGCCGCGAACCCGCTCAAGGATCCGCTCACCGGCATGGGGCCGATCGAACAAGAGGTCTACCGCCGGGGCTATGAAGGCCGGATCGGCAGGCGGTACTTCTCCCGGTTCACCTGGATGCCGGCCCAAGACCTGCGCCGGCGGCCGGACTTCGCGCGCTGGGAAATCGATCCGGTCGAGTTCACGCGCGAGCTCGATCGGAAGAAGCGCGAGCTGGATGCGCTTCGCGATGGGTTCTACAGGCACGCGCTCAAGCGGCCCGTTGACAAGGCCCTGGTGGCGAAGTTCGAGCAGGCCATGGCCAAGAACCAGTGGCCCGGCTGGCTGCCGGGATGGCCGGATACCTGGAAGGTGTGCTTTCTGCATCCCGACAAAGCCGGAGATACGCGTCATACGGCGGCATGCTTCACGGCGCTGCGGGACGCGCTGCGCAAGTCGCTGGAGAAGGAACTCCAGAAGCCGAAGTGGCCCGCCAGTTGCATGGGGACCCCCCGCGCGGCGGCGGAGATGTACATGCTTGCCGACGCCTGGCTGCGGACACACCCCGAGTTCCGGGCGAGCGAGCCGGATGCCAGTCGCGAACTCGCGGGCGTCATGGAGCTGCTGAAGGAAGTGACCTGGCAGGCCTGGACGTTTCCGCCCCAGAATCGGAAGATGCGGGCCGAAACGCCGATGCAGACCGCGACGTTTCGCTACAGCGGCAGCTACAGTTGCGGGAATTTCGGGTATCGCCCGTTAATCGAATGCGCCGTGGTCCGGGCCGACACGCGCATGCTCGACATCGTGAAAGACGTGATCGAGAAATCGCTCTCGTCCCCGTCCGGCTGCTGGAACCACGACGACTGTTTCTGGCAGGACCAGGGGATCAAGACCGACGGCAGCATGTTCGCGCACAGTCATCAGAACTACACCTTCGGGTACGGCAAGGACTACATTCTGCGCACGCTCGGTATGGCAGAGCGGCTGTTCGACACCGTCTGGGAGATCGACAACGCGAAGTGGGACGGGCTCGTGGATCACCTGCTCGACGGCTGGCAGTGGTACGTGCACAAGGGCAGCATAGAGTTGTCCGTCCTGGGCCGGCACGGCCTGTACGCCCCGTCCGCAAAGGACGCCCGCGCAAAGAAATACATGCGCGGCAACGACTACATCCTCAAGACGTTCTACCCGCGGATCGTCAAGCTCTCGCGCGGGCGCCTACGGCGTCGCGCGGAACTGGACGCGATGGTCGAACGCATGCGCCGGAACGGCGACCTGATCGGGAACCGCCATTTCTGGCTCTCGGAAGACATGCTCCATCACCGGATCGACCAGTACGTGTGCGTGAACCTCTCGTCGGTCCGCGTCACGGGGCCGGAAGGCAGTCTCCACGCGACGCTCCACTCCAGGCTGTTCGGCAACGGCATGACGATCTTGAAACGGGCGGCCGGCGAGCTGGCCGACATCCGGGGCGCGTGGGACTACACGGCATTGCCCGGCATCACCTTCGCCCGGGGCGATTCCTTTCTGCACACGCCCGAGACTCACACGCACGCGGTCTTCGGAGAGAACATCTACTCCGGCGGCGTCTCCGACGGCGCCAACGGGCTCTGCGCGTTCAAGTACCGGCAGAAAGGCATCAGCCTCGCCGTCAACAAGGCCTACTTCGCGTTCGAC
>JAFGHX010000001.1 GCA_016929905.1 Kiritimatiellia bacterium
CCCCGCCGCGCCGGACAACCTCGCCGCCGCCGCACTCTCCGCCACCCAGATCCGGCTCACCTGGCAAGACAACAGCGCCAACGAGGAGAAGTTCAAGATCGACCGCCGCATCAGCGGCACCACCAACTGGGTGCGCGTCGCCGAGCCTACCGCCAACACCACCGTCTATACCGATAGCGGCCTGTCCGCGAACACGCACTACTACTATACGGTGAAAGCCGCCAACGCCGGCGGCGATTCGCCCTATTCCAATACGGCCGGGGCCACGACCGACTCCGAGACGCCGCCCGTCCCGGCCGCACCCGGCAACCTGACGGCCGAGGCCCTCTCCGCCAGTCGGATCCGACTGACCTGGCAGGACAACAGCGCCAATGAGGACACGTTCAAGATCGACCGCCGCGTCAGCGGCACCTCCGTCTGGGTCGGCATCGCGAAACCTGCGGTCGATGCCACCGTCTTCACCGACAGCGGATTGTCCGCGAACACGCACTACTACTACATGGTGAAAGCCGCCAACGCCGGCGGCGACTCGCCCTACTCCAATACCGCCGATGCCACGACGACGTCCGACTCCGGATTGCCGGCGGGCGCCGCGTGGCGTTACCGCAAGGGCACGGCTGAACCGTCCGTCCCGCCTGCTGCCTGGCGCGGGGCAACGTTCGATGACAGCCATTGGGCGGAAGGGAACGCACCGTTCGGCTACGGCGACGGGCCCTACGGCACGACGTTGGACGACATGCACGGGAGCTATCTCTGCGTGTTTCTGCGCCGCACGCTCCAGGTCGACAGCCCGCCCACGGTCAGCGCCATGCAGGTGTGGACGCTCTACGACGACGGGTTCGTCATGTGGGTCAACGGCCAGGAAGTCGCGCGCGTGAATGTGGCGGGCGAACCCGGCGCGCCCCTGGCCCTTGACACACACGCCTCCACCTCCATCGAGCCGACCGAGTGGAACGCAACACTGTCCGGCGGCGCCCTGCCCGCGCTCGAGCCGGGCACGAACGTCGTGACGGTCTGCGTGTTCAACGCGACCCCGGACAGCAGCGATCTGACCTTCGACATGGAAGTGGTGCTTGTCCCCAGCGTGTTGTCCGCGACGGTGGATCCCGATGGAAACACCATGCCCGACAACTGGGAAGCTGTTCATCTGGCCGACCTGGCCGACCCGGCCGACCGGTCCGGCGCCGGCGACCCCGACGGAGACGGCCTCTCGAACATCGAAGAGTACATCGCCGGGACCGACCCCAGGCAAAATGACTCATGGTTCAGGGTTGATACGGCGCTCAGCGGCGGACAGGTCATCGTCTCGTTCCAGACCGAAGCGGCAACGGGCGCCGGTTACGAGGGGCTCACTCGCTACTACTCGCTCGAGGAACGCAGCGGCGCCGAGACCGACTGGCTCTCCGTGCCCGACTACGCCGACATCGTCGGCGCGGGCCAATCGGTCGTCTACACGAACGCTGGCGACCACTCGGCTTATTATCGCGCCCGGACCTGGCTGGAGTAGCCTGCGGCGCCGCGGTCACACCGCGAAACCGGGAATCCCGCACCGAACGGAACGGCCATGGACTCAGCCGAATCGACAATGGCACAGCCTGCGATGGGCCCGCTGGCGCCCCACCCCGCCAACACGCTCTGGTTCCGGAACACGGCCACCGGCGAGCCGGTCTATCTGACCGGCTCGCACGCGCATCACGTGCTGCACGATCAGGGCGCCGAGTACCCGCCGCCCCCGTTCGACTACGACGGCTTCATCGCGCTGCTGCGCGCACACGGCCACAACTTCCTGCGGCTGTGGGCGTGGGAGCACTCGCGATGGGCGTGTTGGCTCAAGACGGACGACTTCTGGTACCACCCCCTGCCCTACGCCCGTGTGCCGGGACACGGCACCGCGCTCGACGGGCTCCCGAAATTCGATCTGACCCGCTATGACGAAGAGTTCTTCCAACGCCTGCGGCGCCGCGTCGAGCTCGCGCGGGCCAACGGCATCTACGTCGCGGTCATGCTGTTCGAAGGCTGCAGCGTCGAATTCAAACGCCCGGTCTACAAACGGCCCTGGGACGGGCACCCCTACAACACGCACAACAACATCAACGGAATCGACGGCGACACGAACGGCGACGGGCTCGGCTACGATTTCCACCAGTGGCCGCTCGCGCCCGGCGTCTGGGCGCTGCAGCAGGCCTATATCCGCAAGATCATCGATACCCTCAACGACCTCGACAACGTGCTCTACGAGGTCGGCAATGAATGCCATCCGGACTCCTTGAGATGGCAGTACGAAGTCATCCGAACCATCCAGCAATATGAATCCACCCGGAAGCCGAACCGGCATCCCGTCGGCATCACGGCCGTCTTCCCGCACGAGAAGGGCACCTTCCAGGGCCTGCTCGACAGCCCGGCCGACTGGGTGGCGCCCGCCTATACCTATTGGGACACGGACAACCCGCCGATCCCGGCGGCCGGCAAGGTCGTGATCGCCGATACCGACCATTTCCAGGGCGCGCAGGGCGACCGCAAGCTCGTGTGGAAGGCCTTCCTCCGAGGCAATCATCCAATCGTGCTGGACAATCCCGACCGAGCTGATCCCGATCACGCCGCCACGCGCCGCGCCATGGGTCAGACGCTGGCCTGTGCTCGGAAACTCGATCTGGCAAAAATGACGCCCTCGGACAAGCCCGAGGACTGCTCGAGCACCTTCCTCCTGTACGAGCCGGGCCGGCAGTACATCGCCTACCAGCCGGCCGGCAACGCCATGACGATCACGCTCGACGCCGGCACCTATGCTTGCGACTACATCGATCCGCAAACAGGAAATGTGACGAGCGGCCGAATCCAGCAGCGCACGCCGGGGCCGGTGACACTTCCGCCGCCATACGACGCCGACTGGGCCGTCTGCCTGAAGCAGGGGAGGGACACGTGAACAACACAACGATCTTCCGGCTGATGATGCGGGCCGTTGCAGCCGGCGTCGCGGCATGGTGCAGCCTCGCGCCGGCCTTCGCCGCGGTGCTTGTGACGCAGGGCGCCGTCTGGCGCTACCGCAAGGGAACAGCCGAAGCATCGGATCCCGCGGACGCCTGGCAGCGGCCGGACTTCGACGATTCGGCATGGGCGCAGGGGAACGCGCCGTTCGGCTACGGCAGCGGCGCGAACGAGACGAATATCGTCACGCATTTCCCGGACATGCCGAACAGTTACACGACCTTCTTCCTGCGCCGCACGTTCCAGCTCAGCAGCGCGGACAGCACGCTGCGGCTGCGCGCGGACGTCGACTATGACGACGGGTTCATTCTCTGGATCAACGGCGAGCGAGTCCTGAGCCGTTGCGAACCGGACGGCACGCCGTTGTGCACATCACTCGCATCGGACGATCACGAGTCGGGCCAGTTCGAGACATACCGCGACCAGGGGTTGTCGGACCCCGCGGCATACCTGGAAGCGGGCGAAAACGTGATTGCGGTTCAGGTCTTCAATGTGTCGGCCGGCAGCACGGACTGCAAATTCGACCTGGAACTGTCGACGTACGAGCAGGTGGCGGACACGACGTTCAGTCGCGACCGCGGTTTCTACGACAGTCCGTTCACATGTACGATCGCGACCGAAACGCCTGACGCCACGATTCGGTACACGTTGGACGGGAGCGATCCGCGCACGTCTGCCGGCGCCGTCACCGTCGGTTCATCCAGCGCGGCCGTACCGATCGATCCCGGGTCCGGCACTGGCCGGCTGATCAACGGCGGCAAGGCGCCGTGCGTGGTGTTGCGAGCCTGTGCGGTCAAAGGCGCCTATGACCCCACGGACGTGGACACGCAGACCTACGTCTTCGTTAGCCGCGTGCCGGGCCAGCCGAACGTCATGGCCGGCGAGGACTGGGTTCCGGGCTACAACCCGTACGGCGTCTACGTCAGCGGCTCGAGCGCATCCAAGCGGCGGGACACGCGGATGGACCCGGCACTTGCGACGGACCCCGCCTCGAGCAACCTGCTGATTCAGGGGTTGACCGCGTTCCCCGCCCTGTGCATCAGCGCGGACTATCAGGATCTCTTCGGGAATGAGCGCGGCATCTGGCACAACAGCATGCGGATCGAGGAAGACTGGGAACGACCGGCATCCATGGAGATCCTCTACCCCGACGGCTCGGCCAAGAACGTGCAGATCGACTGCGGCATCCAGGCCGCCGGCGGCGGGACGGCGCGCGATCCGCGCTACAAAACGGAGATGCCGATGAGCGTTCATTTCCGGGCGATGTATGGCGACACGAAACTGAGGCACCGCGTGTTCCGCGACAGCCCGGTCGAGGCGTTCGATACGTTGCGTCTGAACGGCGGCGGAAACGAATCGATCTCAGGCGGCGCGAGCACAAGCCTGGAATACCGCGATGCGTGGGCACAGGGCATTCAACGGGCTATGGGCTGGGTCACCCCGCACGAACAGCGCATGCACCTGTATGTGAACGGCCTGTACTGGGGCCTCTACAGCGTGACCGAACCGCCCAACGCATCGTTCATGAAAAACTATTTCGGCGGCGCCAAGGACGACTACGACGTCGTGGCCAACAAGCACTGGTACGGTTGGACCCAGCCCGGAACCTGTCGCGCGGTCGCCGGCGACCTGGCGGCGTGGGAGGCCATGCGGCCCGTCACCGACTTCGCGCAACTGCAGACCCATCTCGACGTCGCCGCCTACGCCGACTACCACATGCTCGAGGTCTGGGGTGGAAATATCGACTGGTCGCCGCCGACCCGCGACATGGACGGCTGCAACTTCCGCGCGGGTCGCCGGTCCCGCAATCGCGGTCCGCGCGACCCGCAATTCACGTTCTTCATCTGGGACTATCAGGTCACCATGGACCTGGACACGTGCTGCAATCTGACCACGAACTACACGTATCTGGACGGGATCCAGGGCATCCACGCCCGAATGAAGGGGAACCCGGAATACCGGACGCTCTTCGCAGATCGAGTGTACAAACACATGGTGCACCCCGCCGGCGTACTGCGCGCGGCGTACGCCACCAACCTCTTTGCGGCGTTGGGCGCGGAACTGGACACGCCGATCCTATGCGAAGTCGCGCGGTGGGGCGACTGCTACACGACCTACTCGGACCGGCCGTCAACGGCGCAGCACGCGGATTGGCGCAAGTTCCGCGACTCGCTGCTGACCAACTGGATCCCGCGCCGCACGGATATCGTGCTCGGGCATTGGCGCGACGCCGGGCTGTACCCGAGCCTTGAGCCGCCTGCCTTCAGCCAGGACGGCGGGTCCGTCGCGGCCGGGTTCCAGCTGACCCTGTCGAACCCCAACAGTTCGGGCGCCGTCTATTACACCCTCGACGGTTCCGATCCTCGCCACCCGGGCGGCACGCGGGCCGGCACGCCATATGGCGGATCCCTTCCTCTGGCGACGACGACACACGTCAAAGCGCGCGTGTGGAAGACCGACGGCACCTGGAGCGCGCTGCACGAGGCGACCTTCAACTACACCGCGCACTACAGCAAAATCCGGATCACCGAGATCCTGTACAACCCGCTCGGCGGCAGCGACTACGAATTCGTCGAGATCCGCAACACGGGCGGTTCAACCCGCGGCTTGTCGCAGATGACGTTCGACGGCATCCGCTACACGTTCCCGCCGGGTGCGACGTTGGAGGCCGGCCAGACGGCGCTGCTCGTGAACGACGAAGCCGCATTCACAAACCGCTATCCCGGTGTGAAGGGCACGGTGGCGTGGTTTGCGGAATACGGCGGTAACCTCGACAACGGCGGCGAGCGGCTCGCCCTGCTGGATGGCGACGGGCGCACGGTCACCGCCGTCCGCTACAACGACAAGGATCCCTGGCCCGAATCGGCGGACGGCGACGGGTTCTCGCTGGTGCCCGTGACGACAGACGACGACCAGGACGACGCGGCCAAGTGGCGCGCGAGCAACTTGATCGGCGGCTCACCGGGCTACGAGGACGGCGCGCCGTATCGCGTCCTCATCAACGAGGCGCTTACCCACACCGACCCGCCTCTGGTCGACGCCGTCGAGCTGCACAACGCCGGCAGCGCAAATGCGGATATCGGCGGCTGGTATCTGAGCGACAACGCGGCCGACTACAAGAAGTTCCGCGTGCCGAACGCAACCGTCCTGGCGGCCGGCGGCTTCGTGGTATTCGACGAGCACGATTTCAATACCGATACGAACAACCCGTCCTGCTTCGCGCTCAGTTCGCACGGCGACGAGGTCTGTCTGACCAAGTGGGATGCGTACAACAATCTGCAGTATTTGGCCGAGGCGCGGTTCGGCGGCGCCGCCAACGGCGTGGCGTTCGCGCGGCACACGAAAACCGACGGCAATACGGATTTCGTGGCGCAGAGCACCCCGACCACGCTCGGCAGCGCCAATGCCGCGCCGCGGGTCGGCCCCGTGGTCATCAACGAGATCATGTACCACCCGCCTGCGCTGTCCGACGCAACCTGCGAGTTCGTCGAGCTGCTCAACATCAGCGGGAGCCCGGTGGATCTGTTCGATTCCGGCACGCCCGCCAATCGCTGGCGGCTCGACGCCGCGGTGGCCTACACCTTCCCGGCCGGCACGACGCTGGCCGCGGGAGAATACGTGCTGGTCGTCTCGACCAACGAGGCCGCGTTCCGTGCCCGATATCCCGGCGTGCCGGGCGACGTGAGGGTCTTCGGCCCATACGAGGGCCGGCTCGGTAACGCGGGTGAAAGCGTCAAGCTGTGGCGGCCGGACACGCCCGACCCGGCGGGGGTTCCGTGGATACTCGTCGATCGGGTCCAATACGACGACAACTCGCCGTGGCCGGAGAACGCCGACGGCGGCGGCCCGTCCCTGGAACGGCAGGATCAGGCCGGCTACGGCAACGATCCGGCAAACTGGGCCGCAAGCGCGACCGCCGGCGGCACGCCCGGACTGCCCAATTCCGGCGGCCTGGTCTCGAAAGGCGCCGGCTGGCGGTACCACGACCGCGGGGAGAACCTGGGCACCGCGTGGCGCGGGACCTACGGAGCGTACGACGACGGCGGCTGGGACGACGGCAACGCGCCGCTCGGCTATGGCTATACGAACGTGGATACGGAAGTCGCCTACGGCGACCAGCCGAACAACAAGCACATGACGACCTACTTCCGCAAGACCTTCACGCTGGGAACTGATGCGGACAGCGTGACGAGCCTCACGCTGTCGCCCGCGTTCGACGACGGGTTCGTCGCGTATCTCAACGGGCAGGAAGTGGCGCGCGCATCGATGCCCGGCGGAACGATCAGCCACGACACGCCGGCCACCAGCCATACGGCGGCGGGTTACGAGCCGTTCGACCTGACCGGCGCGAAGGACAAGCTGGTGCGCGGCCTGAACGTGTTGGCCGTGGAAGTGCACCAGGCCGCGCCGGACAGCTCGGATCTGTTCATGGATCTGGAATTGACGTATGCGGCCGGGGTCACCAATCCAGCCGTCAACGACCCGCTCTTCCTCGCCTACAACGACCTGTGCTGGACCGACACGCAGATCGGCGCGAACATCACCACCTATTCGCGGGGCGGCGCCGGGCCGCTCACGGACCACAACACCGGCCGCCCCACGAGCGCATGGCTCACCGTCAGCGACGGGGGATCCGGCCCCTACGCGACGCAGGGCGCCCCGCCCGAATCCGGAACGGATGCCTACGCCGTGTTCGACGGGAACGTGGACTGCACGGGTCTGGTCAGCTACGGCGCGGACCTCACCCTCACGTTCAGCGGCCTGGATACGAGCCTGCGATACGAGTTCGTCCTGTTCGGGAACCGGGACAATGCCGCCTACACGGCCCGCATGACGACCGCCACGATCTCCGGCGCGGACGCCTTCGAGAACCAGAGCACCGCGGGCGCCGTCATCCAGGGCGCCGGCAACAGCCAGACGGTGATCTGCAACGGCTGGAACACGCCCAACGGCTACGTGACCCGCTTCACCCAAATCGAACCGAGCGACGACGGCGCGTTCGCGGTCACGCTCGCCGACAGCACGTCGCAATTCTACGCCAACGCACTGATGCTCCGCGCCATGCAGCCGCAAGGGCAACAGACCTCGGTGAAAGTGGCGAGGGGCGCCGATTGGCGCTACCGAAAAGGGACGGCCGAAGCGTCCGCTCCGGCCGGTGCGTGGCGCCGACTCCCCTTCGACGACGCGGATTGGGCGTCTGGCGCGACGCCGATCGGCTACAGCTCCGATCCGACGGAAGGCCCGTTCGCCACGGCTCTGGACGACATGCTCCATACGTACACAACCGCGTTCCTGCGCCGGCCGTTCCAGGTCGACAACCCGGCGCTCGTCAGTGAGTTGCGACTCAACGCCGTCTACGACGACGGCTTCGTCCTGTGGGTGAACGGCGAGGAACTCGCGCGGGTCAACGTGGCCGGCGCGCCGGGCGACGCGCTCGCCTTCGACGGCGTCGCCGCCGGCGCGACCGAGCCGACCGACTGGTCGGCCAGCTACACCCGCGCAGCCCTGCCGGCGCTCGGGACGAACAACGTCATTGCCGTCCATCTGTTCAACGCCGACGCCGGCAGCAGCGACCTGACGTTCGATCTCGAGCTGGCCGTCGTCGAGGGCAGCCCGCTGGCCGCGGGCGACGACGGCGATCAGGACGCCATGTGCGACGCATGGGAAGCGAGCCGGCTCGGCGGAACCGCCGAACCGGCCGACGGCGACAAAGACGGCGACGGCCAGTCAAACCTGGAGGAATACATCGGCGGGACCGATCCCAACGATCCCGCACAGCTGTTCCGCATGGAGCTCAGCGCGCCGGGCGCCGTTGTTCTGGTCTCGTTTCCCGCCTTGCAGGCCGCCGGCCCCGACTACCCGGGCTTGACTCGCCGCTACACGATTCAACGCCGCGTCGGAATGACCGACGCCGAAGCCGCCTGGCAGGACGTCCCCGGTTACACCGGCGTACTCGGCGCCGGTCAAACGGTTACCTACACCAACACCGCGCCGGCCGGCGTCGCCTGCTACCGCGCCCGAGTCTGGCTCGAGGCCGACTGAGGTCCTCGCTCGGCGAGAGCTTTCGGGAGAGATGCCGAAAGTAGAAGCGGCGTCTCGCCGCTTTCTCCGGGCCGAAGGCCCGGGAAGCCGCGCGGCACTGCGCGGCACGAGAAGAGCCGAGACGGCTCTTCTACTATGCTGCCTATCCCAAGCACGGCTTATCTGGGTGCCATTCCGGCCTGGTCCTCCAACCAGACCCTGGCCCGGTAATAGACACCGGCGTACCCGACGGGCACGTCATAGGAGACCGCGGTGCCGTCGCCGAGGATCCTGGCGTAGCCGCTGACCCCGTTCCAGCCGTCATGGTCTGCGCGAACGCCTGAGCGCTCGTGGCGGGGGAGGTCTTCTCCGCCCCCAGGCAGGCGGCAAGCAGGTCAGCGGTCAACGCTCAGCGCGCACGCGGTAGTAGCCGCGCCACTCTACAGCGTCTACATCGGTAGCACTGTTGGTGAGGGTCAACGGTGGGTAGTTGGTACGGAACGCCGTCCACGATTCCGAAATCCCGAGGGCATTGGTGCAGCGCTCCACGTATTGGCGCGACCGGCAACCGCCCTGCCACTGGAGGATCAGACCATCAGGTCCGGACGCCAGCCCGGTGATCCGGAGCAGAGAGTTCGAGTCGCCGGGGTCCGTGTCGGCCCGGAACTCCTCGATATTGGAGCAGGCGTCCCCGTCCGGATTACCGGCTGAGTCATCGAGCGTTGTATCCAGACCACCGTCGATTTCCCATCCGTCATCCATGTGGTCGCCATCCGCATCCATGCCTGCGGCCGGGTGCTCGTGCGCGCCGATGTCGGCAATAGCCAGTCCGTCCTGGTCGCCGTCGAGCGGACGCGGCAACCCGTCGATATCCCGGTCAAGCAGGCCGATCGCCAGCCCGGCATCCACGCAGGGCGACCATGATTTGGGCCGGAGATCGAGGCTCGTGAGGTCCGCAAATTCCGGGCCGTTGGTGGTGCACCCATCGCCCACGGACGGCAGGGTGCAACTGCACGCAAACACGGGGCTATTGACCACAAGCCAGTTGTGGTTGGACGTGGCGACCGTGTTCGTGTTGTAGTAGGCCACCGTGTTGTAGATCCTGGCGCCGTTGCGCGCGTGGATGCCGCCCGTATCCTGGCCGGCATTGAGCACGATCGTGCAGTTCTGAACCGTCGCATAAACCTCGCTCAGCACCAATACCCCGCCGCAGTCATCCAGGCAGGTGTTACACGCCACCACCGAATTCTCCAAAGTCGCCCCGTCGTTCAGGGCAACGCCGCCCACCATCGCATCCGCCGAGTTGCCTATGATTCGGCAGGCCTCCACACGCGAGCCGACCGAGGCGAGCAGACCCCCGTAATAGGTGGTGGCCACGTTGCCGCTCACGGTCAGGTTGCGGGCCAGCGCATCCTCCATGAGCGTCACGCCGCCGACCGCCTCTGCCGAATTGTCGTTGATCACACAATCCAGCAGCGAGCCCCCATTCTCGCAATGGGCGCCGCCGCTGCACCCGGCGGAGTTGCCGGTAATGACGCAATTGCTGAATACGCCGCCGGAATAGCAGTACGCGCCGCCGCCACCGGCAGCCGTGTTGCCTTGGATCGTGCAGTCGCGCACGGTGCCGCCCGCGTAGATGCAGGCGCCGCCGCCGCCGCCCTCGCCCGTGTCCACTTCGCCCGTCACGAAGCCGTTGGTCAACGTGAACCCCTCGACCACCGCGCTTGGATGGTCCACGTAGAAGCACCGCCCCGTGCTGTTGCCGTCCACAATGGTGTGGGCGGCGCCGTTCACGCCACGCACGGTGGTTCCGTTGGTCACGACAATGGTTGTGTCGAGCACGTACGTCCCGTTGCTGACCAGGACCATGGCCGAGGGATGCGTGGCCACATTCACGGCCGACTGGATATCGTTGGCGGCCGTGCTCCAATTGATGTATGGCGAGACAGCCGTACCGTCGGGACAAACGTGCGCGTGCGCGTAGAACGATGCCGTGAAGGTGTGATCCTCGCCCACGGCATGGAAGGTATAGAGGTTGGTCGCGTCGATCGCATTCCCGTCCACGGTGACTGCCGCGAAGTGGTCCGCGTCGGGCACGATCGTGAACGCGACATTGGTGCCTTCCGGCGCCGAAAGGGTGCCACTCGGCGACAGGGAGCCGTTTCCTTCGTGACTGGCGACAATGCTGAAGGTGGTGTTTTCGTACGCACCGATGTCCACGATGCCCGAGGCAATGCGGGGCCGGCCTCCCAGGTCGGTGGCGCCGGACATCCACGACTGATTCCCGCCGACGTTCACGCAAGGTGAGTCATAGACCAACCTGTAATCCGCGGAGCTTTCATCCAGGAACTGCGGGTCTGCACTGACGCAGGCCGTGCCGACAGGGGGCACCGTACAGGCGTTCAGATAGGTGGCGCCGGGGTCCGGGCCCCAGTTAGCATTGGTGGGCGCGGTGTTCCCCCACGCGATCGTGTTGACGACATAGCTGCCCAGACCGGCATAGATGCCTCCCTCGCCTACGGCGGCCTGATTGCTGTATACCGTACAACTGAAGATCGACGCCGCGCTGTCACCGTACACGCCCCCGCCGCGCTCGGCCGCCGTGCCGTCCGTGATCAGGCAGTTGAGGAGTGGGCTGGCCAGGCAGCAGACATTTCCGCCACACTCCCCGGCCGTGTTCCCGGCGAAACGGCAATGCGTGGCCTTCCCTCCGGCGTAGAGGAAGAGGCCGCCGCCATCGGAGTCGGCCGTGTTCTGTGCAAAACTGCAGTTGGTCACCTGGCCCCCGTTGGCGAACACGCCGCCTCCATAAGTGCCGGCGCTATTGCCGACGAACCGGCAGTTGCGGACCGAACCCCCGCTCGCCATGAACACGCCGCCCCCAGCGGTAGTGGCATAGCCGTTGGATATCGTGAGGCCATCCAGGGCCGCGTTGCCGTGATTAAGCGTGAAACAACGTTCCGCGCCGTTGCCCGTCACGACTGTTGCTGCCGCGCCGTTCTGGCCACGCACCGTGACCGCACCGGAAATGATCGTCTCGCCCGAGAGCGTCCATGTCCCCTCCGCCAGCAACACGGTGGAACCCGGAGTGGCGGCGGCCAGTCCGACGTCGAGACTTGGCGCCGCAGAGGTCCAGTCGCAATGCGGATACCGGTTGCTGCCCGTGGGCGACGTATAGATCGGCACGCCGTAGAGCGGTACGGCCAGGGATGCATCGCCCACAAGCTCGGCACTGCAGCCCGTGCGATCCACGTCCGATGGCGGCTGCTCGCCGAACCGGTAGCCGTAGGGCAAGTCGGCCGCCACGTAGAGTGTGGCGGTCGGCATGTTATGCGCAAACCACGCGTTCGCGCCGCCCTGAGCCGAGGAGCGGCTCTCGTCAAAGCAAAGCGAGGCCATGCTCTCATCGCAAAGGTCCAGCCGAACGCCGGCCAGGTAGGTGTCCACGCTGCCGTCTTCAGCCGAGGATTCGTGCACGCTGCTGGCGATGATGGTCATGGGCGAGAGGTAGACCATGCCGTCCGTGCCGGCGGGTCCGCCTATCCCGCCGCTGCCACCGTGCCCGGCCTGATTGACATTGGACGCGGCGCGCGCGCCCACCCAGCACGTGCACGGGTTCGCCGGGTAGTAGCCGCGACCTGTGCCGAGCACGTCTCCGCCATCGCCACCGTCGCCACCCAGGCGACCGCCCCACAGTCCGCCGGTGCCGTCTCCGCCATCGCCGCCATTGCCGGCCGTGGCCGTGTTGCTCACAAACTCACAGGCAGACGCCCTGAACTCGGCTTGGGCTTGGATGCAGACCGCCGCACCGAACGCACGGCCGCCATCGGCGCCATCGCCGCCCTCGCCGCCGCCAATCGTGCTGGCGCCCTCGCCGCCATCGCCGCCACGGCCGCCCCGTGCGGCATTCTTCTCGAGGCGGCACCGCAGCAAGTCGGCCTGCGCCTCGCCGAATAGACACAGAGCCCCACCATAGGCCCAGCCGCCGGGCTCGCCATCCGCGCCTAGACCTCCGTCCGCGCCCCGGGCACCGACGGCAGCATTGTTCGTCAGCGCGCAGTCCTCGGCCAGCAGCGTGCCGCCCGCTTTGACCGTGATCGCACCGCCAAAGGCATGAACGCCTTTGGCCTGGTTGCCGGACAGCACGCAGCGCTCGAGTTCCGCCGTGGCCCCGTTGGTGCCCTCAACCAGGACCGCGCCCCCCAGGCCGAACGGGCCGCCGTCCCCGTCGTCCTGGGCACAGCCGTACTCCAGGCGCAGGTCCTCCCCGGCAAGCGTACCCTCGTGCACATGCAGCAAGCGATCGCCCCCCGAGAGCGTGCGCACAGAAGGTGGCGTTGAGCCGGTCCCGCGCAACGTCACACGGCGGCCCGATGCATGAATGTCCAGGTCACCCGTGGCGTTCACGTCGTCGCCAGCGCCTGTCAGCGAGTAAACAGAAGGGCCGCTGAGCAAGATCACGTAGTCGCCACTGCCCACGTTGGCCGTGGTCACGGCCTCGCGCAGACTCAGCAGACCGTCGCCGCCGTCGACGACGTCATCAACCGTTGTGACCGTCTGCGTTGTCACGCCGGCCACCGCAACGCCGCCGCATAACAACGCCACACACAACCCGCTCGAACCCATAAGAGCAAGCTTGGCCATCTGCCCCCCCCCCACCTGCCACCTGCGAAGTGCAGATCTTCGACTTGGTGCGCAGAATCCCCTGCCCCAGCCGTCGCTCATCCACCGAATGTTATGCGTAGAACAACAGGGAATCAATGGCGAATTAGGGATACTCCAACCAAACCTTGGTTCGGTAGTAGGCGCCGTCGAGTCCGGTCGAAACGGCGGCGTCTCCGCACCGCCGGAAAAGCGATTCCTTATCAGTCAAATCCGGATAGAATCGCCTCATGGCAGGCTCACGCCCACGCGATATACCCTTGTAGGCGGTGGATTCGAGTCCGTCAGATAGTCGGCCCCACCCGCGCCCGCAATCCCCACCTGGTCCGGCACATTTGACCACGCGCCGACGGCCAGGTCGTCGCAGTACTCGAGCGTGTAGACGCGGTTCGAAGATGAGTCAAACTCCACGTGGAAGGGTGGCATGGGGCTCAAGCCGGTTAGATGGAAATAGGACTCCGAGTTCGTGGGCTCGGTATCCGCGATGTATTCGTCCCAATTGTCGAACGCGTCCGCGTCGCTGTTCGCGTTCGTGTCAGCCGGGTTGGTCGGGTTCAGCCCGTTCCACAGTTCCCATCCGTCGGGCATGCCGTCGGAGTCCCAGTCATTGTCCGGGTCGCTCTCGTAGCATCCGATGTCGACGTGTGTCCCCCGGACCCGCGGAGCGCCGTCGATGTCGAGCCTGCCGTTCATCCACGCAAACTCCACGCCCGCGTCGATACAGGGTGAAACCGGCATCAGCCGGAAGTCCCCGCCCGCAAAGTCCACAAAGCAGGGATCGTCGGTGATGCAGTCCGACCCCACGGAAGGGGTCGTGGCCGAGTTGTAGACATCGACGCTGCCGGATTTGGTCCAGTTGGGGTCGGAGGGGGCCGTATTCTCGTGCACGATGCAGGCGCGCATCGTGGTGCCATCCTTCAGGTAGACCCCGCCGGCCTCGGTCCCAGTGACTTCGTTCGAAACGATCGTGCAGTTGTCGAAACGTCCCGGATAATAGATGGCGTAGACGCCGCCGCCGCGGTTCACCGCGCTGTTGTTCGCGATCAGACACGAATACAGCCGCCCGGCCCCGTACAACTCGACCCCGCCGCCGCGCGCGCCGGCATAGCAATTGCTGATCGTGCAGTTGTACACGTCGCCGCCGGCGTTGTTGAAGGCGATGCCGCCGCCCCGACTCAGCGCCGTGCAGCCGAGGAAGAGACAATCCTGCACAAGCCCGTCGCCATTCAAGTAGAGCCCGCCGCCGTAGTCCGCCGTACAGTCGGTAAACACGCAATTTGTGATCGTGCCGCCGTTCACCCCAATAAAAGCCCCGCCGCCGTTGGCTGTCCAGTAGGCGTTGCTGAGCGTAAACCCGTCCAGGATGGCCAGGGAGTAATTCACCGTAAAGCAACGGGTGGTCGCATCGGGGAACCCCGCGTCCACAATCGTGCCCGAAGGGCCGTTGACGCTGGTGACGTACACGGCGTTCGTCAGATTGATCCAGTCCGAATGCGTGTAGACGCCATTGGTGACAATCACCACAATGCCAGTGGGGCCCTCCGCGGCCGCGGCCACTGCATCCTGAATATTGGTTGCCGCGGTGTCCCAGGAGGAATAGGGCGCCTCCGGCGTGCCCGGGTTGTCCAGCCAGACGTAGTTCGTCGCGCCCAGGCGATCCTCCATGGTCTGCCGGTATATGCTCACGGCGTCGCTGGCAATCACGCCGAAGGTGTTGCTTCCCGCGACGGTGATCTCGTTGTCCCCGTATTGCAGGCCGGTGACATTCACGCTGAACCCGGGCGAGAAGGCATTGGTGGCATCGGGCACGTTGGCGTTGACCCACCACATCTCGCCGATGACATTGACGTTCATCCCTTTCACTTGTGCCGACGTCTCATCGTAGTAGATCCAGTCTGGCGCATTCGTAATGCTGACCGACGGGGTGCCCGTTCCTTCGTCGCCGCGAGTCACCGTCACGCTGTCAGTGGCCACGTCTCCCAGGTCGTTGGTCGCGTAGACCGTAATCAGGTTGGCACCGACACTGAGCGCAAGCCCCGTGGCCGACCAGCTTGCACCCGCCGCGATCTCTCCGTTCCCGCCCAGGGAGTTCGTCCATGCGATCATCCCGACGGTCCACTCGTTGTTACTGCCTCCGATATCGGTTTCCGTGACGTCATAGGACACCCAGAAGTCCTCGTTGGTCACGTCCACGCTGGCCAGCATGCGGTAGTTGACGAGCGTCAATGTCGTCCTGTTCGACGACACCGTGTAGAGGTCCGCCGTAGCGGTCGCGTACTCGTAGGTGCTCGTGGCCCCCTCAACCGCCGGGATCAGGGCCAGCCCGGCGTGCGTCCAATTCGTCTGCCCCGCGCCCGTGGCCTGGTCAATCCCATTGGTCTGCCACGACGGCACCACCACGAGCAAGTCGGCATTCTTGTCGCCCGCGATCGTGACGCTGGTCTGATTCGTGAGCAGGCATATGCCCGAGTCGCCGCTCGCGACGGAAGTTGGCGCCGTGATGACAGGCGCTGCGAGGTCATTCGAAATGCTCCCGTATTCGTAACAACCCATATCCACGCAAAGACCCATAATCCGGCCGATCCCGTCAAGGTCCGCTTCGGCCTCGGCCAGCGCATTGCTGCCCGTGTCCAGGCATGGCGACGTGGGCAGCAGATGGTAGTCGAAACCCGCGCGATCCACAAAATCCGGGGCATTCGTGGTGCAGGCCTTGAACACCACCAAGCCGTTGCTTGACGACGAATCCGAGATGCAGCAATTGACCGCGTTGCCGTCGTGGCCGCCGATTTCGTACTGGCCGACGCTCGCCGTGTTGTAGTAGATGATGCAGTTGTAGAAGATGCCCGTGTAGTTGCAGTCAACGCCGCCGTAATAGTACAGGGATCGGTTTTCGACAATCGTGCAGTTGGCGACCGGGCCTCCCCCCGCATAGCAGTACATGCCCCCGCCGTAGGAATAGCATACGTTACGGGCCACGAGGCAGTTGTTCATCTCTCCGAGCCCCGCGTAGATTGCCACACCCCCGCCGGAATAGTCGGCATAGTTGGTATAGATCACGCTGTGTTCGAGCAAGCCGCCGTAATACAGAATAACGCCGCCGCCGGTGCCGTAGTCATTGGGCGCCGAGTTGCTGCAAACCACGCAGCTGCGCATTACGCCCGACCCGGTCAAGAGTGCGCCGCCCCCGTCACAATTCCCGCTTGGGTCGTCGTCGACAATGTTGCAGGAGACTTCGCAGTTCTCGACCCATGCGTCGTTCCCGCCGTACACGCCGCCGCCGCTCAAGATCGCCTGGTTGCGCGTGATCGCGCAATCCATGACGCTCGCTTGTATGACATACGCGCCACCGCCCCTGTAGGCCACGTTGCTCATCGCCACCGAATCATACAAGGCGCCCCCGCCCGAATTGCAGAAGAACCCGCCGCCGTTGCCGGACGCCGTGTTGTATGCCAGCACGCAATTCGTCACCAGCCCGCCGCCTTCACAGCGCACGCCGCCCCCGGCGCGATCCGTGCCCGCGTTGCCGGTTACCCATGTCCAGCCGCCGGTCACCGAAAAGCCGGACAGTTCCGCGCCGGCAGTCAGTAACACCCCTCGCACCGCATTGGACCCGCATCCGCCTGTCTCCGAATCGGGTTCGCCGACGATGATCGTGTTCGCCGGACCGCCGGCACTTACCACGCGCACGGCATTGGTCACGCAGACCCGCGAGAGCGACGGGGTGGCGATTGACCCGCCGCCGCCGGACGCATAGACGCCGTTCGTCACCAGAACCGTGTCGCCGTCGGCCGCCGCATCCACCGCCCCCTGAATCGTGTGGAACGCGTTCGACCATTCCGCGCCCGGACCGTCGGTGTCGCTGTCGGCCCATACAAGCCATGTATCCGCGCGGCACGTGCCGATAGGACAGCCAAGCATGAGGGCGAGTACGAAAAGCAAGAGAGTTGTGCTTTTCATGATTTGATCCTTTCCCCCTTTGTCTGCTCTTACGGACACTGACGAGAGCACGCCATCCGAACAGCCATGGCAAACACACCGTCGATGCCGCCTCGCAAACGCCGCGTTGCCACGCCATGCCGCCCCATCGCATGGGGGCCGACGATGTCAAGAAACGTCAGGCGATTATACGCTAACAAGCAGGCCCGGAGAAGACAAGGCTCAATTTCCGGCGTTTTGGCGAGCATCTTCACGCTCAGCGCAGACAGGTCTCTGCCGTGTTCGTGGATGCCAACAAGTTGTACGAACGCCATCCGCGTCATGGAATGGCGAGTGGGGCGACGTGCCGCCCGACGTGTCCGACACAAGAGTGAATCTCTTCCCACCTCTACTCCAACCACACCTTGGCGCGGTAACAGGCGCCGTCGAGTCCGCCGGGCACGTTGTAGGTGACCGCGGTGCCGTCGCCGAGGATCCTGGCGTAGCCGGTGACCCCGTTCCAACCGGCGCGCACCCCGGACGTCGACTGCTCCAGGGCGTAATACCGTGTGTCGCTGCCATAGCCGGCGCCGCCGGCCGCCAGCGAATGTTCCGGGCAATACCCCGAAGCCAGCCGCCAAGCGGACGCGAACCGTCGTATTTCGCCCGGTTCTCGAAGGCAACCAGGAAGACCTGTTGCACCAAATCATCCGCCGCATTCGCGTCGCCCGTCAACGACAACACAAACGCCAACAGCCAGCGCCGGTTCTGATCGATCAGCGCATGGACCCAAATGTCATCCTGGTTGTTTCCTTCCTCTTTCATCCTGTCCCACCCCCCTTTGCCCGTACGCCGCGTATCCTAACACAAAACCTGCCGATAGGCGGGGTTTTCCGCGGGATTCTCTTTACATCACGGTATACCGGCTGTAGCGTATCCATCTTTCGCAACGGACACGCATGGAGGGAGGAGCACCCCTTACCATGGACCTGTTGAAACACCCTGATCGGCACGCATTCGTGCACGGTGCGCTGGAACTGGACGAGACGGACACGGGCACGTGTCCCATGCGTTTCACACCGCGCCAGATGGAGGAATACGGGAAGAACGAGGGCAGCGAACTCCGGGCGCGTTCGGCTGCCAACGTGTCGCTCGCCTTCACGACGGACTCCGATTCCGTGGCGATCGACTTCGTGTCCCCTCGCGGCGCTCGAAACTGGCTGTTCTTCGACCTGCACCTCAAGCCGGATCTCGTCACGGTCGCCTATGGCACGAACGACTGGAACTTCCACGAGACCGCAGACGCGTTTCGCGCCGCCTGCTCGGGGTATCTGGCGAAGCTCGCGGATCTGGTCCCCGAGGCGCGCGTGGTCGTCCTCACCCCGATCTGGCGCGCGGACTTGGACGAATCAAAGACGATGGGCCCGTTTTCTCTGGTCGCGGACATCATACGAGAAGAGAGCGCGGCGCATCCGGGCATAGAAGTCGTCGACGGACTCGGTCTGGTTCCGCACACGCCCGAGTACTACGCGGACCAGCGCGTGCACCCCAACGATCTGGGCTTCATGCACTACGCCGCCAACCTGGTTCGGCACCTGCGCGAGCGATCCGCCGGCCGTCCGCGAGTCCGTGGGCGATAACCGCGAACAGGCCAAGAAGGATGAACGCCGGAAGAGAGTGAACCCGGCGGTTACCCGCCCGTCCGCACATCGGCGGCCTGGCGTCCGGCACTTCGACGGGCTTGCTCTACGAGGGCGCGAATCCGGACGCGATAAGCTTTCTGACGAAGGCGCGCTTTCTCGCGTTTCCTGGCCTGCGACACGCGCGGACGGCCCACCCTCGGCGTGAACACCGGTTCCGGCTTCGTGAACAGATTCCGTTGCCGAAACGACGCCGGCGAGTTGACCAGCAGTAAACCCCTGACCGAAGACGAAAACCAAGGCTCACGCGCCACCCGACGCGTATCCGCACACCAGCGCGGCCGGGGAACCGACGCCAAATCAGCCAGCCACTCCGCATAGGCCGCGAGATAGGCGTCCGCCACGTCGCCCTGCCGGAATCGTCCCGCCAGCAGTCGCGGAGCAGCCGCGATACGGCGAGACAGCTCCGGCCGGCTATGCACTCCCTCACGCTGAATCGAGTGCTGCCAGTCACGCAGGTTCAGGCCGAACTCGTGAAGGGAGTCCGGCCAAGCGGCAACGTCACGGAGCGTCAGGGGACGACGAATCGAATCGCGCGAATTCATCCCCACACCTCATCAAGAATCGTCTTCAGCATCGCTGCGTCTTCGTCCGGAAGCACATCGTCCGGATAGTACCTGTCAATATGCTCCTGAATCGCCCCTACGGACTTCACTCCCGTCTTCCGAACAAGGAACCGCAGATCGTCGAAATCACCCTGAAACCCCGGAAGAGGCTGTCGGCAGGCTAACGCTTTCATGGCCAACAAGTACCCGGCCGTCGGAACCGTGAGCGCGATGCCCGGGGCCTCCCACGGCAACCGCCTCGTCCGTTTGCGGGGCGCGAGAAACTGCTTGACCCGGTCGTTGATCCAGGCTTCGGGTAACCCCAGTTCCTCGCCAACCTGTCGGGCCAGACGCCATCCCAACTCGGACGGCTCGATCACCGCGTCCACATCCCGCGTGATCTCACGCGCGTTGTACGCCAACATCATGACCGCACCGCCGTAAAGGCACACTTCGAGCTTTGCCCCATGCCCTTGCGCCAGCTCTCCCATGCGCGTCAACGCCCGTATCAGAATGTCCCTCGTTATGGATCTCATTTGGACCTATAAATCATAACGTTATGGTCAATAGGCTGTCAAGGCTTTTCCCGGGGGCGGAGAACCCGGCTCCTCAGGAGCCTCGCCCATTCGCAGTGCATGCGGGGGGTAAGGGCAAGCAGCTTCTTAGTACTGCCCGACGCAAATACGCTAACGTATGGCGGTGCTCTTTTCGCCTCTGGCAAGGCGCGCGCTTGGGGGAATGCCTGGAA
>JAFGHX010000266.1 GCA_016929905.1 Kiritimatiellia bacterium
TGCTTTTTCGGAGCCAAAGCGGCACCACAGTTCACCGAACGACCACCTTCCCACCCCCAGACTTTCCCTGCCAATCCACCAAGTTTCGGGCTAGCGGCCGAGCAGTTCGCGGCCACGTTGCACCTTGTTGAGGTTGATGCGGGCGGATTCGAGTTCCGGATCCGCCGCCAGCGCGGCCCGGAAGCAGCGTTCCGCCTCGTCCAGCGCGCGTCTGTGGAGCAGGATCGCGCCCAGGTTGTTCAGCGCCGTCGGGTCGGGTCCCAGCCAGATCAGGGCGAGCTTGTAGTAGCCGATCGCCCGGCGCTCGTCTCCGCGCTGATGATAGAGCAGCCCCTTGTTCAGGTAAGCCTGCCCCGTCCACGGGTTCAGCTTGATGGCCTTGTCGTACATGCGCAGCGCGCGATCGCGGTCGCCGCGCACAAACGCGATGGCGCCGAGGTTGCTGTAGACTTCGGCCAGTTGGGGTTTCAGGTTCAAGACCTCGAGATAGTACTGTTCGGCCTGGCGGTAGTTCCCGGTTCGGTAGCGGAGGTTGCCGAGGTCGAGCAGCGCAAGATAGTTCCCCTTCGACTGGCGCAGCCCGTCGCGATACAGGCTCTCCGAGTCGTCCCATGCGCTCGACTGAACCCACGTTCCGATGCCGAGCAGTACCGTCACAGCGCCGGTGACGGCCGCCGTCACGGCCCGCCTGCGCTTGCCGCGGCCGGCCGGGATCGTCTCGGCAACCCACCAGACGAGCATGACGAGCAGGCCGATCATCGGCACATACACGTACCGATCCGCGCGGCACTGCCCTCCGAAATGGACAATGCCGCTGTTGGGAAACAGCACGCCGAGATACCAGAGCCACCCTACCGCGACGGCGGGAATCTGCCTGCCTCGCCTGGCGGCCGCAAGCGAGACGGCGCCGAGCGCCAGGCTCGAGACCACGATCGTGACGGGCGGCCAGCCCTCGTTCGGATAAGGGTAAAAGAAGACCAGACGGATCGGGAGCACTACCGTCCTGGCGTAGGCGGCGTAGCCGACGAGCACGTTGGCCAACCGCTCCCACACAGGCACGAACTCCTGGCCGGTCTGCAGTGTGCGGTTCAGGCTCATCCAGGCCGCGCCCGCGGCGAGCCAGGCGAAGACGGCCGAGAACAGGAACCAGGGCACCTTCTCGAGCACGAGCGGCCCCGCCGCCCTGGCAAAGGCGCGCCACTTCTCCGCACGGCCGGCCGCCGGGCCCGCGGCGAGGCTGAACCGCTTGAGCGGCCAGTAATCGAGCAGCAGCAGAGCGAAGGGAAAGGTAATCACAAACGGCTTTGCGAGCAACCCGAGCACGAACAGCAACCAGCACAGCAGGTAGGCGGGCAGGCGTTGCGTCCGGGTGTATCGGATGTAGGCTCCGGCGGCAAGCAGCCAGAAGAACGTGCTCAGCACGTTCTTGCGTTCGGTTACCCAGGCGACGGACTCGACCGTCAGCGGATGAACGACGAACAAGAGAGCTACGACCGCGCTGCGCCAGTGTTTTCCCGTCAGCCGCCGCAACCCGAGAAACAGCAGGCACGCATTGGCCGCGTGCAGCAGCAGGTTGTGGACGTGGTGCCAGCGGGGCGCCAAGCCGACGAGCGTGGTGTCGAGCATGTGCGACAACCAGGCCAGCGGGTGGTAGATGCCGGCGTGGCACGTGGTCCAGGCCCACCGGATACTCTGTCCGGTCAATCCGTTCCTGACGTAGACGTTCTCGGTGATGTAGCGGGGATCGTCGAACGTGACGAACCCGGCGTAGAAGACGGGCGCGTACGCGCACAGCGCGGCCGCGCACAGAACCAGCAGGACCGGCCAACGCCGTTGCCACACGCGGTCGTTCACCCCTGCCCCCTCTTCGCGGCTACGACCAGCACGTGCGGGTACGGCAGCCAGTCGCGGAAGCCGACCACGTCCCGGGGGGGCAACCCGCTCTGCGCCAGGATTTCCGTCCACTGGCCGAGCGTTCGGTAGCTGAACCGGGTCCGGCCGCTCACGAGCACGTCCATCAGCCAGGCAAATGCGGTCTCGATCCGGTGCGCGGCATCAATGTCCTTGACGATCACCACGCCGCCTTCGGACAACCCGTCGTGGACCCGCGCGAGGATGCCGCGCGCGGCCTCACGCGGGCAATGGTGGAGCACGTCGAGGCAGTACAGCCCGCCAATGCTGCCGGGTTGCTCCGCGGTCCAGTCCCGCACGTCCCGGCAAACGAAGGTGGCGTTGGTTATGCCAAGCCGCTGGGCCGACCGCCGCGCAACGGCCAAGCGGCGGGCATCGATGTCCAGCCCGATCACCTTCCGGCCCGGATGACGCGCCGCCATGTAGAGGCCGAACAGGCCGAACCCGCACCCGAAATCGAAGATGAGCCCCTCGCGCGGGAGCCGCGAGTCGATGATGTCGAGCAGCGCAAGCGGGATGATCCCGAACCGCAGCGTGCCGTACAGCCGGATGATACCGTGATAGGAACGGATGATGCGGCGCACGAGCGCGTTGTGATCCTGCTCCCGCTCCGGAGTGAACGGGGCGGAATTCCGCGTCAGCCGGTCTGCATCCATGGTGGCCTCGAATTTCACCTCCGGGCACGGGCCCGAAGGGATGCTAGCAGAAATATCCGGAATGAACAGGGGAGAGTGCCGCCAGATGCGCGACTTCCCGGTCGCGGATTGGATCCGCGGATTTGACCTTGGCCAAGTGCGGCACCGGTGCTAGAATCTCCGTTCGCTTCTGTAGCCCGTTCGGAGGAGTAGGCGTTTGAATGTGCCCGTTCCGACTGTTGGACAGCAACGCTGTGGCTCGGGGCGAACCCGTATTGGGCATCGCGCATCCTGTGTGCGGCGCGGCGTTTGCGCCCTGACGATGCTCTTCGCCTGCGTCTCTTCTCTGCCGGCGGAACCCCAGCGCGAATGGACTCGACTCTACGGGTCGGACGCAGGCGACTATGCGCAGGGCGCCGCGGTTGACGGGACGAGCGCCGTCTATGTCGCCGGCTACACCTACGGCCAGTTCGACGGCCAGATCAACATCGGACCGCCCGACCTCTGCCTGAGCCGGTTCGACGGCGACGGGACCCGCGGCTGGTCGCGGATCTGGGGTTCGACGGAAAGCGATTACGCCTACGGCGTCGGAGTGGATGGGACGGGCCGCGTGTACGTCGCCGGCAACACCTACGGCGCGTTCGGCGGGGAGACCAACGCGGGCGGCCGGGACATCTGCCTGCGCAAGTTCGACGCCGACGGCGCGACTGTGTGGACGCGAATCCGCGGTTCGTCGGCGAACGACGACGCGCGCGGCGTGGCGGTCGCCGGGGACGGGAGCGTCTATGCCGCCGGCTACACCGCCGGCGCGTTCGACGGGCAGACGAACGCGGGCAGCATCGACCTGTGCCTGCTGAAGTTCGACGAGGCCGGTACGCTGCAGTGGACGCGGCTGTGGGGATCGTCCGCCGGGGACTACGGCAGCGGCGTGTGCGTCGATGAGACCCAAGGCGACACGTACGTGGCCGGGTACACGTTCGCCGGCTTTGACGCGCAGACGAACAACGGCGGCGCCGACCTGTGCCTGACCCGACACGATGCCGCCGGGAACCGGCTCTGGACCCGGGTCTGGGGTTCCGACCAAGGCGACTATGCGAACGCCGCGGCCTGCGACGGAGCCGCCGTCTACGTGGCGGGCGAAACGGAAGGCGCGTTCGGAGGACAGGTCCATTCCGGTGGGACGGACATCTGCCTGAGCAAGTTCGACATCGACGGGAATCTGCTCTGGTCGCGCATCTGGGGCTCGCCGAGCAACGAGACCGCCCGTGCGGTCTGCCTCGGAACCGGCGGCCGGGTGTACGTCACCGGTTTCACGGTGGGTACGTTCGACGGGCAGAGCAACACCGGCCAGGTGGACATGGTCATGAGCTGCCTGGACGGCGACGGGAACAGGCTGTGGACCCGCATCTGGGGCTCTGAAGCGGACGATGCCGGCGCCGCGGCCTGCATCAGCCCGGCGCATCAACTCTTCGTGGCCGGCTACGCGCAAGGCGCGTTCGACGCGCAGTCCCATGCCGGCGGCGCGGACCTGTGCCTCTGCCGATGGACCGACGCGCATCTCGACATACGGAACCTGCCGGCGGCCGACGTTACGAATACGTCCGCATCGCTCCGCGGCGAGCTATTGGACAACGCGGGCGAGGATCCGGCCGTCACCGTCTACTGGGGGCCCGACGACGGGGCCACGACGCCGGCCGCCTGGTCGAACGCCGCCTCGATGGGGCTGCTGGGGACGGGTCCGTTCACGACGAATGTCACGGGCCTGGCATCCAACACCGTCTACTCTTACCGGTGCTGGGCATCCAATTCGACGGATACGGCTTGGGCGCCGGAAACGGCAACGTTTCGGACCGGCCCCGACACCGACGCCGACGGCATGGACGACGGTTTGGAAATCACGTGGTTCGGCGACTTGTCGCACGATGCGGCCGATGAGAGTGACGGGGACGGTCTGACGGACCTGGCGGAATTCCAGAACGCCACCGATCCCACGGATGTCGACACGGACGACGACGAATACGACGATTACGCCGAGGTCCGGCTCGGTACCGACCCCACCCTTGCGGAATCGGCGCCGCCGGGCCCCGACCGGGCATGGTCGCGCGTCTGGGGTTCGGCGAGCGGCGACTACCTGCGCAGCGTGCAGATTCGGGACAACGGCACCGCTTATGCCGCGGGCTACACCTACGGTGCGTTTGCCGGCGAAACCAATGCCGGCGGCGCGGACGTGTGCGTGGCCAAGTTCGACGGCAGCGGCGAGCACCGCTGGTCCAGAATCGTGGGTTCGGACCAGAACGAGTTCGCGCAGGCGCTCGCGGTCGCCGAATCGGGTTCCGTCTATGTCGGGGGCTCTACCGCCGGGGCGTGGGGCGGGCAGACGAACGCAGGCCTTGAAGACATCTTCCTCGTCAAGTACGGGGCGGCGGGCGCGTTGCACTGGACGCGAATATGGGGGTCCGCGCAAGCCGACTATGGCAGCGCCGTCCTGGCGGACTCGGCCGGGGACTTCTGGGTCGCCGGCCACACGGCGGGCGACATGGGCACGGCGCCGAATGCCGGCGGCCTGGATTTCTGTCTCAATCACTTGGATGCGGACGGCGCGCTGCTGCAGGTTGTGCAGTGGGGCTCGGCGGCCAGCGATTACGCGGCCGCCGTCGCGGCGGACGCGACGGGCCATCTTGTGGTGGCCGGCTATACCTACGGTGAACTGGGCGGGCAGACCAACGCCGGCGGCGCGGATCTGTGCCTCTGCCGGCTGACCCGCGCCGGCGAACTGGTCTGGGCGCGCATCTGGGGGTCCGCGACCGGCGACTTCGGCGCCGGCGCCGCGGCCGACCAATCGGGAAACGTCTACGCGGCCGGTTCCACCGACGGCGCGTTCGACGGGCAGACCAACGCCGGCGGGTCGGACCTCTGCCTCTCGAAATTCGACTCTGCCGGCAACCGGCTCTGGACCCGCATCTGGGGCACTGCCAGCAACGAGACGGCGGGCACCCTCTGCATCGACGACTCGGACGCGCTTTTTCTGACCGGTTTCACGCTGAGCGCCATTGATGGGCAGACCCATTCGGGCGCCGCCGACATCTTCGTGACGCGTCTCGACACCGACGGCAACCGGCTGTGGACACGGATGGTCGGATCGGCCGCTCATGACCTGGCGCGCGCCGCCTGCGTCGACGCCTACCACAGGCTCTGCGTGGCGAGCGACACCGAAGGGGCCTTTGACGGCCAGCAGAATTCGGGCGGCTCGGATCTGTGCCTCGTTGCCTGGCGCCACCGGTATCTGGACGTGCGCAATCTCGACCCCGCCGCGATCACCGAGGACTCGGCTATTCTCAACGGGACGCTGGTCGACACCGGCCTCACCAACACCGCCACTGTCCGGGTCTGCTGGGGCGAAACGGACGGGGGCGCCACCCCCTCCGCCTGGACGAACACCTATACGATCGAGGCCGTCGGCCAGGGCGGGTTCACGACCAACCTGACGGGGCTCTCGTCCAATACCGTCTACTATTATAGATGTTGGGCTTCGAATCAGGCGGAGAGCGCCTGGGCGCCCGTCTCCGAATGGTTCCGAACGGGGCCCGACACCGACGCCGACGGCATGGATGACGCCTGGGAAACGACCTGGTTCGCCTCGTTGGCCCGCGACGGGACGGGCGATCTGGACAACGATGCGGTCAGCGACCTGGACGAATTCCTCCACGATGCGGACCCCACGCGCCCGGACAGTGACGGTGACGGGTACGATGACTACATGGAAATCCTGGCCGGCACCGCGCCGGGCGACGACACCTCGTTTCCCAGCGGCCTGTCCAGGGCATGGTCCCGGATCTGGGGCTCGGCGGCGGGCGAGTACGGCCGCGCGGCGGCCGTCGCGCATACCGGCGCCGTCTACACGGCCGGCTACGCGTACGGGGCGGTGGACGGCGCAACCAACGCCGGCAGTGCGGACCTGTGCCTGAGCCGGCTGGACATGAGCGGGAACCGTCTATGGACACGCCTCGCCGGTTCCGCCGAGGGCGACTACGCCTACGCGCTCGCGGTGGACGAGGCAGACAACGCGTACATGGCGGGCTATACGGACGGCGACTGGGCCGCCCAGACGAACGCCGGCGGGGCAGACCTGTGTCTGAGCAAGGTGGATCCGGCCGGCAACACGGTCTGGACGAGAATCTGGGGATCCGCCGACGATGAGTACGGACGCGCCGTCACCGTGGATCCGGCCGGCGACATCGTCGCCGCGGGGCACACCGCCGGCGCGTTCGGCGGCGAACCGAACGCCGGGCAGAACGATATCTGCATCAGCAAGTTCGACCGGGACGGGAACCCGCTGTGGACGCGGATCTTCGGGTCGGCCGGGAACGACTACGGCTGGGCTGTCTGTTCCGATACCGCCAGCAACCTCTATGTGGCGGGTTACACCGACGGCGCGTTCGGCGGCGAAACCAACGCCGGCGGATTCGATCTCGTTTGCTGCAAACTCGCCGCCGACGGCACTTCCGAGTGGACCCGGATCTGGGGCTCTGCCCAAAACGATTACGCCACCGGCATAGCCGTGGACACGGCCGGCAACGTCTACGTGGCCGGCTACGCGGAAGGCAGCTTCGACGGGCAGACCAACGCCGGTTTGGCGGACCTGTGCCTGACCCGGTTCGATGCCGCCGGCACCCGGCAGTGGACCCGGCTGTGGGGGTCCGCCGACGAAGACAACAGCGGCGGCATCGTGGTCATGGCCACCGGAATCTACGTCAGCGGCTATGCGGCGGGGACCGTCGACGGCGAGCCCCATTCCGGCGAGGCCGACATGCTGCTGTCCAAATGGGATCAGGACGGCAACCGGCTCTGGACCAGGCTCTGGGGCTCGGCAAGCAACGAGCTGGCCCGCGCGCTGGCCGCCGACGATGTCCACGGCCTCTACGTCGCCGGTTACTCCGACGGCAGCTTGGACGGGCAGGCCAATTCGGGCGGTTTCGACCTGTGCCTGAGCCGGTGGGTCGAGCATTTCCTCGAGGTAGCGAACCTGCCGCCCTCCGACGTTACGCTGTCGTCGGCCTCGCTGAACGGCCGGGTGGTCGACACCGGCGATGCGGAGGACCCGCTGGTCGCCCTGTTCTGGGGGCTCTCGGACGGCCAGACCGAGCCCGCCGGCTGGAGCAACGAGGTGCCCATGGGTCAGTTGGGGGTGGGCGCCTTTTCAACCAATATCACCGGGTTGTCCAGCAACACGGTCTACTACTACCGGTGCCGGGCATCCAACTCGGCGGACGTCGTCTGGGCACCGGCGTCCACCGCCTTCTATACGGGGGCGGATACGGACTTCGACGGCATGAACGACGCCTGGGAAACCGCCTGGTTCGGCGATCTGTCCAGAGACGGAACCGGCGATCTGGACGGCGACGGCCTGACCGATCTGGCGGAATTCCAGAACGGCGCCGCGCCCACGCTCTGGGACACGGACGGCGACCGCTACGACGACTTCGCCGAAGTGGCCGGCGCCGGCAGTCCCGGCGACGGCGGCGTGTGGCCGCCGGCCCCCGGCAAGGCCTGGACCCGGATCTGGGGCTCGGCGGCGAACGACTTCGCATGGGCAACGCAAACCGACGGCACCGGCTCGGTCTACGCCGTCGGCTACACGTACGGCGACCTTGACGGACAGACCAATGCCGGCGACGCGGACCTGTGCATCAGCCGCTTCGACCTGAGCGGCAACCCGATCGGGTCGCGGCTGTGGGGGTCGCCCGACGCCGACTACGCGTACGGCATGGCCCGGGACGCGGCCGGCGCGCTCTACGTGGGCGGCGTCACCCGCGGCGCGTTCGGCGGGCAGGCCGCCCTGGGTGGGACCGACCTGTTCCTTACGCAACTGGACGCGGCCGGCAATCCCGTCTGGAGCCGCATTCTGGGATCCGTCTCGAACGACTACGGGCGCGGATTGGCAACCGACAGCGCCGGCCGCGTCTATCTCGCCGGCTACACGGCCGCCCCGTTCGACGGCCAGCCGCACGCGGGCGCCATCGACGCGTGCCTCATCAGCACGGATTCGGCCGGCACCTCGCGCTGGACCCGGATCTGGGGGTCCGCGCAGGGCGATTACGCGAGCGCGGCCTGCGCGCACGGCTCCAACGCCGTCTACGCGGCCGGCTACACCTACGGCGAGTTCGGCGGCCAGACCAACAGCGGCGGCGCCGACCTGTATCTATCGAAATTCGACGAGGCCGGGACCCTCTCGTGGTCGCGGGTCTGGGGCTCGGCCGACGGCGACTACGCCGAGGGCGTCGCGGCCGACAGTGCCGGCAACGTGTACGTGGCCGGCTATTCCGAAGGCGCGTTCGACGGGGCGTCCAACGCCGGGCTGTCCGACGCCTGTCTGACCAAGTTCGACAGCGACGGGAACCGGTTGTGGACCCGGATCTGGGGAACCAACACCGACGAGTTCGCCACGGACATCGTGATCGACGCCCACGACAACGTCTACGTCGGCGGCTACACGCTCGGCGCGCTCGACGGCCAGACGAACGCCGGGCTGTCCGACCTGTTCGTCTCCAAGTTCGACACCGCCGGCAACCGCCTCTGGACCTGCCTGGCCGGTTCGGAGACGAACGACGTGGCGCGCGGCCTGTGCGTGGACGCCTATCACGGCATCTATTCCGCGGGATGGACCGACGGCTCGTTCGACAGCCGGCCCAACAGCGGCGCGTCCGATCTGTGTCTCGTGCGTTGGGGGGATCGCTTCCTGGAAATCCGGAATGCACCGGCATCCAATGTGGAGACCAACGCGGCCATGCTCGGCGGTGAGGTCGTCGATACCGGCGGCGGCGTGCAGGCCGATGTCTGCGTTTACTGGGGCCTGACCGACGGCGGCGACAGCGCGGCCGCCTGGAGCAACACGCTGCCCATGGGCCTGCTGGACGGCGGCCCGTTCGAAACCAACCTCACGGGCCTCGCCGCCAATACCCGCTACTACTACCGGTGCCTGGCGTCCAACGCGACGGCCGTCGCCTGGGCGCCCGCGACCGATACGTTCCATACCGGCCCGGACGCCGACGGCGACGGCATGGCCGACGCCTGGGAGCAGATCTGGTTCGGAACGCTCACGCGTGACGGGACCGGCGACTTTGACGGAGACGGCCTGACCGATGCGCAGGAGCACGACAACGGAACCGAGCCCACAGCCCAGGATACGGACACCGACGACTATGACGACTACGCCGAGGTGGCGTACGGCTCCGCGCCGGACGACGCCGGCTCGATTCCGGCGGTGCTCAGCCGCGCCTACACCCGGCTTTGGGGCGCCGGCGCCGGCGACCACGGCCGCGGCCTCGCGCTCAGCAGCACCGCCGCCTACTGGGCCGGCTACTCGCTCGGCGCGTTCGACGGCCAGACCAATGCCGGCGGGGCCGATTTCTGTATCGGGCAACTGGACGGCATGGGCAACCGGGTCTGGACCCGCATATGGGGGTCGGCCAGCCACGACTACCTGCAGGCGCTGCGCATCGACGCATCCAACGCGCTCTACGTGGCCGGTTACAGCGGCGGCGAGCCGGACGGGCTGACCAACGCGGGAAACAACGATCTCTATCTGGGCCGGTTCGACGAGGCCGGCAACAGAACGTGGTCGCGCCTGTGGGGGTCCGCCGCCGACGACTACGGCCAGTCCGTCGCGCCGGCCGCCGGCGGCGCCCTGTACGTGTGCGGGCACACGCTCGGCGCGTTCGGCGGCCAGACGAACGCCGGCAACGCCGACCTGTGCCTGACCCGGTTCGACGCGGACGGCACGCCGGAATGGTCGCGCATCTGGGGCTCCGCCGCCGGCGACTACGGGCGGGGCGTTGCGGTCGACACGCAAGGCAACGTCTTCGTCGGCGGCTATACCTACGGCGCGTTTGACGGCCAGACCCATGCCGGCAACGCCGACTTCTGCCTCAGCCGATTCGACGCCGCCGGCACACGCCTGTGGACCAGAATCTGGGGCTCGGCCGCCGCCGACGACGGCGGCTGCCTGGCCATCGACCGGGACGGGTCCGTGTACGTCGCCGGCTCCACCGAAGGCGCGTTCGACGGCGAAACCAACGCCGGCGGAACCGATCTGTGCCTCAGCAAGTTTGACGGCGGCGGCAACCGCCTGTGGACACGCATATGGGGATCGCCCAGCAACGACGTCGCCAGGGCCGTCTGCGTTGAGGAACGGGGCGATATCCTCGTCGCCGGCTTCGCCGCCGGCGCGTTCGACGGCGAGCCCGTCGCGGGCAGCGCCGATTTCGTGCTCTGCCGCTTCGACGGCGACGGCAACCGGCTGCGGACCCGCATCTGGGGCTCGACGGCCGACGACGTCGGCTACGCTCTGTGCACCGACCGCGAACACGGCATCCACGTCATCGGCTATGCCGACGCGGCGCTTGCCGGTCAGCCGCATGCCGGCGGGTCGGACATCTGTGTGACCCGCTGGAAGGACCGGTATCTGGACGTGCTGAATCTCTCGCCCGCCGACGTCACCCAGACGTCGGCGTCGCTGCGCGGCGAACTCATCGATACCGGCGCGGCAGCCAACCCGGAAATCGTCGTCTACTGGGGGCCGTCCGACGGCGGCACGGACCCCACCGCCTGGAGTAACGCCTTCGCCCTGGGCACGCTCGAGCCCGGCGTCTTCTCCACTAACCTCACCAGCCTGTCCAGCGAACGCGCCTATGCCTATCGGTGCTGGGCCTCCAATTCGGCAGGCACCGTGTGGGCGATTGCGTCCACGCCGTTCCGAACCGGCGACGCGGATCTGGACGGCATCTCGGACACGTGGGAAATTGCGTGGTTCGGCAATACGACGCGAACAGGGGACGCGGACTTCGACGGCGATACGTTCACCGATCGCGAGGAGTTCATCGCCAATACCGCGCCTACCGACGAATCGGACTGGCTCCAAATACAGGACGCGTTCGCCGCCACCGGCGCGACCACGGCGCTCGTCATGGTCTGGGACAGCGAAACAGACCGGGAGTACACCGTGCTGAGCACCACGAACCTCCAGGCGGCGTGGACGACTGTCTTCCAGTCCGACGGCAACGGATCCGAACAGCGTTACACGAACAGCCTCACCGGCGATCCGGAACGCTTCTTCAGGCTGGACGTGAAGGTGAAATAGGGGTAGCCGATGCGCCTTAACCTCGTCTGCCGCGCGGCCATGGCCCTGTGCCTGTTGCCGGCTTCGTGTGCCCGGCGCGCCCGGGGCCCGGCGCGCGACGATGACGTGCTCGCGCAAGTGGGACAGGGCCAAATCACCGCCCGCGATCTGAAGGAGGCCATGCGGCGGCGAGGCGGCGCGGACCCGTCGGTGTTCGCCGCCCGCGCCGTCAAGGAACGCCTGCTCGAGGAACTGATCCGGCTCGAAGTCCTCGCCGAAACGGCGCGCCGTCAAGGATACGCCGACCAGCCGCAGGTGCGGTACAAGATCAGGCAACTGCTCGTCGCCAGCCTGGAAGAGGACCTCCTGACCGCAACCCCGGCCGAGGATCGCGTCACCGACAACGATATCGCCGCGTACTACCAGAGCCAGCTCGACCGCTTTCGCATTCCCGAAAGCATTCGAGTCGGCTCCATCAAGATTCGCATTCCCGAAGTGGTCTCCGAACCGAAACGCGCCGAGCTGGCCGACAAGGCCAAGCGCGTCCGTGACGCCGTCACATCCGACAACGAGCCGGCCAAAGCCTTCACGCGTCTGGCTGCCCAGCATTCCGACGACCAGGCCACACGCTACAAGGGCGGCGACGCAGGCTGGATGGGCCGGGAGGAGGCCGCCGCGAAGTGGGGCCGCCCTGCGGCCGACGCGCTCTTCGCCCTGGCCTCGCCCGGCGATGTGCCGCCCGTTCTGGAGACACGGGACGCGTTCTATGTCTTCCGCCTCACGGGCAAACGCCCCGCGGACGTGCTGCCGTTGGACAAGGTGCGGGAGAACCTTCGCCTGGAAATCGCGAGAAAGAGGCGCGAAACGCGGCTGGACACATTCTATCAGGCCAGTCGCAAAGACATGCCTGTCTCCGTGAACAGGGGGTTGCTCGAACGAATCCGGCCGCCGGAGGCCGATCGAACACCGGATGTCCAGCCCGCCGCCCCGCCGCCGATGCCGGAGAGGTAGCAGATAGTCCGGCCTAACCTACATTCGGCAGTTCAACTGCTCCGCAGTTGACGATGACAGCCACAAAGCGCTGAACACCAGCCACTTGCGAGCATTCTCCGCCGGCATTCTGATCGCACCCATTGGGTGCAGATTAGGGCGAA
>JAFGHX010000267.1 GCA_016929905.1 Kiritimatiellia bacterium
ACGTCTAGGTCGGCCGCCGGCACGGAACCCTTTAGATGCCGCCATATCCGCGCCCGCAGCAGATGGCTCATGAATAGATCAGGCTAGAGTTGCCTGAACAGGTTCGCCATTTCGATTGCCGCCAGCGCGGCTTTCCAGCCGCGATTGCCCGCTTTGGTGCCTGCCCGCTCGATGGCCTGCTCCAGGGTATCGGCCGAGACGATCCCGTCTATGACGGGCACATCGTGTTCCATTGCGATTTGCGCGAGCGAGCGGGCGACCTGCGAGTTGATCAGGCCGGCATGCGGCGTCGCGCCCTGGATCACGGCGCCGAGCGCGACGAGCGCGTGGTACTTGCCCGCGGCCGCCATTTTCTTGATCGCCATCGGCGTTTCGTACGAGCCGGGCACCCAGGCAACCGTCATGTCCTTCTCGTTTGTCCCGTGCCGCTTGAGGCAATCGAGCGCGCCCTCAAGCAGTTGCTTGGTCAGAAAATCGTTGAACCGGCTCACCACCAACCCGACCTTCAGCCCTTTCGCCATCAGATCGCCCGATATCTCATTCATAGCTTTCACCCTTCCATTCTTCCATTCTTCCGCGCTCACAACCAATGCCCCATCTTTTCGCGCTTGGTTTCCAGGTATTTCCTGTTGTGTTCCGTCGAAGGTAACACGAGCGGCACGCGTTCGACAATCTCCAAGCCGTAGCCCTCCAGCCCGATGACCTTCTTGGGGTTGTTGGTCATCAACCGGATCCGCTTGAGGCCGAGCTCGGACAGGATCTGCGCGCCGATCCCGTAGTCGCGCAGGTCGGCGGCGAACCCGAGTTTCTCATTCGCCTCGACGGTATCCAGCCCCTTGTCCTGCAGCTCATAGGCGTGCAGTTTGTGCGGGAGGCCGATGCCCCTCCCCTCCTGGCCCATGTAGAGCAGCACGCCGCGTCCCTCCTCGCCGATCCGCTCCATGGCTTTGCGCATTTGCGCGCCGCAGTCGCAGCGCAGCGACCCGAACACATCACCCGTCAGGCACTGGCTGTGGACGCGCACGAGGACGGCTTCCTCGCCGTTCAGGTCGCCCATGACGAGTGCGACGTGGTGTTCGAGGCTGACCGTGCAGCGGTAGAGCCGAAGCTTGTACATCCCGTACTCGGTCGGCAAATCGATCTGCCGCACCAGCTCGATCAGCTTCTCCGTTCGGCGCCGGAACGCGATGAGATCGGCCACGGACGTCATCTTGAGGCCGTGCGCCGCGGCGAATTCGACCAGGTCGGGCAGCCGTGCCATGGTCCCGTCCGCGCGCAAAATCTCGCAGATCACGCCGCCCGGCTTCAGGCCGGCCAGCCGGGCCAGGTCGACCGCGGCTTCCGTATGCCCGGCCCGGCGCAGCACGCCGCCCTCCCGCGCCTCGATCGGGAAGACGTGGCCCGGACTGACCAGGTCCTTTTCGGTGCTGTTCTCGTCGATCAGCACCTGCACGGTGCGCGCGCGGTCGGCCGCGCTGATGCCCGTGGTCACGCCGCTGCGCGCGTCGACCGACTCGGTGAACGCGGTCCGGAACCGGTCGCCGCCGCCGCGCGACTGGACCTTGGACAGGCCACACGCCGCCACCCGGTCGTGCGTCAGGGCGACGCAGATCAGCCCCTTGCCGTGTGACGCCATGAAGTTGACGGCCTGGTCCGTCACCCGCTCGGCGGCGATGATCAGGTCGCCCTCGTTTTCCCGCTTCTGGTCGTCCGTCACGACCACCATTCTGCCCGCGCGGATGTCGGCAAGCACATCCTCGACGGGGTCAAACGCCGCCTGTATTCCGTTCGCTGCCCCGCTCATGCGACTGTTCCCTCCTCCCGGCAAAAAAAAGCCCGGAGAGACTCCTCTCCGGGACAAAACGCCGCAAAGCCCGACGCCGTCTTCTCCCATCCAGACTGTACTGTCGGCCACGAAATTGCATCGTGTCTGTCCCGGGCCGCGGCGCAGGGCCGCCGCTCGGGACTCGCGGGCTTTCACCGCCGGTCAGGACTCTCCGCGCACGCGCGGATCACCTCATCCCGAAGACGCTCTCGAATTTCCCACTCCTTACCGCTATTGAAGCGGCAATGCAAGCAAATTTGAGGATGAGCGTTTGCTTGAATTATCCGCCCGGTTCTGTAAAGTAGCTCCGTTTCGGATGGCACGGGCCGTTGGCCGCGTATGGAATCCTCGGCAACAAGGAGAGCGCCATGAACCGCATCATCAACACGCCTGAGCTCAAGATGGGGGTTGTGGGAGTCAGCCGCGACTGTTTTCCCATTGAACTCGCACGCAAGCGGCTGAAACAGGTTGTGCAGGAATGCCGGAAGCGGAAGCTGGCCATTCTGCCGTGCGACACGGTCGTGGAGACGGAGGCCGATGCGCTGCGCGCACTCGACGAACTGCGGGCAAAGAGCGCGAATGCGCTGGCGGTCTATCTTGGGAATTTCGGGCCCGAAGGGCCCCTGACGATTCTGGCCCAGCGCTTCGGCGGGCCTTTCATGCTGTGCGCGGCGGCGGAAGAGAGCGCCAAGGATCTGTACGGCGGCCGGGGCGACGCCTACTGCGGCATGCTGAACGCCTCGCTCAACTGCGGGCTGCGCGGCATACGCGCCCACATTCCGCAGATGCCGGTCGGTCTGCCCCGCGACATTGCCGGCATGATCGCGCACTTTGTCGACGTCAGCCGCGTGCAGGTCGGCATGGCGAACCTGAAGACGTTCTCTTTCGGGCCAAGACCGCAGGATTTCTATGCCTGCAACGCGCCGATCAAGCCGCTGTACGAACTCGGGATCGAGGTTATGGAGAACTCCGAGTTGGACATGCTCGCGCAGTTCAAGTCGGTGGCCGGCAGGAAGAAAGACATCGAGGCGATTGCCAAGGACATGGCCCGTGAACTCGGCCGGGGGAACCGGTACCCGGCGAAGCTGCGGCAACTGGCCCAATTCGAACTGGCGCTGCTGTCCTTCTTCGAGAGCAACCTGGGCTCGCGGCAGTTCGGGGTGTTTGCCAACAAGTGCTGGCCGGCCTTTGAGGCGGCGTTCGGGTTCGTGCCATGCTACGTGAACAGCCGGCTGGCCGCCCGCGGCATCCCGGTGGCCTGCGAGGTGGACATCTACGGCGCAGTCTCCGAGTACATGCTGCAACTCGCCTCGCTCGGCCCGGCCACCCTGCTGGACGTGAACAACACCGTCCCGGCCGACTGCAAGGTGCGCAACCTGAAGGGCGCGGGGCGGGAGGACCTGTTCATGGGGTTCCACTGCGGCAACACGCCGAGCGGCATGCTCTGTGCCGGGCGCGCGATGAAATACCAGTTGATCATGCACCGGTTGATGGAAGCGGACAAGAAACCGGACATCACATGCGGCACGCTGGAAGGCACCTTGAAGCCGGGCCCGACCACCCTGTTCCGGGTCCAGGGCACGGCCGACTGCCGGCTGCAGAGCTATGTGGCCGAGGGCCATGTTCTGGACGGGGATCCCGCGTCGTTCGGCGCCATCGGCATCATCGGCATCAAGGGGTTTGCCCGGTTCTACCGGCATGTCCTGCTCGAGAAGCAGTTCCCCCATCACGGCGCGTTCACGTTCAAGCATGTCGGCCGCATCCTGTTCGACGCGGCGCGCGGGCTTGGCGTCGAGGATGTGCAGGCGCCGAAACCGGACGGCGTGCTGTATCCGAGCGAGAATCCCTTTGCATGAGGCCCGCGGCGCGGCGTCATGGGCGCGCGGCGCGAACGTCGCTGGGCCGCTTGGCGGCCGGCATGGGTTCCAGCCAATGACGGGGGACGCGAAACGCCCCCGTGACGTGCCGCGGGCGCCAGGAAGGCGAACAGCGTCTGGCATTCAGGAGCAATCTATGAAGCTGGAAGAACTGCGCAGAGAAGTCTACGAAGCGAACTGCAGCCTGGACCGGCACGGGCTGGTCACGCTGACGTGGGGGAACGTAAGCGGGATCGACCGCGAGGCGGGGCTGGTGGTGATCAAGCCGAGCGGCGTGGCGTACCCCGAGCTGACGCCCGAGCGGCTGGTGGTGGTGGACCTGGACGGGCATACGGTCGAGGGCCGCCTCGCTCCGTCGTCCGACCTGCCCACGCACCTGATCCTGTACGAGTCGTTTGCCGGGATCGGCGGCGTCACGCACACGCACAGCCCCTACGCCACGGTGTTCGCGCAGGCCTGCCGCCCCATTCCCTGTTTCGGCACGACGCACGCCGACAATTTTCACGGGGAAGTGCCCGTGACGCGCGGGATGACACGCGAAGAGGTGACCGCCGCTTACGAGGCCAACACGGGCAACGTCATTGTGGAGCGGTTCGCAACGCTCGATCCGGGCGAGTTGCCCGCCGTGCTGGTGGCGAACCACGGCCCCTTCACGTGGGGAACCGGGCCGGCCGACTCGGTCGAGAACAGCGTCGTGCTGGAGGAGGTGGCCAGGATGGCGTTCGGGACGCTGCTGCTCAGTCCCGGTCAACCCCCGATCGCCCGGCATCTGCTGGACAAGCACTACCTGCGCAAGCACGGCGCCGGCGCCTACTACGGCCAACGCGATCCGTAGCGATCCCCACATCTTCAACGGCGCAAACAACTCAGAGTGGCTGCGTTCGCATTCCGCCTCCCTCTCTGAAGGCGCTCGCCGGCGCGCAGCCGAGCGCGGCTCCGTGCTCTCCGCGCGCTCGAGCGAGTCTCCGTGCGGGCGAGAGACCTGATGCCCCTCTGGCACGCCTTGGCGGGCTATTCCCTGCGCAGCTTGGTGGCGGTGGGCCGAACGCGCGGGTTGTACTCCAGATCCCAGATCCGGGCGCCGCTGTCGGCGAACACGTCGAAAAACGTCTCCCAGGCCTCGGTGCGGTCTGCGGCCTTGACGAGCACTTCGTTCCACCCGTCGCGGAACAGCACACTGGCCCTGTCCTGGCCGGGCACGACGCGCCGGGTCACGTCCTTGGAATGGACGAGCTTGCCGTTGATCCACACGCGAATTCCGTCGTCGCTGCCGATGCTCAGCCGCACGCGCTGGCGTCTGTTCGAAAAGATGCGGGTGTAGGCATAGCCGACGGCCCAATCCGGAGCGCCGAGCAGGCTGTCGAAGTCCAGGTAGCCGGTGGCGCCTCGCCGTACCCGCGCCGTGGCCGCGCGCCATGCCACGGCCCGGCCGCCGGCGCCCGGATACGCGCCGCGCCAGCGGTGCTGCAGGATGTCCTGTTCGACCTGCGCGTCCGCCTCGAGCTGCTTGCCGTCCTTGTTGTCGAACGGGCCGAGCACCAGCCACTGCTGGGCGAAGAACCGGTCCCTGAGCTGCTCCAAGGCCGCGCGGTAACGCTGGTCCTCGAGCAACTCGCACGTACGCGACAGATTCTCGGTTTCGAACGCTGCCGCAATTTCCTTGTACCGCTCCTGGAACGTGCCAATGAGGCTGCGGGTCGCCGCATCCAGATTCTTGAACCCGCCCGCATCGACCCGCTCGGCGACGAGCCGGCCGTCGGCCATGCGCTCGAACACCTCGGCGGCCACGCCGGGCGCGTGCACGCCCGCGGCGGTCAGTTCCGCGCCGCGCGAGGTCGAAAACACGCGCGTCTGGAACGGCGCCAGCATGAACTCCAGCCGCCCGGATTCCACGCCGAGCCGCCGGCCGACCACCAGGTCGTGCACGGCCGGCGCGCCCTGTATCGCCAGCGAGACGTGCACGTCGCCCCAGAGCCTGTTCACGACGTAGAACTCGGTGCTGCGCCCCGTCTTGCACAGCCGCACCACAAGGTTCTTGTCCAGCCCTTCGCCGCGAAGCGTCTGGTAGACGCCCGGCTCGATCGCATGCAGCGCAGCCGCCGTCTCCCGCAACGCCTGCGCATGGCCGGAGGGCAGCATCCAGTCGGCGGGCCCGATCGGAACAATCAACGGCGTGCTGCGCGCGAGCGCCAGCCCGAAATGGTCGAGCGCCGCCGTGCCGGCCGGGAACGGGTAACCGACGCCGTAGAACCGTTCCAGCCCCCAATCCCCCGCCACCGCGGTGACGGTCTTGTAGGGTACCACCGCCGGGTAAACGCCGGTTTCCGTCTCATTGTCGTACAGCCGGAACGTCTCTTCATCGGCGTACACCGTGCGCAGGCCCCAGAACCGGTCAGGGTCGGTCTGCATTTCCGCTTGATCGGCGGCAAGCATGCCGGACAACACGATGCCCTTCTCCTGCTTGTATCCGGCCGGGTCCAGGCCGGCCGAGCGCAGGACCTGCTGAACGGACGTCTTGCCCGCGAGGTAGCCGCCCCAGGCCGCATAAGGCAGCCGCGCGCCGAAGATGAAGTAGCGCCAGTCGCCATTCGCTTTCCGCACGCGGTCCCGCACGGCGAGATGAAGCCGTTTGATCCTGTCGTTGCGCCACTGTGTCCATTTCTCGCGCTGCCGGCTGAGCAGCCAGCGGTACCGCTTCTCGAAGCGCGTGGCGTCTTTATCGGGAACCGGGACCGCGATGCCGGTGTCGGCCGTGAACGCGGCCATCGTCGCATCGCCGTAGCCCCAGTGCAGATACTCGACGCTGTCGGAGGGGTCGGCCCCGACCTGAAAACCGGATCCGTCGCCCCACATCTGGCCAATGCCGGCAATACCCGGGCAATGCCCGTAGAGGCCGCACAGCTCATCGATCAGAGCCATGAACTCCCCTTCGAACACCGGGTGAAACACGTTGAACCCGGAGTCGGCCGCCTGGGTCTGCCGGCCGGTGGCGCCGACCTGCTTGAGCGTGAGCGCGCCCATCGCCTGCACTTCGTAGTCGGAGTAGGGCTCGCGCGCCACCATGGCCGGCGTCGCGGTGAAATCCACGTTGAGCACCAGCTTCAGGTCGTTGGCCGCGAACATCTTCGCCATCAGTTCCCAGGGGTCGGCGCGCGGGACGAACAGGCGGTCCGGCCAGTCGACCAACGCGGCCGATGCGGAGGGGTAGTGCATGCGCGTGCCCTCGCAGAGGTCGGCCACGTACAGGTTGCAGCCCACAAACCGCATCTGGCGGATCATGTTTTCGATCGTGATGTACCAGTCGGTATAGAACCCGAGGTAAGGCGACCGCAGCAGGTTCTTCACGAACTTGAGGCCGCGCGGCCCGGAATAGCAGGCCAGGGCAACCGTATCGGCGCCCGTGCCGTGAAAGCCGAACAGCCGGTCCGTGCTGCGCAATGCCGCGAGCATCGGCAGTTCGCCGTCGATCTCATAGATGGCAATGCGCGCCGCGGCCGCGGGGAACGGCGACTGGCCCTTGCAGACGACGACGAACCCCTCCTCGCTCATCGGCCAGAAGATCTGCCGGAACGGCAGCATCCTGCCCGTGGTCGGGTACGGCCCGCCCGTGTACATCGCCCCGCCCGTACGCGGCTGGCCCAACCGGCCGCTGGCGTCGTTCGACAACCCCTCCCGCCCGTACTTTTCCAGAACGAGGATCGTACCGCACCGGTACGCGTCGTCCGGGCAATCGACCGCGACGACGTGGGGACGGCCCGGATGCTTGACGCGAAACGCATACCCGAACCAGTCGTAAAGCCGGTTGCCGGTAATCCGGCACTTGCCGGCCGGCGTCTCTACCACCGCGCTCTGGCCGTGGCTGCCGAGCCGATTCTTGCGTTCTTCGGCCGTCGTGCCGAGCTTGGCCAGCGTGTCGCGCGTGAGGAACGGTCCGTCACAAAAGGCATGCCGCTCGAACGGCTCGGTACAATCGATCTTGTCCACCAGCTCCAGGTCGAGCCCCTCCTCAAAGGACGTACCGCCCACCTTCCGCTGCCGGACGGAGCCCGTCACGACCAGCTCGTACCAGCGCTCATCCAGGACTTCGGCCGTCCCCTCCTTGAACGCCTCTTTGGTACCGCGCTTGGCGGTGACATACAGGTACCGCGGCCCGTGGCCCAAGCTGTGTCGAAACGCGTAGACGTTGCGCGCGCCTGCTTCCTCGGGGCGCCGCAGGGTCCCATCGTAGACCTTGTCCCCGGACACCGCGTCGTAGGCCACGCAGTCGAGCCGCGTCTCAATCCCCTCCACGACCGGCGGCGCCGACACGACGATGTTCAGATCCACCCGGCCAGAGTCGAAGATCGGGGCGTTGCCGCCAACAGGGCGTATGTCGATCGGCCCCATATACGGCGGCCCGACAAAGAAACCCCAGGAGGGGTCGTTATCCAGACAGCCATAACTCGACTCAGCCATGCGCTCGACGGCGACGGCCTGCGCCCATTGCGAATCGTCAAACCCGGCTGTCGCCCAACCGTCCGGCCCGCTCGTGGCGGCGCGCCATGACCCGTCTGTAAATACCCGCTGATACCCGCCGGAGACGAGATGCACAATGCCTTCGACCGCGAGCAGGCCGGCGGCCCGCGCGCTGTAGGACGGCACGCCCTCCACTTTGACGGCGATGCAGTTGCGCCCACGCACGAGCGCCTCGGAGCAGGCCACGGGCTCATACATGCGCATGGACACGTTGCCTTGCGACTTGACGCACCGGCCGTTCACGTAAAACGAGTACTTGGGCGAGCAAAGCACGACGAACGAACTGCTCTGCGGGTCCTGCATCAGCTCAAAGGTCGTGCGGTAATACCATGCCGGCAGTTCCGCCTCGAGCCGGATCCAGTCGATGGCCACGTTGTTCCCGGGCTCCTCCGTCTCCAGCCGCACGGCCCAAAACGTCTTGTCCGCCGGCAGGGCCAGGTCGATCGTCTGCCAGTCCGTCCCCCGAATGCGGAACCGCTTGCGCAGTTCCGTATCGTCAGCCGCCGTGCTGAACGTCCATGTCGAGGACGGAAGCGACTGCTTCAGCCGCATCTGCAGATGGCGCGGGCCTTGCCCGCTCACGGTATCGGGCGCCGGATCGATCTTCTCCGCGCCGTAGGCGGGGGTGTCCCGGCGATAGTCACCCCAGAAGAAGTAATTGTCGTTCTGGCCGGTCAGGAAGCGCAACGCGCCTTGCGTCACGGTCACATCCGTCAGCCCGCTCCCGAACTCGTCGATCCCCTCCCGGTCGTCCTCGTCGAAATCCCACGCATCCCCGTATTTTGACGCCGCGTGATCCAGGCCCAGCGTCGCGGCGCCCGTCGCGGGGGGCGCCGAGATCAGGCTCGCATTCCAGCGGGCGCGACTCCAGGCCTGGACATCCGGACCGGCCGTCGCACACACGGCTGTCAGTCCGATCAACAGTCCTATCGAAAATCGGCTCAGTTTGCCCATGCCTGTTTTCACCATCGCACCTCCTCTGCGTGAATTAGAGTCTTCCCCGCCATTGGTGTCTATTCGCGTCCATTCACGGTGCCCTGGGCTCGCGAACGGCCTCGAACCAGGCGTAGTGTACGGACAACGGCCCGGGAATGCGAGCACATTACCGAGGCGGCACGGCATCCGGGGCGGCGTTTGTTCCGAGCTGCCGGCGCGCCAGGGCAAGGTTCCGTTCCGCGTCCCGATACCCCGGACGCGCGGCCAAGGCCTTGCTGAAGTACGCCACCGCGCGCTGCGGTTGCCCCTGCCTGGCGAACAGGACCCCGAGATTGTTCAACGCCTCGGCATTGTCCGGCTGCCGCCGGAGCGCCTCCCGGTAGCAAGCGGCCGCTTCCGCGAACTTCTCTTGCGCCAGCAGCGCGTTGCCCAGATTGTTCCGGCACACCAGCAGTTCCGGATCCAGCCGCAGTGCTTCGCGATAGCACGCGACGGCTTCGTCGAGCCGACCGAGCCCGGCCAGCGCCAATCCCTTGTTGTTGTAGGCCTCGGCATAGCCGGGGTTCGCACGCAGCGCCGCATCGTACTGTGCGATGGCGGCTTGCGGCTGATTCCGGCGAAACAGGGCAACGCCCAGGTTGTCGAATGCCTTGGCATAATACGGGTTGAGCCGCAGCGCTTCGCGATAGTGCCGGACGGCCTCCTCCAGCCGCCCCTGGCCGGCCAGGGCATGGCCGAGATTGTTGTGCGTCTCGGCAAGCAGCGGGTCCAGTGCCAGAGCCCGCTCCCAATGCTTGATGGCCAGGACGACCTCGCCCTTCTGCGACCAGGCCGTGCCCAGGTTGTTGTGGGCATCCGCATAGTCCGCTTTCTTCGCCAGCGCCGCCTGGAAAGCGGCGACGGCTTCGTCCACACGGCCTTGCTTGGCAAGGGCCAGGCCGATGTTGTTTCTGGCAACATGATCGTTCGGGCGCGCCCGCAGCGCCTGCGAGTAGTGCTGCAGGGCGCCGGCCAGGTCGTTGCGCTGTTCGACGAAGGCCTTGCCGAGGTTGTTGTGCGAGGCATAGCTGTCGGGATTGCCGCGAAGCCCATGCTCGAACAGCGTGATCGTGTCGTGCCACACGCGGACTTGAGAGAAGCTGCGAACGGCCAGCAGCCCGAGCGCCGCGAAACACGCCACGTTGCGAAAGCGCGCCGGGCGAATCCACGCCGCCGCCCCGGCGGCGCCCAGGGCCGCGCCAACCATGGCCAGGTACAGGTAGCGGTCAGCCACTGTTGAGATGTCCTGGAACCCGAAGGGAACGAATCCGAGTTCCGGCGCCACGCCCAGCACGAAAACCAGCGCAGCCGCCGCCAGCCAGCCGGCCCGCTTTCGGGACCGCCACAGCAGGAATCCGAGCCCGCCGACGGCGACGGCTTCCGCCAGCAGCAGGCTCCGCGCGGCGCCGAGCACGGCGAGCGGCGAACGCCCATAGTCCGGCCCGTAGAACAGGGGCACGAACAGCTTGTACAGGTAGAAAGCCACTGCATCGAGCGCGATCGCCGGCCGCCACCACAGCGGCGTCACGAAGGTGATCGCCGTGTCCGGCTGCCCCGCCTTGCTCATGAGCGAAAGCGGCACGGCGAGCAGCAGCCACCCGGCCGGCAGCCAGCCAAGCCTGGCGCGGCCCGCCGTGGCGCTCCCACTGGCGTTGGTGCATTTACGCCGGGGAGCACCGAGCCCGATCACCGGGATCAGCATCAACAGCCAGCAGCCGAGAAACCATTGCGGGCGCCAAAAAGCCGCGGCCAGGGGCAGAAACATGGCTGTGGCGACGGCGAGCAACCAGATGAGATCGCGCCGCCAAAGCCGCGTTTCAGCCGCGCGTTCGACCGCAGGGTCGCCGGCAGGGCGCCGCGCGCCGGCGCCGCCGGCATACGCCAACCCCCACGCGATGAAAGGGGTCACGACCGCCGTCGGCTTGGCCAGGAGGGCCAGAACGAAGGCGATTGTCGCCGCCGGCCCGAGCAGCCGGGGCCGCCTCCCGCCGTTGTTCGGATGCCGTGCGGCGCCCATGCCCGCCCCCACCAGATAGAGCAAAACCGCAAGCAACGCGAAGAACCCGCTCAGCACATCTTTGAGCGCGGAAATCCATGCGACCGGCTCGACCTGGAGCGGGTGCGCCGCGAACAGCAGCGCACCCACCGTGGCGGCCAACTGCCGCGCCGCCGGCGCCGGGCCGTCGCGCTCCGCCCTGTCAGACCGCCGGCCTCCGAGCCCGGAGGCCAGCACCATGCGGAGAATGGCGTAGACCATCAGCGCATTGAGCACGTGCAGGAGCAGATTCACGGCATGAAACAGGCGCGGCTGAAGCCGCCCGCGTCCGGCCTCGTGCCCAACGCGCGGCGCGAGCCGGGCCTGCAAAGCCCAGAGAGTGTACGTCAGCGGGAAGTCGTGGGGTTTATCCCAGAAGAGCCGGGCCTTGGAGGCCGTCACGGGATTCAGAGCCGGGTTCTCATACACGTGGAAGCCGTCGTCCCAGCTCACGAACTCGTGGTTCAAGACCGGCCAGAAGACCAGGAGACAGAGCCCGACGACGAGCAGAGGCGGGAGCAGCCGGGCAAGCCTGCCGGCGCGCTGTGCGGGCGAGGCCTCGTTCGCCCGAGAAGGGTCGGTGTCGGTTTCCTCATCCAGACGAGGCATATCCGATTGGAGTCCGGTGCAGACCGCAGCCGCCTGCGCGGAAAAGTTGGAGGCGCGAACCGGAATTGAACCGGTGTACCAGGTTTTGCAGACCCGTGCCTAACCTCTCGGCCATCGCGCCCCGGTTGTCGGGCGCACGGGCGCTACGCCTTCTTCGAAGCTGACGCCTTCGCCCGCGCTTTCAGCCGCTTCTTCCGCCGTTTTCGGCGCTGTCGCTTCACTCTAGGCTTGAGCTGTTGCCCCATAATCCTCACGTGTGTACCACAAACCTCCAAATGACGTCAAGCGCATTACGTCCCTGCGCGGCGCGCGCAGGGACAGGGCGATTGCGGCTGGCCAATGGTTGATGGAGATGGGGACGATCCAGCTAAGTTTTGCTTGTAACACGCCCGTCATGCGGCTAGTATACGATCACCGTTCAGGAGCTGAGCGCTGACCTGTTGGTGCGTAGGCTATGCCGCACAATACACAATCGCACTGGGGACAGATTCACAGAATGTATTACCACAGCATTCTGAAGCCCCAGGTCGAGGAGGAGTGGGCGCCGAATACCGACGTCTACGCGGACAAGGAGGGGCTGGTCGTCAAGATGGAGGTCGCCGGCGTCCCGCGCAGTGCCATTGACATCTGCTACGAGAAGGGACAGCTCACGGTGGCGGGCATCCGAAACGACCCCACACTCGAGTCGGAGAAGACCGAACGCCGTTTCACCCAGGCCGAGATCGAGTACGGACATTTCAAGCGCGTCATCAAGATTGATATTCCCGTCGAGGTCACACGGGCATCGGCACAACTCCAGGACGGAATTCTGTACGTTCGGCTGCCCTGGGCGAAGGAGGCGGAGCAGCAGCAAATCACGGTGACACTGGACTCAGAATGACGGATCCTTCGGACAATGCGCCACCCGTGTCGATAGGTGGGGATGAAGAGGGCGAAGAGAAGACCGAGGTCAAGAAGCCGCTGCCTCCGGTCCTGCCCGTACTGCCCCTCGTCGATATCGTTCTCTTCCCCGGCATGATTGTGCCGCTGCTGATCAACTCCGAAGGCGAGAAGAAGCTGGTTGACGATGTGGTGGCGGGCACACGCTACCTGCTGGCCGTGCTGAGACGGCCTGCGACGACCTCGAACGGGGCGCCGGAAGAGCGCGAGCAGGAAAAGGCGCAGGAATCGGGCGAGGATGACGCGGCCCCGCAGCAAGCGCTGCACGAATACGGGTGCCTCTCGCGCGTGCTGCGCATGTTGAAGTTCCCGGACGATTCCGTGCGCGTGCTGGTGCAGGGCATCAGCCGCTCCAAGCTGTACGCCTTCGAGCGCTACGAGAGCTACTTCCGGGCGCACTACCAGGTGCTCAAGGACAAGGAAGAGCAATCCATCAAGCTGGAAGCGCTGAGCCGCAGCGCCGTGGAGCAGTTCACCAACGTCATATCGGTCTCTCCCGCCTTGCCGGACGAGATGAAACTCGTGCTGGCGAACATGGACGATTCGGGCAAGCTCTCCGATTTCATCGCGGCCAACCTGAACATGCCGATCGAGCAGCGCCAGGAATTCCTCGAAAGCAACAGCCCGCAGGCGCGGCTCGAGAAGCTGATTCCCATGCTCACCCACGAGCTCGAGATCATCCAGGTCGGCAGCCAGATCCAGACCAAGGTGGCCGAGAAGCTGTCTAAAGGCCAAAAAGACTTCTTCCTGCGCGAGCAGCTCAAGGCTATCCGCAAGGAACTGGGCGAGCAGGACGCGAACGAAGCGCAGGTCAACCAGCTGGCCGAGCGGTTTCAGCAGGCCGACATGCCGCAGGAGGTCAAGGACGTCGCCGCCAAGGAAATCGAGCGGCTCGGCATGATCCCGTCGGCTTCCCCGGAGCACGGCGTCATTCGCACGTATCTGGACTGGCTCATCGAGCTGCCCTGGCGCGCCGAGACGCAGGACATACTCGATATTCGAAAAGCGCAGCAGATCCTCGACAACGACCACTACGACCTGATCAAGGTCAAGGACCGGGTCCTCGAATTCCTCTCCGTACTGAAGCTGAAACAAGACCTGAAGGGGCCGATCCTCTGCTTTGTCGGACCGCCGGGCGTGGGCAAGACGTCGCTGGGCCAGTCCATCGCGCGGGCGCTGAACCGCAAGTTCATTCGCATGTCGGTCGGCGGCATGCGTGACGAAGCCGAGATCCGCGGCCACCGGCGCACCTACATCGGGGCCATGCCCGGCCGCGTCATCCAGAGCCTCCGCAAAGCGCAATCGTGCAACCCCGTCTTCATGATCGACGAAGTCGACAAAATGGGCAGCGATTTCCGCGGCGACCCCGCCTCGGCCCTGCTCGAGGTGCTGGACCCGGAGCAGAATTTCTCGTTCGCCGACCACTACCTCGACGTGGCGTTCGACCTGTCGAAAGTGCTGTTCATCACCACGGCGAACCAGATGGAGCCTATCCCGCCGGCGCTGCGCGACCGCATGGAAGTGTTGACGCTCTCCGGCTACACGCTGGAAGAGAAGGTCCAGATCGGCCGCCGGTTCCTCGTCCCCAAGCAGACGGCGGGGCATGGTCTGAAGCGCACCCAGATCTCGGTCCGCAAGAGTGCGCTGCAGCGGATCGTGACGAACTACACGCGGGAAGCGGGCGTGCGCAACCTGGAGCGGGAGGTGGCCAACGTCTGCCGCAAAGTGGCCCGCGAAGTGGCGCAGGGGCGCCGAAAGAAGACGGTCGTGCGCGGCGCGGACCTGCACAAGCTGCTCGGGCCGCCGCGCTTCGAGGCGGAGAAAGCCGCGATCCGCGGCCAGATCGGCGTTGCGACCGGACTGGCCTGGACGCCGGTCGGCGGCCAGATTCTGTTCGTTGAAGCCACCCGGATGCCGGGCGGCGGCAAGCTGATCCTGACCGGTTCGCTCGGCGACGTGATGAAGGAGTCGGCCCAGGCCGCCTACTCCTATATCCGCTCCCAAGGCGGCAAATGGGGCATCCCGCAGGACTTCAACGAAAAGAACGACATCCACATCCACGTGCCGGCCGGCGCCACGCCGAAGGACGGCCCGTCGGCCGGCATCAGCATCCTGATGGCGATGCTCTCCATGCTCACGCAGCGGCCGCTGAAGTCCAAGCTGGCGATGACCGGCGAAATCACGCTGCGCGGAAAGGTCCTGCCCGTCGGCGGGGTCAAAGAGAAGGTGCTCGCCGCCTCGCGCGCCGGAATCCGGACCGTGCTCCTCCCGCAGGCGAACCGCAACGATCTGGAAGAGATCCCGCAGGAAATCAAAGAGCGGCTCACGTTCCAGTTCGTCGACAAGGCCGGCGACGCCGTCCAGCATGCGCTGGGCAACCTGGCGTGAGGTCCGGGCCACACCCGGGCATACGGCCGAGCCCCGCCCGTCACTCGATGCTCTGGAGCACGACGGTCGCCTTCTGCTTCTTCTCGCCGCGCCAATAGGTGAGTTCGACGCGATCGCCTTCGGTGTGCCGCTCGAGCACGCGGAGCAGGTCCTCCTTGGTCTTGACCGCCTCGGCATCAATCCCGACGATCACGTCACCCAGCTCGACGTCGCCGTCCGGCCGCCGGCGCATGCCCTGCAGGCCCGCGCGGTCCGCCCCGCTGCGCGGGACCACCTGCATGACCGCCACGCCCTCGATCCCGTAGCGCTCGGCGTAGGCATCGGGCAGCATCACGACGCCCAGCCCGGCGCGCTTGACGCGGCCGTAGGCAATGAGTTGGGGCACCACGCGCGTCACCGTGTCCACCGGCACCGCAAAGCCGATCCCCGCCGACCCGCCGCTGGGCGAGACGATCGCCGTATTGATCCCGATCAGCCGGCCGGCGGAGTCCAGCAGCGGCCCGCCGGAGTTGCCCGGATTGATGGCCGCATCCGTCTGGATGACGTCGTAGATCGTGCGGCCCGTCATCGACTGGATGTTGCGGCCCAGCGAGCTGACAATCCCGGCGCTGAGCGAGGTGTCCAGCCCGAACGGGTTGCCGATCGCCAGCACCCGCTGTCCGACCTGCAGGTCCTTCGACGTGCCCACCGGCAGCGGGACAAGCTTCTCGGGCGGCACGCCTTTGACCCGGAGCAGGGCGATATCGTGGTCGGGATCCTGCCCCACCACCTCCGCCACGTAGTTGGAACCGTCGCTGAATGTCACCTGGAAGTTGTCGCCCTGGTAAATGACGTGGTAGTTGCTGATGATGTGGCCGTCCTTGTCCCATACGAAGCCCGACCCGGCCCCCCTCGGCACCTCGAATACCTGCAGCGTCCAGAAATCGCGCAGCAAGGCCCTGTTGACGACGGATACGACCGACGGCGATGCATTCCGGAATATCCGGATGGTGACCCGTTCCGCTTCGGTGAGCTCGCCCCGCGGTGTGACCGTCGGCGGCCCGGGAGCGGCCCCGCGCGCCTCGGCCTGCGCCGGCACGCGCTGCCGCAGGAACACGACCGCCACCAACGCCAACACCAGCCACCAGGCCGCCTGTCGCAGCCATATCCCGCTCATCCGGCCCCTGTTCGCAAAACGAGCATGCATCGCCGCGCTCCCTTCCTTATCGCCCGGCCCGGCCGCCGCGTTCAGCCGGAGCCAGGACTCTCGGGTTTCAGGTTGCACGTTTCAGGTTGTTCCGATTCGCCGCTGCCTGCGGAGAACCAGACGCAAGCAAGCGATACTTAAGGCCGCCAGTTGCCGTTGTAAAGCACAAAGTCTCCGCAAAAACCTTGCGAAGTCGCCCGCCTTCTGCACAATATTCGGGTGCGTTCGTGGTTTCCCGGGCTTTTCAAGTACCGTTTGACCAATGGCCGTGAACTCCCTCAGGCAGGCCGCCAGACCGACAGGCGCGCCGTTCGGCAGCCGGATAGGGCTGTCGGCGGGGCTGCTGGCCGCGTGTGTGGCCGGACTGCCGCCTGCCCTCGCCGCGCCGCCGCCCGGCGTGCTCCCTCCGCCCGGCCAGCCGGCCGACGCGCAAGTGGCGGAACCCGCCGCGTGGCCCACGTTCCGGGGTAACGCCTGCCGTACCGGCTGCCAACCGGGCCCGCGAAAGCGGGCTCCCATCAGTTGGACGGTCGACACGGACGACAAAGTCTACTCCTCACCCGCCATCGGGCCGGACGGCACCGTCTACGTCGGCTCGGATGACGGCAACCTGTACGCACTGGACGGCCAGACGGGCGCGTTGAGATGGAAGTTCCGCACCAAGAAGAAGGTGCGCTCGTCGCCCGCCGTCGCCGGCGGCGTGGTCTACTTCGGCTCCAACAACAACCGCCTGTACGCCGTCGACGCGCAGACGGGCGAGAAACGCTGGGAGTTCCGGACGAAGGATTCCGTGAGTTCCTCCCCTGCCGTCGCGCCCGACGGCACTGTCTATGTGGGGTCCTGGGACAAAACCCTGTACGCCGTCGACGGCCGCACGGGCCGAAAGAAATGGGCATTCGAAACCGGCGCTTCCATCCATTCATCGCCCGCCATCGGTACCGACGGCACCGTATACGTCGGCTCCAACGACGGCAACCTCTATGCCGTCGACTGGGCAACGGGCCACAAGAAATGGCATTTCCGTACCGGCGGCATGGTCGGCTCTTCCCCCACCCTCGGGCCGGACAAGACGGTCTACATCGGCTCGCAGGATCGCCGCCTGCACGCGATCGACGGGAAGACCGGCACACCGAAGTGGGAGTTCAAGACGGGCTGGGACATCTTCTCCTCCGTGGCCGTCGACTCCGACAACGCGGTGTATCTGTCGTCCTGCGACAACCACGTCTACGCGCTGTCCGGCGCGGACGGATCGGTCAAGTGGACGTTCAAGACCGGCGGCCGCGTCATCGCCTCGCCCGCCGTCGCGCCGGACGGGACGGTTTATGTCGGCTCCAACGACTGTAAACTGTACGCACTGGACGCCGGGACAGGCGCCGTCAAGTGGGAGTTTGCCACGGAGAACGAGATCTACTCGTCCGTCGCCGTCGCGATCGACGGCACGCTGTACTTCGGCTCGGACGACAAGAAGGTGTACGCCGTGGGCAAGTGAGGTGTTGCGCCGTCAGAACAGCCGGTGGTCTCAGGTGTCAGGTGTCAGGGTAAAACCCTGACACCTGAAACCCGACACCTGGAACCCCAAATCCGCCGTCTTGGCTGGCGGCCGATCGGCCGCATGGAGAAAGGAGTCGGGCACGACCATGAATGAAGAAGGCGGCAAGGGAGCGGATCCGCACGCGTTAATTACGGAATCGCGAATTGCGCTTGAGAAGCTGCAGGCCTCGAGATGGGCCGTGCGGGGTCTGATTCTGGGTGTGGTAGCCCTGTTCGTTGTGCTGTTTGTATGCGTCATTTCTGATTTCAGGCGCCGCAAACTGCCTGCTTTTGCCGCGCAGCTCGGCAACCGGATGTCGTTACTCTCCGGGAAGTTCAGTGACGACATGAGCCGCATGCTGCAACGCGTGCAACCGCGGTACGTCGCAGCTTTCACGAGGATGTTCGAAGAGAAGGGCCCCGAAGTCAAGGCACAGATCGAGCGGGAGATGCGCAAGCTCGACGCCTTCGCTACGCAGAGACGACCGCAGATGCGCGAGGCGGTGCTGGCGCTGGCCAACGCGCAGGCGCAGGTCATCCGGGCAGAGATCGAAGGCATCGTCGGCCCCGCCGAGGCCGCCCAACTCGAACAGGCCTGCGCCGCGGCGCTGACGGATCGGTACGAAGAGCTTGTGGCCTCGACGCTGAGCAAACACACGGAAGTGGCCGAAAGTATCGGGGCCAGTCTGGACCAGATGCTCGAGACCGAACCGGACATCCGCAAACCCGTCGAACCGACCCGCGCGCTCGGGATCCTGCTGGAGCTGGCGGGGCTCGAACTTCAGCAAGGGCCCCGCGCCCCGTGAGGAGAACGCCATGACGACCGATACGCACCCCTCCCATCCACCGCTGGAACTGCTCACGACCTATCTGGAAGCGCGTCTTGTCGAGATCCGGCGGCAGACCCGGCGAATCCGGCACGGCGGCGCGATCGTGGCCCTGCTGCTGGCGATCGTGCTCTCGGCCGAGCTGTGCCTGGTACGCTGGCTCCTGCAACCGGCCAACGCGGCTGATGCGGTTGTCGGCTATCTCACGGACGCCTGGCCGGGCCTGCTGCACGACCTGCACAGGGAACTCGCACGCCAGGCACCCGTATCCGCCAACGCCGTCGCGGAGCGCGCGATGGCCGTCATTCCCTGCCTGCGGCGTCAGGCAGAGCGCGAGATCGAACTGACCTACCGGGAGCGCATTCCTGAACTCCAGGTGGAGGAATGCGAGGCGCTGCGGGCCTACATCCGTTCGCACCGTGACGAGATTGTCGAACACTATCAACAGCACCACGGCGCGCAATTCCGTGCGCGGCTCCTCGACATGCTGGGGTCGCGCGCGGTGGCCTCGCTGGACCAGCGCCTGCGCCAGCCTTCCATGGGGCGCGGGGCCGATATCCTTAAACACCTCTCGCTCGAGGGGCTGCGCAGCCTGGACCAACATCTGGCCCGGTTGGTGGCCGCGGACGCCGCTGCCCTGACGCGCCGCGAACGGCTGCAGCGCCGCCTCATCGTCTCCTGGCTGCACCTGCTGGAGGAATCCGTGGAGGGGCAGAACTGAGGGTACCGGAGCGCCCCTGCAAACGCCTTGTGCTGGAGGCGGCGCTCGTGTAAGATGCGGCGTCCGGCATGGCTTGGCGCCAACACGCGGCTGACGCGCGGTCGCCGCGGGCAGGAGCCCCCATTGTGCAGAGGGCCACGAAAGGAGAATGACCGTCATGACGCCTTCCCCAGTGAAAGACGGCGTGGGCAACATCGACCAGATCCGCGACATCATTTTCGGGGCGCAATTGCGCGAGTTCAACCAGCGCTTCGACAAGCTCGAGACCAATGCCCTCAAGCTGCACGAAGAAGCACGCAAAGCCATTGAGGAGGTTCGCAACACGCTGGCGGCCGAGTTGCGCGGTACGGTCGAGCTGCTGGAGCGGAAGTTCCAGACCCACGTGTCCAACGCCGAGGTGGCCGCCTCCGCCGCGCGCCAGAAGATCGAAGCGACTGAAAGCAAAGTCGACGAAGCGCTCCGGTCGCTCGCCGCGGAGACGGGCGCGGCCAGGAAGGCGGTTCAGGACGAGGTAACACAGGCCCGCGAGGCGCTGAGCGCCGAACTGCAGGCCATGAAAAGCCAGCTCGTCGAAGCGGTGAACGCGCGGGTGGCCGAGCTTCTCGCCACGAAAGTCTCACGAAGCGAGATTGCCGAATTGCTGCTTGAAATGGGCGGCCGTCTGAAACAGACGGGGTGAAGCGGGACGGCACGTGGTAACGGAACGGCACGGCGATGGGCGACACAGAAGAGACGGTATCCGAGGCGTCGGGCGAGACATCGGGCGGCGCGGGGCCACAGGGCCATGGGGCCCCGGAGCACGACGGACTGGCCAAGCTGCGCGATCTTCTTCTCGAACCCGAGATCATGGGCCTGGCCGAGACACGCCGGGTCGTCGAGGAGATCGAACGCGACATCCATGACCCCGAGCGCGTCACGCAGATGCTGCTGCCGGTCATCGACAAGGTGCTGACGCAGAAGGTGGCGGAATCGCGCGACCGCGTGGCACACGCGATTGCCCCCATCATCGACGCGGCGATCCGCGAACGGATCCAACAGGACGAGCCTTCCGTCGCCGCGACGCTCTCGCCGGTCATCAGCGACTCGATCCGGCACGTCGCGCAGTCGCAGCGTGAAGAGCTGACCGACGCGCTGTATCCCGTCGTCGGCCCGTCGGCGACGCGCTACATGGCCGAAAGCCTGAGCCGGTTCGTCTACGCCGCAGACGCCGGGATCCGACGTTTCTTCCGGATCGGCGGCGCCGACACGGCGCGGGGCGTGACGGCCTTCGACAAGAAGGGCGAAGCGGAGCGGGATCTGGGGTTCCTGCCCCTGGCCGCCTTCCTGGTGCATCGGGAGTCGGGGCGGCTGATCGCACAGGCCCCGCCGCCCGACAGCCTGGATCTCGACCCGGAAACCGTGCCCGGCATGTTGAGCACCGTGCACGCGACCGTCCTCGCACAGCTCGAAAACGCGCCGGACCGGCCAAAGGTTCGGCCCATCGTATTCGACGGCTTCACCGTCAGCGTGGAACTGGCCGACTCCTGCTACGTGGCCCTCTTGATGGAAGAAGGGCAGCCCACGCCTTCCTACCTGTTTCAGGTTCAGCAGGCCCTGGCGAACATCGAGCACCATCACCAGGAGATCCTCGACGCCTCCGAGACGGTATCGTCCGGTGTGTCGCAGCACGCCACGCGAATTCTCGCCAACCTGATCGGGACGCCGCGCCGGCGAAAGCGCAGTTCGGAACGGACGAAACCCTATGCATTCATGGTGACGTTCTTCCTCGTGCTCTGTGCGATCCTCACGCCGATCGGGTTCCTCGTCTACCAGCGTGTCCTCGATCGGCAGGTCGAAACGGCGGTCGCCGATGCGCTCCGGGCCACGCCCGCGCTGTCGGGGTTCCCGATCGAAGCGCAGGCTCGCCGCGGGCTCATTGCGCTGACCGGCCTCGTGAGCAGCGAAGCGTTGCGCAAAGAGGCGGAACGGATCGCCGCCGCGTTCGCCGAGTCCGGCACCGTCGAGAACCGGATCGCGACCGTGGCCGCCGATGGGGTTCGAGTCCACCCGGGCATGGAAGCCGTGCGCCTGGCGTCCGTGCTCAGCCTGCTGGCCGACGTCGAGCTGGCGGCCGCCGCCGAGGAAGAGGGCCGCGTTATCGTGCGCGGCACGCTCCCCACGGCAGCGGCGCAGGACAGGGTGCGGCAGGCTTTTGCGCAGATTCCGGGCGTGCGCGACGTGCAGATGGAGACTCGCGTCGTGCCGCCGCCGCCCGACTATGCCCAGGCGCGCGCGGAAATCTCGCGCATGTGCGCCCTGTTGAGCCTGGCCGAAGGCGTGACGCTGTCCGCCTCGTTCAAGGACGGCAACGTCGTCCTGCAAGGGACCGTGGCGGATGCCTCGCTCAAACCCAAGCTCCAGGACATGTTCGCACAGATTCCCGGGGTGCAGCGGGTTTCCGTGCTGGTCAAGCAGCAGCCCCCGCCACCCGCCCCGCAAGAGGCCGGCCCCGAAAAGGACATGGCCAAGATCGACGCCCTGCTCAACGTGGTGGGCGGTGTGCAGGTGGCCTCCACGCTGAAAGACGGCGAAGTGACGGTTAAGGGCAGAATCAGCGACCCCGAGATGGGGACTCGCATCGCGCAGGTCTATCTGACCGCCCTCGGCACGGAGGCCGTGAACACCGATCTGCGCGTCAGCCGCAACGAAGCGGAATGGAGCCCGGCGGCGCACGTGACCGTGGTGACCGCCGTGTTGAACATGCTCGATTCGGTCGACCTCGCCACCTCATTCAAGGACGGCACCGTGATCGTGGATGGAACGGTGCTGGACGCCGACATGACCGAAAAGGTCCAGCACGTCTTCAAGAAGATTCCCGGCGTCAAGAACGTCACGGGCACCGTGCGCCTGAGAAACGTCACGCTCGGGATCCTCATCCGGTTCGCCGCGGGTTCGTCGCGGCTCACCCGCCCCGAAAACGAGAAGATCGACCAGGTGCTCGACCTGCTGACCCGGTTTCCCGGCAAGACGCTTCGCATCCTGGGCTATGCCGAGATCGGCCGGCACAGCCGCGAGACGCAAAGACTTGCCCTGGCCCGCGCCCGAGCCGTTCGCGACGTGCTTGTCGCGGGCGGCATCAGCGCCGACCGCCTGCAGGTGGAAGGAGCCAAGGACCCCTTCCGCCCGCCGGGCCTGGTCTACCCCGAGGGCTTCGGCCGAACGGTGCAGTTCGAGCTTATCCAGTGAGCCGCGGCCCCGCCCACCGCGCGGGCGGCACGTCTTCTGGCATGCGCCCTGCTAATCAGCGCTCAGGCACATGAATGCAGGAATACCCGACATTCCGATACCACGCGCTCTCCGGATCCACCAGTACGCAGCCGGACAGGCCCAGCCGGCCACGGGAACCGTGCGCCTCGTGGCCGGCGGACCGGCCGTACCCGAGCCGCAACAGGCCGACCGGGCATCAGCCGCGACGGAAGGGCCCGCCGTGCCCCACCCCTCCCTGGGCCAACGCGTGAACATCTGGGCATAGACGCCGCAGCTTCATCTTCAGGATTACGCCCGCCGCGCCGCCGCTTGCCAAGGGCGGCATCTTCGCCTATAGTGCGGCGCATGGATGCCCGAACCTTCCTCAAGCGGCTGCCCGGGCGCGATTTCGTCGCCAATCAGATCGTGCACGTGGAAGGCTTGCGCGCGCGAGCCGCGCGCCATCTCGAAGTCGCGGGCGGCCTCGCGCCCGCCGTCCGGTCCGCACTGGAGCGCGAAGGCATTCACCAGCTCTACAGCCATCAGGCGCGCGCGATCGAGGCGGTGCGCGGAGGCGACAATGTCGTGATTGTCACCGGTACGGCCAGCGGCAAGACGCTCTGCTACGTTGTCCCCGTACTCGAATCCCTCGTCCGCAACGCCAACGCCAGCATGCTGTTCATCTATCCGACCAAGGCGTTGGCCCAGGACCAACTGCGGGCGATGAACCGCTTCCGCCTCCCCGACCAAGGCATCGATTTCCTGGCCGGCACGTACGACGGGGACACGCCGCAGGCGTTGCGGCGCAAGTTGCGCGACGGCGCGAGCGTCGTGCTCACAAACCCCGACATGCTGCATCAGGGCATCCTTCCGCAACACGCGCGCTGGAACAGGTTCTTCACGCACCTGACGTACGTCGTGATCGACGAAATCCATGCCTACCGCGGCGTGTTCGGCTCGCACCTCGCCAACGTGCTGCGGCGCCTGCAGCGCTTGTGCCGCCACTACGGAGCCGCCCCACAGTTCATCTGCTCCTCCGCCACGATTGCCAACCCCAAGGAGCACGCCGAACGCATTTCCGGCCAGCCGATGACGCTGATCGACAACGACGGCTCGCCCAGAGGCCCGAAACTGTTCGTGCTGTGGAACCCGCCGCCGCTTCAGACGGCCGACCAGGAGGACCGAACCCAGTGGCGTACGGGCGGCGACCGCCGCAGCCCCTTGTGGGAGGCGGTCCATCTCCTGAGCGCCCTGGTTCAGGAGGGGGTCCAGACCATCGCGTTCACCCAGACCCGCCTGGCGGCGGAGCTGATCTTCAAGAACACGCGGGACCTGCTGCGCCCCGTCTCGCGCCGCCTCGCGGAATCGGTGCAGGCCTACAGGGGCGGCTACCTCCCCGAAGAAAGACGCCGAATCGAACGGATGCTCGCCCAACGCGAAATCCTTGGGGTCGCCAGCACCAACGCACTGGAACTCGGTATCGACATCGGGACGCTCGACGCCTGCATCCTGGTCGGATACCCGGGTACGGTCGCCAGCCTCTGGCAGCGCGCCGGCCGGGCCGGCCGCGGCAGCGAGGAATCCGTCGTCTTTCTCATCGGCAGGAACGCACCCGTCGATCAGTACCTGATGACGCACTCGGACTACCTTTTCGCACAGAACCCCGAACAGGCCGTGGTCGACCCGGACAACCCGCACATTGCCGTCAGCCACCTGAAATGTGCCATGCACGAATTGCCGTTGCGCGAGACGGAATTGGGCGCCTTCGGCCCCTATGCCGCCGTCGTGATGGAGTTGTTGGAGGAAGAGGACACCGCCAAACACATCGAAAACAATTGGTACTGGGCCAGATCCGAATATCCGGCGGCCGCCGTGAACCTGCGCAATATCGCAGGCCCCGTCTACACCATTCAGGACGAGGCCGAGGGCGAGCGGGTGATCGGCACGATGGACGAAATCAGCGCCCTGGCTCAGCTTCACGACCATGCCGTCTACCTTCACGGCGCGGAGACCTATTTCGTGAACAAGCTCGACCTGGAGCAGAAGATCGCCCGTGTCGAGCGGCGGGAACTGGACTACTACACCCAGTCCGTCCAGACGTCCCAGATCCGGATCGACGAGACCGAGGAACAACGGCCGTGGCGCGGGGCGGAGTTGGGCTTCGGAGACGTCACCGTGACGACGACCATCCCCATGTTCAAGAAGATCCGGTTCCACTCACGTGACAGCCTGGGTTTCGAAGAACTGGAGCTGCCGCCGCAGACGTTGGAAACCGTGGCCATGTGGTTCACCCCGCCCGAAGAGCTGGCCGGCGAGATCGTGCGGCGCGGCATGACGGTGGGCGACGCGCTGACCGGCGTCGCGAATGTGCTGGTGGAAGTTGCCCCCTTCTTCGTGATGTGCGATACCCAGGACATCGGCTGCGTGGTCGACGCCAGCTGTCTGGGACGAGACGCGCTGTTCCTGCACGATCGGTACCCCGGCGGCATGGGCTATGCCCGGCGCTGCCTCGAGCGGGTCGAGGAACTCATGCTGACCGTCTGCACCGTCATCAGGGATTGCCCCTGCGAGGACGGCTGCCCCTCCTGCGTCGGATCCGCCGTACCGGCTTTCGCCATGACGGACCTCGACAGCGCCGTGCGCGGCCGTGTCCCCGACAAGGCCGCCGCGCGCCTCCTGCTCGACCGGCTCCTGACCTGAAACTTGGTGGATTGGCAGGGAAAGTCTGGGGGTGGGAAGGTGGTCGTTCGGTGAACTGTGGTGCCGCTTTGGCTCCGAAAAAGCA
>JAFGHX010000031.1 GCA_016929905.1 Kiritimatiellia bacterium
AGGACGGGCTTTCCAGCCCGTCCCGCACAATCGTGAGTCGACGGGAATGGGGACGGGCTGGAAAGCCCGTCCCACAGGGAGTCGACAAAGCCTACAGCCTGTCCGCCCCCCGTAGGACGGGCTTTCCAGCCCGTCCCGCACACTCGCGCGCCGACATCCCGACTTGAGCGATGGCGCCGGGCATGATAAGGTTCCGGCCGAATGCGCACGAAAGCCGTATCAGCGATTTGCGGGCTGTGCCTGCTGGGCGCCTGCGCGCCCCGCGAGAAGCCGGAGGTGGCGGTCCATGCGGCGGCGAAGGCGGGCGACGCCGCGCGGTTGACCCGGCTTCTGAGCGGCGACCCGGCGCTGGCGAGGCATCGCAACCCGGCCCGGAATGCGCGGCAGCGCACGCCGTTGCACGAGGCGGCAACGCGCGACGCCGCGGAAGTGCTCCTTCAGAACGGTGCGGAGGTCACGGCGCAGGACGAGTTCGGCTGGACGCCGCTGCACACGGCGGCGAGCGCGGAGATCGCGGACCTGCTGATCGGCAAAGGCGCGGATCTCAACGCCCGCGCGCAGCGGCAGTTGACGCCGCTGCATACCGTCGAGAATGCGGGCGCGGCCGAAATCCTGATCCGGCATGGCGCCGACGTGAACGCGACGGGCGCGAACCAGATCACGCCGCTGGTCTGGCACATCGAGTCCTGCCGGCCGCAGATCGTGGCCCTGCTGCTCGCGCACGGGGCCGATCCGCGCGCGCCGCGGCGCAAGGACGGCAAGACGCTTCTGCACCTGGCGGCGGACCGCAGCAATCCCGAAACCGTGCGCCTGCTCCTGGACAAGGGGCTGGAGGTGAACGTGCCGGACGGCATCGGTGCGACACCGCTGCACTATGCCGCTTTCAAGGGCCATGCCGACGTGGTCCGCGCGCTGCTCGAGCGCGGCGCCGACCCCGCGATCCGGCTCGCGCACGATGCCGCCGTTATCACCTTCCGCGGGCGCGGGCTGCCGAGCGAGAAGTCGATTGCCGGCCTCACGGCGCTCGATATCGCCGAAGACGGCGAGACCAGAGCCGTCCTCGAGAAGCACGCACACGCCACGCCGCCGCCCGCCGCCGCGCCGTCGCCAGGCACACAAGCGCCTGCCGGCGCACCCTCGCCGGCAGCCGGGGGCCGGGTCAGTTTTGAGGGCAAGCCGTTGACCGAGGTGCAAGAGACGTTGGGGCAGCCGAAGATGCGGCTGCAACGCGGGCAGAGGGTGATCCTGGTGTATCCGGACCGGGAACTCTCTTCGCGCGACGGCGTGACCGTGGACGAGGATCGGCCGACGGGCCGATGACGCGGGCTGCAGGCCGCCGGCCCGTCTGCCCGACCGCCGCGTTCCAGCCCGCCGCGGCTGTGACGAACCGGCACGCCGTCTTCCGGGCGAGCCGCGCCCGTTTCCGGTGTTGAGGCTCGCCTTCGGAGGCGGCAACCCTTACGCTACGGATACCCAAGTGAACGACGAAACCATTCAATCCCATCTGGCTGCCGGCAAACGCGTTGCCACGGCGGCGACGCTCCTGACGGTTCTGCTCGCGATCGGCAAGGGCGCAATCGGCCGGCTTCGCGGCTCGCCCGCCCTGACGGCGGACGCCGTGCACTCGTTCGCGGACAGTCTGGCGATTTTCGCTTCATGGATCGGCCTCAAGCTGGCCGAGCGGGCTCCGACAAAACGGTTTCCGTTCGGACTCTATCGCGCCGAGACGCTGGCGGCGCTTCTCGTCTCCGCCTTGCTGCTGTTGGCCGGCGGGCATCTCCTGCTCGAGAGTGCGCGCGGCCTCGTGGAGCCGTCCGGCGCGCTGCACCACAGCGTTGAGGTGCTTGTCGCCGCCCTGTTCAGTGCGGCGCTTTCGTTCGGTATCTACGTCTGGGAGAAACGGGCCGGAACGCGGCTCGGCTCACAGAGCCTGTTGGCAAACGCCGACGAATCCCGTGTCGACATCCTGACCTCCATGGCGGTCTTCGCGGGGGCGGGCGCAAGTTACATCGGCGTCGGTCACGTCGAAATGGTCGTTACCGCAGCCCTCTCCCTGCTGATCATCTGGCTGGGCGCGAGGCATGGCCGCGTGGCGCTGTTCGCCCTGCTCGACGCCAGCCTGGATCCGGACCTCGAACGGCAAGTGAGACAGGTTGCCGGGCAGACCCCGGGCGTCATGCGGGTGACGGAGGTGCAACTGCGCCAGGCGGGCCTGTTCTGGTTCGGCATCGCGCGGATCCAATTGCGCCGTTCCGTGGATATCACGCGCGGCCACGATATCGCGCATCGCGTCGTACAGGCGGTGCGAGGGGCGATCCCGCGCATCGAGTCGCTGACCGTCCACCTCGAGCCTTTCGCGCCGGAACAACTGACGGTTCTCGTTCCGGTCGCCGGCAACACGCTGGAGTCGCGGGTGAGTCCGCATTTCGGACGCGCCCCGTTCTTCGCTCTGGCGACGCTGGCCGGAGCGCGCGTGACACGACTGGCATTCATCGAGAACTCCGCGCGTCAGAAACAGGCGCGCGCCGGACTGGCGGCCATCAAGCAAGTGTTCGAGAAGAACAGCGCGGACGCCGTCATCGCCCTCGAGATCGGGGAGATCGCCTTCCACGCGCTTCGGGACTACTACGTAGAGGTCTACTCAACGGCAAACGCAACCCTCAAAGACGCCCTCACGGGGTTTGCCCAGGGCGCCTTGCCCGTGCTCTCCGGGCCCACGCATGCCTCCGAGGCCGCCGCGGCGCCCGCGGCACCGGATCCGCCGTGACCGAATCGTGAAGCGACCTTCGACCGTGCATGAGCCAGTAGCAGCTCCGCGCCTCAGCCTGCCCTGAGCCCGGCGAAGGGCGCCTCTGCGCCGCAGTCAGATCTTCGACGGGGCGAATCTGCCCTCTGGCTCACCCGTATTTCGGATTACGGGGGCGAACATCCGCATTGCCTTTTGGCCCGATTCCATGCTATGATCGCCCTGTGCGGGCGTGGTAAATCAAGCGCGCGGGCAAGAAGCGGAAAGGCGGGCTCATGACCGGGAATCGCATGCGCGCGACGAGGCCGCTGTGCGCGGCCATGCTCATCGCCGCCGCCGTCTGCGCGGACGCGGACGGGTGGCGGAGCGTCTTCGACCCGTATGCGGTGATCACCATCTACCTCACGATGGACGGGAACGACTGGGACCGGATCCGGCACGACCAGCCGCTTGAAGACGACTCGTGGGTACCGGAAGTGGCGCCGGCCCAGTTCCATGCCGAGGGCGAGACCAACATTACCGTCTCCGTCCGGCGCAAGGGCGAAACCGACCCGCCCCTGCCCTCCAGCGGCAATCCGCAGAAAGTGAGCCTGAAGATTGATTTCAACGAGTACGTCCCCGGCCAAACCTGGCGCGGCCTGCGCAAGTTGAGCCTGGAGAATGGCGGCGACGAGCCGTTGGAGGAGGGGTTCGCCTGGATCCTGCATCGGCTGGCTGCCGATGCCGGGTTCTACCGCTACGAGGCCGGCAATTCCGGCTGGGTACGCCTCTATATCAACGGCGAACTCAAGGGCGTCTTCACGAACGCCGAACAGCGCGACGAACAGCTGTTGCGCAACCATGACATTTACAAGGAAGGGTTCACATGGCTGTACAAGGTGGACGGCTCGACGACACTCGAACTCGGTACGCCGCACAGCCAGACCCACCTGCACCTGACCTATCCGCCGTTCGACAACGACAGCCCGCAGCCGGATCTGGAAGCGGATCTTCCGCAATGGATCGACATGCAGAGCCTGCTCACGCTCGCGGCCGCCGAGGTGTTCGCGGAGAACATCGACGGGCTGGTCACGCACAGCGGCAAGAACTCGTTCGCCGTCGATTTCGAGCCGCCCTACCCGCGCCGGCGCATGTACTGGCCCTGGGACATGGACGCCGCCATTCGGCAGGGCGCCATGTCGATCTACGGCAGTGAGCCCTACCAGGTCCAGATTCTGGGCCAGCCGTGGTTCAAGCAGGTGTACGAGGCGATCTTTCGCGGGCTGCTGGCCGGCCCGTACTCCGAGCAGAATCTGACCAACGTCATCAACGCGATTGAGGCCGGCACGGCCGCCTATTTCGACGAAGACCCCTACGTCTACGGCGGCGGCGTGGCCGGCGCGTTCGACAGCCTGCGCAGTTGGGCCGCCACCCGCGCGGCGAACGTGGCCGGCCAGCTCTCCGAGCCGTACATCGAGCCGCCCACGCTCAGCCAGCACGGCGGCGAAGTGCTGAGCGGTTACGAACTGACCCTGAGCGCGCCGAGCGGCACCGTCTACTACACCACCGACGGAACCGACCCGCGCGCGCCGGGCGGCGCCGTGAGCGCCTCGGCCTCCGCATACAGCGGGCCGCTCACCATCTCCGAAACCACGTATATCGTCGCGCGCGCGCGCGACGGCTCGCTCTGGAGCGCACGGCCGGCCGAAGCCACGTTCAACATCGCCAACTACGCCTCCGACATGCGGATCACGGAGATCCTGTACAACCCGCGCGAGAATATGCCCACGAACGGGATCGACAACGACGAGTACGAGTTCATCGAGTTGCAGAACGTCGGCAGCACCACGCTCGATCTCACCGGCTACTTCTTCACCGGGATCGACTACACCTTTCCGCCGGGCGCCACGGTCGGACCGGGCCAGTACATCGTCTTGGCCTGCAACCCCGCCGAATTCTCGAACCGCTACTCCGGCGTGGCGGTCTACGATTCCTATTGGGGCAAGCTCAGCAACAGCGGCGAGAAGATCCGGCTCAGGAATTCGGACAGCAATACCGTGATCTCCGTCGAGTATGACGACGACCCGCCCTGGGTCCTGAGCCCGGACCGCACGGGCTACTCGCTGGTCAACGCGAACCCGGACGGCAACGCCGACGCGGCGGAGAACTGGCGCGCGAGCGCGAACATCGACGGCTCGCCCGGTACGGCCGATCCGGCCCCGTCCTATTCGGTGGGCGTCGTCATCCACGAGGTGCTCGCCCACACGGATCCGCCGTTGGAGGACGCCATCGAGCTGCTGAATACGACCGACAGCCCGATCGATATCGGCGGCTGGTACCTCACCGACGACGCGCGCGACCTGGAGGGCGACCTGGATCCGGTGCTGCTGAAGAAGTTCCGGATCCCGACGGGCACGACCATCCCGGCACACGGCTTCAAGGTCTTCTACGAGCAGGATTTCAACACGGACAACCCGGACACGCCGTTCTCGCTGAGCGAATGGGGCGACCAGGTCTACCTCTCGTCCGCCGATGCGAACAGCAACCTGACCGGCCATATCGTCGGCGAGCCGTTCGACGCGTCGGAGAACGGCGTCTCGATCGGGCGGGTGCGCACCAGCGTCGGCTACGCGTTCACGGCGCTGGCCGCCCACACGTTCGGCGTGAGCAATCCGGGCAGCAAGACGGAGTTCCGTACCGGGACCGGCGCTTCGAATTCGCTGCCGAAGATCGGCCCGGTCGTCATCAACGAGGTGATGTACAACCCGCCCGAGACCGGGCCCTGCACGAACGAGTTCGTCGAGTTGTACAATATCACGGGCGCGGATGTCGATCTCTCGGGCTGGGATCTGCCGGGCGCCGGCGACTACACGTTCCCGACCACAACCGTCATTCGGGCGTATGATTTCCTGGTCGTGCTGGATACGAACGCCGGCGTCTCGGCCGCCGTGTTCCGGGCCGAGCAGGCCATCCCGACGAATGTGCCCATCCACGCGCATGGGTTCGACCTGGGCAACCAGGGCGAGGCGCTGCGGCTCGAAAGACCCAACGACGACACGGGCACCAATGCGCCGGATGTCCTCGTGGACCGAGTCCGCTACAACGACAAAAGCCCGTGGCCCACGGAGGCGAACGGGGAAGGGCCCTCGCTCGAACGGTTTGCACCCGACGCGTTCGGCGACGATCCGCTCAACTGGCGCGCCGCAACCCTGGGCGGCTCGCCCGGCGCCGCGAACACGTTCGTCGTGGGGCTCGCGATCGTACAGAAATCGAGCTGGCGCTACTGCTGCGCCGCCAGCGATCTCGGCACGGCCTGGCGCAGCCTGGACTATAGTGACAGCGGCTGGCCGGACGCCGACGGGATCCTCGGCTACGGCGAGCCGTACATCAACCGCCAGCTCTCTTACGGCCCGTACGCCACCAACAAGTACACGACCGCCTATTTCCGGAAGGAATTCTCCGTCAGCGACGATCCGGCCACGATCACGAACCTCACGATGCAGGCCAACTATGACGACGGATTCGTCGCCTACATCAACGGGCAGGAAGTCGTGCGCCGATCCATGCCCGGCGGGACCGTCAGCTACGCGACGTTCGCCGACGCGGGGGAAGGCGGCAGCTACGAGGAGATCGACCTCTCGGCTGAGCGCGACGCGCTCCAGCTTGGCCGGAACGTGCTGGCCGTGGAAGTGCACCAGACGAGCCCGGGCAGCTCCGACCTCGTGTGGGACGGCGCCCTGTCGTACGCCGTATCCACCGCCCCCAGCGTGGCGACGCCCGTGATCAGCCCGAGCGGCGGCGAGTTCGTGGAGCCGGTCACCGTCACGATCACCACCTCCACCGAGGGCGCCACGCTCAGGTACACGCTGGACGGCACGACTCCGACCCCCTCCTCACCCGTGTACGGCGCCCCGTTCCAGATCGACGGCTCGCTCACCGTCAAGGCGAAAGGATACAAGAGCGGGTACAACGAGAGCCGGGTCGCCAGCGCCGTGTTCACGCGCGAGAACAGGACGGTCGCTTTCGATTCGGCCGCCTCGCACCACGCGGAGGCGTGCGGCACCGCGAACATCAACGTGCGCCTGAACGTGGCGGCCACCCACACCGTTGCGGTCGACTACTGCGTCAGCGGCGGATCGGCGGAGCCCGTGGCCGACTACACGCCGGCCGACGGCACGCTGACCTTCGCGCCGAGCGCCACGCTCCTGGCGATACCCGTCGCCGTGCTGGACGATTCCACCGTGGAGGGTGACGAGATCGTCGAGCTGGTCTTGACCAACCCCGTCAACGCCGCGCTGGGCGCGCTCGCCACGCACGCGTGCGTGCTCGATAACGACGACGGGCTGTTCCTGGCCTACAACGATCTGGCCTGGACGAATCCGCAGCTCAACACCGCCATCACGACCTACACGCGGGGCGAGGGCGGCACGCTGGTCGAGTATCCGGGCGGGACCGCGCTGGCGGCCACGCTCGCCGTGAGCGCGGGCGGAGGCGGGCCCTACTTCAACCAGGGCACCAACGCGGCGGGCGGCACGGACGCCGCAAACGTGTTCGGCGGGATCGTGGACGGCAGCGGGGTCATCAGCTACGGGACGGACCTGACGCTGACGTTCAGCAACCTGAATCGGGAATTGCTCTACGAAACCGTCCTGTTCGGCAATCGCCACGACGCGACGTATACGAACCGGCTGACCCGCTTCACCGTCAGCGGCGCCGACTGCTTCTGCAACGAGAGCAGTTCCCAAGCCGCATTCGCCGGCGCGCAGGACCCGTCCGTCGTGATCGGAAACGGATACAACACGCAGGCCGGCCAGATCGCGCGGTTCACGCACATCGCGCCCGGCTTCGACGGGACATTCCTCGTCACGGTCAGCGACGGCGGCTCGGCCTCTCCGCCCAAGTTCTACGTGAACGCCCTGAAGCTCGCCGCGGTGCGGGCGGCCGACGGCGACGGGGACGGCGCCGCCGACTGGTGGGAGTGCTGCTGCGGCCTGAACTCCAACGATTTCCGGGACGGCGCCGCGGATACCGACGCCGACGGGTTCGACAACGAGACCGAGTACCGGTGCGGAACAGACCCGACCAACGCCGCATCGCGGCTGCAGGTCGACAGCGCGTCCGCCTCCGGCGCCACCTTCTCCGTTCACATCGATACCGCCCCCGGCCGCTCCTACAGCGTGGACCACTGCGATTCGCTGGTCCTGACCAACTGGACGGAGTTGACGACCCTGACCGGAGACGGCACCGTGCGCGAAGTGAGCGATCCCGGTTCGTCCACCCGCACCCAGCGATTCTACAGAGTCCGGCTGCTGCCGTAGTCAGGACGGGCTCTCACGAGAGCCGCGCCGTACAGACCAAGAAGCTGTGAAAAGATCGCCAGAAGAGGGTCGGGGTGTAACCCGACCCTCCAATTTGCGGGGAAATACGGCGTGTTTCCAGCAGTGGAGGGACGGCTTCCA
>JAFGHX010000268.1 GCA_016929905.1 Kiritimatiellia bacterium
ATACATCAATTTCTCCGGTTGCCATCATTTTGGCCCGCCAAAGGAAAAGACCATGTGCCGCGGGCGCATGTCACTTTCGCTGCTCGGCAAGCGGGGCGGGTCCCAAGCCACTCGGCACGCAACCGCGGCCTCGGCCTCGGTGAGGCCGGGCCTGCTCGAACCCCTGCTATTCGGACACTCGCGACCTGCGCCCTCACTCCAGATGATACAGCCGAACCGCGTTGCCGCTGCCTACCTTCCGCAGCACGTCGGCGGGCAACTCCTTCACCGCGTTCCAAGTCAGCTCGAAATACTGGGGCGGGCGCTTGGTTCGGCCGGGGATCCCGACGAACTGGTCCGAGGAGACCAGCAGCCGATCCGCGCAGTCGGTGAGGAACGCGATCCAGTCCGGCTTGAGCTTCATGTTCGCGCCGACCATGCGGTTCGGCATCGGCTCCCGGGTCCCGACCTGCCACGGGCGCTCTTCGATCTTGAAGCCCAGGTACAGGTTCGGATGCGCGGCCAGCATGCGGCGCAGAAGCTCGATCGTCATCTGGCCGACATTGTCCCAGCCCATATGCTGCCAGATGATGTTGGCCTTGCGGTTGTGCGCCAGCAGCCGCTCGAAAGCCGGAATATTGGCCTTGAGGGTTGCCGGGTTATGCGTGCTGATCCTGCGCAGGTTCGCCGGGCACGGCGTATCCTCGACGACCGCCTCCATGTGGATATCGATCGGCATGCCGTGTTCCGCGGCGATATCCGCGAGCAGCAGGAAGAGCGGGTGATCGGGCGCCACTTCCTCGTAGACATGCTGCGCGTTCAGCGAAACGTGCAGCGCCGCGAGCTCACAGAAACCCTTCGCGCCGTCCTTCACCATCCGCTGGGCTTCTTTCCGGAACCGGGCCCGCAGGCGTTCTGTCACACGCGCCGCATCCGTCGAGTGGATCAGGGAGTTCAGAATCCCGCCGCCCGCGCCGAGATAGAGCCGGTTGGGATACTTCCGGAGCGCCGGCAGCATCTGGGTGTAGTCGTAGTAGCCCTTCTGCCCGGCCAGCCGCGGCTGCGGCATGACCACCGCCTTCTCAACGCCGTGTTCATCCATCAGCGCAATCATGTTGTCCGCACACGTAATGAAATCCGAATCCTCGAACGCCTCGAACCCGCCGCCGCGCGGCGGACGGCGGCCGAAGCGCGGGCCGCGACGGCCCGGCGCGCCGCCGGGCCCCGGCCCGCTTCTCTCCAACTGGTTGCAGAAGTGCAGATGCGCGTCGACGAAGGCGACGGCTTCGGGGCTCTCGTCCTGAGCCGGCACATCGGGCGCAACGAAGAGGCAGGCAAACAAGACGAGGCAGACGGTCACCTGCACGAACTGAAGACGACGCATGTGGAGTCCTCCCATGGCGATTCGCACCATTCGAAAGAAATGCTCGCGCGAGCACGCGGTCATTTGAGTCTAGCAGAGAAGCGAAGGCGGGGCCAGACCTGCGTTGCGCGTCTGCCAGTTGTGGGCCGCACCGGGCCGTCGCGGCCTACTCGGCAAGCCGTGTCCGGGGACCTATCCAGGTGCTGTCCCAGGGGTGGAGACTCTGTGACAAGCATCCGGGCTGCACAGTAGAAGAGCCGTCTCGGCTCTTCCTGATCCGGGGGTGGCCGGGCCTTCGGCCCGGAGAAAGCGGCGAGACGCCGCTTCTACTTTGACGTTTGAGGCTGGCCGCGTCGTCCAACCATGGGCGCACAGTTCGGCTGCCAGATGCGCTCGGGAGTCAGCTCCAACTGCTTGACAACCTGCCAGGCCGTTTGGATCGTACGGAGTCGTCCGATGTCATGGGCATCGGAGCCTACGGCGAAACGCGGGCCTTCCTCCGCGATAACGGCGAGATACGCAACATACTCCTTCACGTATTCCTCGCTGTAGGCCGGGTTCTCCAGGTTGGCGCACGCGTTGATCTCGATCGCCGTGCCCGTTTCCTTCGCGACCTGGCCGAGTTCACGGGCGTAGCTTGCAGGCACGGCGCGCATGGAGTCGAACCACGGCCATTCGTTCTTCTCAAACTGCTTCCTGCCGAACCAGTAAGGGTGCACGAGCACGTCGACGAGCGGATCCGCGCAGGCCTTGAGATGGTGCCGGTGCTGGATCGCCACCATCTCCTTCACGTCATAGGCCGCCAGGTACGTGCTGTGTATGCCGCCGATCGCGAACTGGAAGCCGAGCTCGTCCCGGACCTCCGCACTGTAGGCGAAGCCCTGGTCCTTGCCGGTGAAGTTGAGCTCGACACCGAAATAGACGGCCGTGTCCGTGTCCAGCGCCTCGATGTCCCGCCGGATCGGCCGATGCAGATCGAGCTTGTCGAGCGCGTTGAGGTGGTCGGTAATCGCGAGGGCCGTCACCCCGAGCTGCTCGCATTCGTGCACGATCGCGGGGATCTCCATCGTCCCGTTCGCGCAGCCGAGGTACTTCGTGTGGATGTGGAAATCAAAGCCCGCCATGAGACAGAGTCTATCCCACACGAGCTTCGATGGCAACCCGGAGCTCGCCTATCGGGATTCAGATGAACGGAAACAGGGCCGCGCGTCCGGGCGCCGGGCGGCGGCCCCTGCGATTGGGCGTGTCAGCGAATATAGTAGCCGGATACACGCCAACGGCCGTCTTTGTCCAGCATGGGCGTGATGGTCTCGATGCCCGCTTTCTTGTTCGCAAAGGATGTCTTGAACACGATCACAACGTATTCGCCGTCCGGCGCGCCGGGCAGGGACGTCATATAGGTCGCGCTCTCCACTTTCCTGGACAGCGTCTTGCCCAGCGGCTTGCGCGCCGCCTCCAGCGCCTGCACGAACTGCTTCCGAGTGACCGCGCCCCGCAAATAGCCGGCCGCCTGCTTCCAGCCGGCGGCATAGTCGCCCTTGTCCACGCCGGCCAGCCAGGCCTCCGCCGCGCGGAGCGCCTGCTGCTCCTTGACGGCATTCCCGGCCACGGCGACCGTAGCCCACGCGATCATCATCCCGCCCATGACCCCGAGCATGATGTGCCTCTGCATCGCTCCGCCCTCCTTCGGTTGGGTATCCGTGCCAGGGAACTCCCCGGGTTCCCCTTTCTCGGGCCCCATTATCGCATGACCGGATCGTGGCGCGCTATTATAACCGAGGCTCCTGATTATAATGCTGGTCGGTGGGCCCGATCAGTCAGCTCCCAACACCACTTTCCCGCTATCCCCACTCGCGAAGAGGTCAAACGCCTCCTGGGCACGAGAGAGCGGGAAACGGTGCGTCACCAGCAGCGCCGGGTCAAGATGCCGGCGCGCGAATTCGGCGATCGCGGAGAAATCGCTGATGTTGTAGTACCAATTGCCGACAACCCACAGTTCCCTGGCGAGGAACAGCTCATTGGGATTGAGGGTCAACTCCGTATTACCGGCGACAAACCCGACGTGGCCGCCCTTGCGGCACACGCGCATGCAGGCGATCTGCGTGGCCGGCTTGCCGGCGCAGTCGATCGCGATGTCCGGGCCGCGCCTGTTCGTGAGGCGGCGCACGGTATCGTCGATATCGACGGCGCCCGGATCCAGCGCGTGCCGCGCGCCCACTCTCAGCGCGAGCTGTCGCCGAAAGGCGTTGGGCTCCACGCCGATCACGTTGAGCCCGAACCCGAGGGCCGCCATGGTCATGCTCAACCCCACCGGCCCGAGCCCCACGATCAGCGCGGCCTGACCGGCCTGTGCAGACAGCCGCCTCAGCGTGTGGTGCGGCAGCCCGATGCAATCGCCGAAAATGGCGGCCGTCTCGCTGCTCATCCACTCGGGCACGGCCAGACAGTCCGATTCCCCGACGGCGACGTACTCGCCGAACCCGCCGATGACGCTTCTGGCGTCCGGACAGTACATGCGATTGCCCGCCCGGCATGCTTCGCAACGCAGGCAGCCGCTCAACGCATACACCAGCACCCGTTGCCCGGGTTGCCACCTGGCCGACCGGCTCTCAACGACCACACCCGCGTTCTCGTGCCCCTCAATCGACGGGTGAGCCTGTTTCGCGCGGTATAGTCTCAGATCGCTGCCGCACAGCGCGGCCGACTCGATCCTGACGAGCACGTGCCCATCCCTGAGTTCGGGTGTCGGCACATCGCGTATCTCGAGTGTCCCATTCCCGGCAAAGAACGCCGCTTTCATGATCGACTCTGCAATGGCGCCCCACACCTCCGGCATCCGCCTTCGCCAGGCCTTCGGCGGACAAGTCCGGCATCTTCCGAACGCGGCGAGACGCCGCGTCTACTCTTCCCGGAGCGTCATCGAGACTTGCACGGTGCACGGGCCGGACCTCTTGCCCTCGATGACCGCCAGCAACAGTGCCAGCGCCTTGTCGAACAGCTCATTGGCATCCACGATCGCCTTTGGGAACGCGAAGGGCACTTCCGGCGCGAATTCCGCGTTCCAGAACGCGAACATATCGAAGTCTGCGGGGATATGCAGTCCCTGCGCCTCGGCTTCGCGTGCGATGCCGGCGGCGATCACATCGTCCGCCGCGAGGATCAGTTCCGGCATGGCGTCTTTGCCTGCGGCCGTCACGGCGCGCAGGTAATTCCGGCCGGTCTGGTCGGTTATCCGCGCTTCGCCCATCACCCATTCGTGCCGGACTTGGAGCCCGGCCTTACGGGTCTCGGCCCGAAAGACCGCACCCAACACGTCTTCCTTGCCGGGCGGTGCGCCGGGGTAGACGAGAGCGATCCGTCGCATACCGCGTCGTCTTGCGCGGTCTATCCCCGTGCGGATGAATGGGCGGAACGGATGCTGCGTCTGCAGCGGGTACTGACCGACGCTGCCCACGCCCGCAAAGGGAATCCGTTTGCCGGCCAGACAGGCCTGCATGCGCTCGGACGCCGAGTAGCCGATGAACAAGACGCCGAGCGGACGGGCCGCACCGCCTGCTTCCAGCCTCGCGAGCAGCGGCGAACGCAGGAAATCGCTCGCCCCCGTCTCCGCGGGAGAGAGAACGGGTGTCAGCCGCGCCTCGGTTACGACTTCGCCCGACGCGACGTGCAGGTCCCGAACCAACGGCTTGTCGTTGATTCTCTTGAAGAACATCGTGTAGCCCGGCGACAGCGGCTGCTCGAACGAGGCCACGTCGAAAACGACCAGAATCTCGGCCGGCGGCCGCGCTCCGCAGACACGCGTGCCGGAGCCCTGCGTGCTCTCGATCAGCCCCTCGGCCTTCAGCGCGTTGAACGCTCTGAGAATGGTCTGATGGTTGATGCCGAGCTGCCGGGCCAGGTCGCGTACCGGCGGGAGCAGCTCGCCCGGCAACAGCCGCCCGTCATGAATCAGCGTCCGGATTTGCTCGACCAGCTGACGGCTGATCGACCGGGTGCGCCTTTGAATATGGAGATCAAGCCCCATGATCCGCTCTCCGACATTCGCGTTCATTCGCGTTCATTCGCGGTTCCCCTTCCCCCTACTCAAACACCAGTTCCGGAAACAGCCAATAGTCGGCGTAGCCCGCGCGGGTGAGCGAGGCGTATTCCGTATCGAGCAGTGCGCTGCGCGGGATCGACCGGCACAGGTTCACATGCCAGCGCGTGCCGCGTTTCAGCGTCAACCCCGCGTACCGGCCTTGGGCCATGGATGCGAGCGGCAGAGCCGCTTCGACGCTCCACATGCCCTCCTGCTTCGCGACGCGGCAGCGGATGCCGGCGTTCCAGTCCCAATGCACGTCCGGGCGCCGCCGCCGGAGTTCGTCGCCGGTCACGTCGGTTTCCTCTTCGGATTCCGGCCGATCCAACCCACTGCGCTCGACCGGCATTTCGGCGAACGCGTCGCCGACAACACCGTCGGGATTGACGAACACGTGGTAGTAGCCCACGCGCCTGTCCGGGCAGATCATCGCTTCCACGAATTCGTCCTTGGGGGTCCACTTGTCTTGGGTCGCGCTGCCCGCAACAGGTGCGGCGCCGCCGTGTACCGGACACTGGAAGAACAGATAGAGCGCCTGCGAATCGTAGGCGAGCGCAGCCTTGGTGTCCGCGCGGCTGAGCTGGAGCCTGTCGTTTCGGACAAACTGATCGATCCAGCCGGCGCTCTTCCAGCAGGGATCGTCGGCGACGCCGTCGATGAGGACAGGGCCGGGGCTGCGCTTCACGCGTACGACGGGGTACGGCTTGCCCGCAAGGTCCCGCGAGGCCGCTGTTGCTGCCGCCTTTCGCCGGATCGCTTGCTTGTTCGCCATGATCTTTTCAAGCGCCTCCCGGACTTCCTCGACGGCCTTGCCGGCGTCAAAGGCGAATTTCTGCGCATCGCCGCCGCCGTCGCCCAGCCGCAGCTCGGTCCACGTCCGGTGGCCGTCCAGGTACATGCTGTAGGCCGGCGGCCAGTCCTTGAATCGCGCGTCGGATGCATCCAGCTGTGCCTGGCGCTGCGTGAGCTGTTTCAAGGCTCTGGCCACCTCCTGCTCGGCGCGGGCATCCTCATCGGCCGCGATGAGACGCTCCGCCTCCGAAATCGCCACGCGGGCATCGGCCACCGTCAGCGTGGCCAGTGCGAGCCGGTACTGCAGCGGGAAGAAGCGTTTGCCTTCGGGGCGAAGCGGCATGGATTTCTCCAGCACGGTCCGAACCGCGGCAAATGCTTTTTCGGCCGCGCGCGCGTTCTGCCGCTGATACTCCGCGATCGCGGTCTCCGTGAACGCCGGGTGGTATGTCGGTATCGCCGCCAATGTCGGGTTCAGACCGTGCCGATACATCTCGGCGACATGCAGGCCCGCCTCATGCCCGAAGATCTTGCGGCAGACGCGGAGCAGCAGCGTGTCCTCGGCGGCCGAGAGCGGCTTGCCTGCCGCCAACTCATCCCGGTCGCCTCGGGTCGGCCACAGTCCGGGGCCGCAGGAACGTTTGTTCCACATCCGCTCCAAAGCCATCAGGCAATTGACGGGGTCGGGATACGGCCGATAGATTATGGGCCAGATGATGTCGTCGGCGCGCTCGCCCATGAACGAGTCGAGCAGACGCGTGCGGTAGCTGTAGAGCGGACAGGGCGGCTTCGACCGTATCATTTCCAGATAGAGGAATTGCCGCATGTTGTTCCACTTCTCGCGCCACGCCATGATCCGATCGCGCGGCGCCTCGCGAACACAGACATAGCAGTTCTCGTCGAAAGGGACCTCGTCGAGGTAAATTCGGATCGCGCGATCCTGGCTCCAGTCGACCTCCGCCGTTCCTCCGGCCACGTAAGGCCGGAAGATATAGATGATCTTTAGCTCCGGCAAAACGGCTCGCAGTTCCTGAATGGTGAGCTTGGCGAGATGCGCCTCCGCCTTGGCCCACCCATCCATGTCGTCGGCCCACCGCTCTCGGCAGCGCTTGCAGCGTTTCCGCCAGTAGTGCCCGGGGCTCGTGTCCGCGGAGTGAACGATAAGGGCCTTGAAGTGCATGTCTTTACACGCCTCGGCAATGCGGCGCACGCGTTTCACATACATCTCGTCACGCGACCAGCAGTACAGATGTTGTTTGTCTTCCAGGCAATCCCAACCCTCGCGCACCTCTTTCCACGAGGAGTCCCCATACGGGAACGGGAAGCTCGGGTGGGTACAATCGGCGTTGATCAGCCCGCAGGGCGTCATCCCGCGCGCGCACGCGGCCGCATGGAGTTTCGCTCTGCCCTTCATGGAGTCCCTGTACTGCCCGTGCCGGTCCACCATGTAGAACGGATGCCCACCCATGCCCCAGCCCGTCGCTTTGAAGCCCGAATAGAGGACGACATCCTGCTCCGCGCGGATGTTGTTGCCCCAGACCCATCGGTTCTCGATGTCCGGCCAATCTCTGACCGATCCGGCGACGGCCACCAGGTCCGAGCCCTGCCGAAGGATAAGTTCCCGGAACGTCGCGGCTGCGTAGTAATCGCCGGCCGCGCCCGTACCCGCCAGGACAAAGACACTCCCTCCCTCGGGCAAGCGGTGCAGCAGGGTCTCGATGATGTAGCCCTGTTCGGACCGCGGCATGGCCGCGACCAGCCGCCTGCCACGAAACACCCAATGCCGCTTGGTGGCCTGGTTCCGCTCCGGGCCGCCGATCAGGATCACGTTCATATCCCGCACGTCGTCGTTCGCGACGGCCTTGTCATCCTTGACCGGCAGGGCCCGGCCGCCGAGTGCGGTGATGCCGTCATTGATCGCGTCCGCCGCCGCCTGCGCCGTCTCATCGGCGCGTGGAATGACGATCACGGCTCTGGGCTGGCCGCCGGTGTTGAGCAGGACCCCTTTGCGGGTCAGCTCCATGCCCTTGGGTGTGGGGATCACGTCGATTCGTTCGAGCGGGTCGGCCTCTTCTCCGTGCGTGACCGGCGACCGAGGGATGTCGATCGTGGAGACCATCCCGACGCGCCGGTTCACGACCGAGTCCAACGCGCGGAAGTAGCCCAGCTCCTCCTTCCGCAACGCGGTGCCATGCCAGAGGACGTCATCGAGCGTACCCGACAACCAGCCTTCGGCCAGCGAACCCAGCATACGGCACCCTAATGTGAAGGAGGAGATTCGGATCCGCCCCTCATACGGTGCGCCCTCCCCTTCGTTGAACCCCTTGCTGCTGCCTTCCTTGGCGGCCTTCGGCTTCAAATAGTACGATGGTGCCATGTCCGGCTCACCATCGACGTACAGCCGGGCGTGCCGCCCGTCCATCATGAACGCGACGTGGGTCCACACGCCCGTCTTCAGCTTCCGATGTTTCGGCCCCGCCGGCAGCACATAGTAGTCTTCGTTCTTCGGGTCGACCCAGACGGCCTCGAACCAGCCGTCTCCCGGCCGCCTGCTGTGGAACTGAATGCCGAACTCGCGGCCGGACGCCGCCAACTGCACACGTTTTGCGTTGTCCGGAAATCGATCAAACTTGACCCAGAACTCGAACGTGAACTGCCGCAGGGCTTTGAACCGCTCGCCGCGCTCCAATCCGCCTATGGACACGTACGCATCCCTGCCGTTCAGTCGCAGAGCATAGTCGCCGGTCTTGCCGGTCCGTCCCTCGACCCACGTGCAGCCCTCACGGGCGCTGCCTGCGAACGCGTTCCCGCTCAGGTCCAGGATCGCGTTGCCCCGCCCCTCGTTGAACCCCCAAGCGGCCAGCAGATCGCTGCCCGCGCGGGCCGCCGGCACCAGAAGCATCACCACACAGATCCATGCACTTGCACCCGCTCCGGCAAAAGCCCGGAACTTGCCATTTCTGCTTTGAATCTTCATTCGTTTCCTCCTCGCGAACGAGCACCCGAGCGTACCGGTTCACATTCGGATGCGCAACATTCATAGTTCCCGACGCAGCCTCTCGATCACCGGCTCGGCGGAATCGACGGGCACGGATATCTTGCGCCGCTCCAGGCTGCTCAGGCATATCCCCATCATCAGCTCGAATCCGTGGTAGGCCGTCTCGACACTGCAGGGGTGCACGCAGGCCGGGTCGTCCAGCCAGCGCGCCAGATCCGCGATGTAGGCGGGCTGGTCCGCGTCTACGTCGAACCCGCCCGGTCCGCGAATCACCCCGCGGGAAGAACGGGTCTGCGCCTGCCACCCGCTCCCGACAACAACGCGCGCACAGCCCTCGGACCCGTACGCCGCGGCGCCGGCGTTCATCCAGAATGCGTTCTCGCCCGGCTGATCGGGGGCCAGCACCCCGCACTCCACGATTCCACGTACGCCGTTCTCGAATTCGATTTGACCCAACACGTAGTCCGGTGACGGATGAGTATCGACCAACTTGTTCCGGCCATCAACACATCCCAGCACCCACCGCCCGCGGCGGCCGCCGTTGAGAAACATCATACAGTCCACAAGATGCGTTCCGTACTCCAGAAGCGCTCCTTTCGCCGTTGCATGAATGGTGTGTAGCACGCCGATCTGCCCGGCTTCGATGATCGCCCTGACTTCCCGCCAGTGGCACCCGTACTTGTGCTGGTGCGATACCACCGCTCTCACACCCGCCTCGCGGCACAGATCACGAATCCGGCGCGCCTCAGCCAGCGATGTCGCCATGGGCTTCTCGAAGGCGATGGCCGTCACACCGTATTGGATACCAAGTTGCACCAGTTCGAGCCGCACCTGCGGCCGTGTGGCAAAGCAGAGCACCTCCGGCCGCTCTTTGGAGAGCATCCTCTCGGCGCACGTGTAGGTGGCGGGAATACAAAGCACCCGTGAGAACGCCTCCAGGTTGCCCGGGTTCCTGTCACAAACCGCCACCAATTCGAACCTGTCGGTGAGTTTCACGAATGCCTTGGCGTGATCGCGGCCCCGCGGGCCGCAGCCGACCAGAGCGACGCGATACCGTTGTGTAGGCTTGTTGTCTATTCCCGCTGCACTCACGATTCCCCCAACGCTGCACCGCCAATGAAAGGCCGCGTCAAGATATTAACGTATCAATCATATATATTGTTACGTTTAATCAACCTCCCGTCAATACCCGGAACCAGAAATCTGGTGTGCTATCTGAGTCTCCGACCGTAATTTCGGATGTGTGTCTTTCGGGACTGTGGTGAAAAGCCAGGTCGAGGTGGTGGGCAATGGTGAACGGGCATCGGTCAGGCCGATCAGCCTTGAGGATAGGGGTGGTCCGACCGCCTTGGTCCATGTGCGGGAAAGGCGGCCAAAAAAAGTTTCAAAAGAATCGCCGGTTCTGCGATTCTGGTGGCATTCAACGATAGAAAGCGGGCCGCGGCCATGGACGAAATCGAAAAGAGGCTCCTTTCCGAGTATGTCGAGAACGGCTCGGAAGGGGCGTTCCGGCAGATTGTGGAACGGTATGCCCCGCTGGTGTACAGCGCGGCCTATCGGCGGCTTGGCGACCACCATCTGGCCGAGGACGCGAGCCAGGCGGCGTTCGTCGTCTTCGCGCGCAAGGCGGCCCGGCTGAAGCGGCGCGTGCGGCTGGCCGGCTGGTTCTGGCAAACGGCCCTGAACGCGGCCCGACACATCGAACGCGAACGGATCGCACGCGCGAAGCGTGAGGAGAAAGCGGTCATGCTGGAGCAGGAGGCGGACGAGCGCGTGTGGGAGCGGATCGCCCCGGAACTGGACGGCGCGCTGCAGCGACTGAACACGCGCACGCGTGACGCGCTGATTGCGCATTACCTGCACGGCAAGACGCAAGCTGAGATCGCGGGCGAATGGGGCGTGCATGTGGACGCGGTCCGCCGCAAAATCAAGATCGGACTCGACAGGCTTCGAAAGACGCTTACGGCCAGGGGCACGATGGTTGCGCCGGCCGTCCTGATCCCGCTGCTCACATCCAGGACGGCAGAGGCGATGCCGATCGAGTTGTGCGATTCGATCCACAAGGTGGCCTGGGGGGTGAGCACGGGGGCGCTGGCCCTGACCGGATCGGTCGCGGCTGTTTCGAAAGGAGTAATGCGCATGATGACCTGGGCAAAAATCAAGATAGCCGTCGCCTGCACCGGTACCGCCGCCGCGGTGGGCGGGCTCACCGCCGTCGTCGCGGTTCAGACCGGCGAGCCGGACTACCTGTGGACCTCGATCACGCCGCAGCCCAAGGAGATGAAGGCGACGGGCCGGACCGTCCCCGTGGCGGGCGGCACCATTGTGCTGGCCGGCCGCGAGCCGATGCTCCGGATTGCCGCCGGAGAAATCAATCACCGGCTGACCGACGAACTGGGCGCCGCCGCGCTCGCGGTCACGGAAGGCGGCCCGGCTGAGATACAGGCGGCGCGCGGCCCTGTCATTGTCATCGGCGTCTCGGGCCAGGGCCAGATGCAGGCGGTGGAATTCGCGCATCGCGCGGATGTGCCGGCGAAGATGGAAGGGTACGCCATCGCGGTGCATGAGACGGGCGGCAAACCCGTCGTCGTCCTCTCCGGCCACGACGCGGTAGGCGCGCTCTATGCGGCGGTCACGCTGCGCTACCTGCTCGAAACGCCCGGCGGCGCCCCGGTCCCGAACGGCAAGGCCGACCTGCGGCTCGCCGCGATCCGCGACTGGCCCGACTTCCCCTACCGCCAGATCGGGCGCCCGCCCGCCAACGTGGGGATCGGCTGGGAGTTGAAGAGCGCCTCACAGAAGAACAGCCCGAACATCGACAAGATCGGCGCGCAGTTTGTGCAGGAGATGAAGCAGTACGTGGACTATATGCTGCGCCACAAGATCAACATGACCTGGTCGCACGCCACGCACCTGTTCAACAGCGGCGAAGGCCAGTGCCCCTACTTGCGCCAGGTCAGCGACTACGCCCGTGCGCGCGGCGTGTATTTCGTGGCGAGCGCGTCCACGGAGGTCGGCACCTATCCGCGCGACAAAGACGATCCGCGCAAGAGCCGATGCGTCGATCACCGGGTGCACAAGAAGTACTTTTGCTGGTCGCTGCTGGACGTGCACGAGGAGCGCGCCCGGGAGACGGCGAACCTGATGAAGAAGAGCGGGATGGACTGGCTGTATCTGCATGCCACCGACGGCGGCGGCTGGGAAAACCCGGCGCGCTGGGGCGAGCGCTGCGAACAGTGCAAGAAGACGTACGGCGACGACCATGCCAAGGCCGACGCGGCGGTCTTCGGAACCTGGTACCGCATCATCAAGGAGCAGATCCCCGATTTCAAGATGATCGCGGTGGTCTATCCCTACAACGGCAGCAGCATCGACCCCGTGAGTCTCGAGAAGAATGTCGCCAGGAATTCGGGCAGCGCCGCCAACGCCAAGGCGCTGGCCGGCAAGATTGCGAGTTCGCATCAGAGCTTCCTGACGCGGCTGGGCACGATGCTGCCGGAGGACGTGTTCATCTGCCAGCGCGAGACGATCCGCCGCCAGTACGACCTGATGACGCAATGCTACGGCAAGCGCAACTTCCACTGCTATCTCGAGATCATGCATGACCGCGGCTGGAATCCGGAGTTCACCATGGCTCCAGGCTGGCTCAAGACCTTCCATCGGCCCGGCCACGCGGACATCTTCTATACGGGCGGCTGCGCCTGGGGCCTGTATTACATGGCGGAAATGATGTCGGCCGAGTTCGGCTGGAACGTGAACGCGCCCGGCTCCAAAGAGTTCACCAACCCGAGCCTGCGCGGCTACGAGATCGACCACCACATCGACCCGCCCGACATCGCCCGCAAGCACATCCGGAAGCTGTGCAACTCGTTTTACGGGCCGGAGATCGGTCCCTACATGGTGCCCGTCTACGACTCGAACATCTCCTACCGCTTCATCCAGCGCCCGCGCGAGGTGGCGGCCGAGATGGGTCTGAAGGAAGACCCCGCCGCGCGCATGCAGCGGTTGGTCGAGGCCACGCAGCGCGCGATGGCCTCGCTGGAGCAGGCGCGCGCCGTCTACGACGCGGCCCTGGCCGCCGGCCGCAATCCGATTCCTGACCCGCTCGCGGCGAAGATGTTCGGTGAGATGTACCGCGCGGTGCTCGTCTCCACCTACGTCGCACCGTTCCAGCAGCGCCTGCTCCAGGCGCGCCCGGCCGTCATTTCCGGGGACATGGACAAGGCCAAACAGCTCTGCGCCGAGGCGCGCACGTTCATCGCGAAAGGCAAAGCGGCCTGGCAACAGCAGTGGCCGTGGATGAACAAGACCCCGATCAACCGGCGCCGGAACCCGAACTGGGTCTACACGTTCGGCCAATTCTACGAGTACGACTATTCGAAGCGTGAAGAGGAGATCGCGAAGTTCGAGCAGGACATGGACCGGCTGTTCGAAGCCTACAACACGCCGAAATGGTTCAAGAAGGCCATGCAGGACCGCGCGCTCTACGCCGTGCCGGCCGCGCCGGCGCCGGCGATCGACGGCCGGCTCGACGAAGACGCCTGGGCCTCGGCCCCGAAGAACGAGTACTTCGTCAACCACAAGACGTCGACCCCCGCGGAGAAGGAGACGGAGGCCCGGCTCCTCTTCGACCCGGCCGGCCTGTACGTCGGCTACACCGTCTACGAGCCCGGCGCCGACGCGATCCCCATCAAGGCGCGCGGGCGCGACGACCACAACTGGAATCAGACCCAGTCGGTCGAACTGTTCGTCGACGCGAACAAGGACCGGGAAACCTACGTTCACTACATCTGGGGCATCGACGGCAGCATCCTGGACGGGCGCAAGGTCCGCGACGCGCGCGGCATGTTGGCCATGGACAACAAGGGCTTCTCCTCAAAGGCCAGGTTCGCCATCGCCCGCTACCCGGACCGGTGGACGCTCGAAGCCTTCGTGCCGGCCGACGAACTCGGCGCGCGCCCGAAAGCCGGCGCCTCCTGGCGCGCGAACCTGTGCCGGAACCTCGTTCGGGCCGACGGCAACCGCGAGTCGACCTCGACCGTGCTGATGGAAGGGGCCGGTTTCCACACCCCGTCGAAATTCGCGGAACTGGAATTCCTCCGCGAACCGCCGCCGAACCGCGAGCCGGTCATCAACTTCGATACCGCGAAAGAACGGGCAGGCCAGATCACGATCGGCGACGGGACCGGTTTCGAGACGGTGCTGAACATCAACCTGGAAACCACGAAGCCGCTCCACAACGCCTCGCTGAACGCGCATGTGTGGTCGGGCAACGCGCGCAAGGGCCACTTCGCCGTGTTCGAGGACCAGAATATCCAGCTGCTGTGGCGCAGCCGGGAGCCGGTCCGCTACGTCGTCGATACGCCCGTGCCGGGCGTGCAGGTCGATTTTCATCTCAAGGCGAACGAAGGGTCGTGGGTCTTCCGCCGCACGTTCGGCGAGCCGCCCGCGCGCGAGGTGAAGGCCCGCTTCGTGCCCGGCGTCAGCGGCCAGGCGCTGGCCGACACGGCGCACTTCCCCGCCATCGCGCAGTCGGGCCCCGTATTCGACTCGCGCCGGGGCACGCTCGAGATGTGGGTCCACGTCACACCGCCGGCCGACAACGAAATCCGGTTCGGCCCCAAGACCGACAACGTCTTCTTCTTCCAGGGGCCGATCCGGTTCGATCACCCGCTGCTCGACAACACCCGCTCCGTCTGCCTGCGGCGGACGGGCCGGAACCTCACGGCCCGCGTATCCACGCAGGAGTTCCAGCAGCTCTGGACGGGCGCGTCTGCCGGGGGCTGGAAGGAGGAAGGCTGGCATCACGTCGCCATGCAGTGGGCGGCGACGGACGAAGACTCGCTCTCAATCGATCTCTTCCTCGACGGCAAGAAGGCCTCCTCGAAAACGAACACCAACCTGCACGGCAAAAAATGGCATCTGAAGGCCGAAACCTATCTCGTCCAACTCGGCTCCACGGTCACGGGCGCCGGCGCGCTCGGCTGGCCGATCGATGAAGTGCGCATCTCCAACGCGCCGCGCTACAGCGCCGATTTCACACCCGGGAAACGCGCGACGCTCGACGAGAAGGCGACGATCGTCTTCCATTTCGACGGCGATCTGCGCGGCGAAGCGCGCGACGGCCGCTTGCTCATGGCCCATGCCGGGCCCGGCGGCACCTGATTGAGTATTGACGATTGACGATTGACCATCCCCCATCAACCGTCCACCATCAACCATCAACCATCGACCATTCCGAATCCGCGGGCCTGCCCGCGGATTCGGAGCCCCCTTTCTGCTTGCCCCTCCGGACCCCGTGTGCTTGCATGCAAACGGGATGCAACTCCGCCCCTATCAGAAAGCCTGTCTCGAGACGATCCGCGACCGGTACGCGGCGGGGATCCGGCGCCAGCTCATTTCGCTGCCCACCGGCACGGGCAAGACGGTGATCTTCGCGCAACTGCCGTCGTTCTTCAGAATGAAGAAACGCATGCTGGTTCTGGCGCATCGCGAGGAGTTGCTCGAACAGGCGCGCGACAAGCTGCTGCGCGCCAATCCCGCGCTGCAGGTCGATATCGAGCAGGCGGGCCGTCGCGCACAGCCCGACTCCCGCATTGTGGTGGCCAGTGTGCCGACGCTCGGGCGAAAGCATTCGGCCCGGCTCGAACGGCTCGACCCGGAAGAGTTCTACCTGCTCGTCGTGGACGAGGCGCACCACGCCACCGCGGCCACCTACCGCCGCACGCTCGAGCATTTCGGTGTGTTTGAGACGGGCACGCCGAAGCTGCTGCTCGGCTTCACCGCCACGCCCAAACGCGGCGACGGGCAGGGCTTGGATGCCGTGTTCGAGGAGATATCGTTCTCCCGTAACCTGCCCCAGATGGTCGAAGACGGCTATCTCGCCCCGCTCGCCGCCTACCGCGTGGAGACCGACGTGGATCTGTCCGGGGTGAAGACCCGGATGGGCGACTTCGTCGCCGCCCAGCTCTCGCGCGCGGTGAACGTGCAGGAACGCAACGAGCTGGTCGTGACGATCTACCGCGACCGGCTGGCGGGGCGGCAGACCCTGTGCTTCTGCGTCGACGTCGCCCACGCGCACAGCCTGGCCGACAGCTTCCGCCGCGCCGGCATACCCACCGGCTGCGTCACGGGCGACATGCCGCGCGAGGCGCGCGCGCAGGCGCTCGCCGAGTTCGGCTCGGGCGCCAAGACGGTGCTCACCAACTGCATGGTGCTTACCGAGGGATACGACGAACCCGCCGTCTCCGGCATCATCCTCGCGCGCCCCACCAAGTCCGCGCTGCTCTACGTTCAGATGATCGGGCGCGGCACGCGGCTGCATCCCGGCAAGGAGGATGTCACGATCATCGACATCGTCGACCTCACGCGCGATCAGAAGCTCGTCAACCTCGCCACCCTTTTCGGGCTGCCGACCCAATTCGACATGGAAGGCCGCACCACCAAGAAGGTCCAGGAGGCGCTGGAATGGGTCGAGCGGAACCGGCCCTGGGTGCGGCTCGACCAGGTGCGGTCCCTCTCCGACCTGCGCTACCGCTGCCAGCGGGTCAACCTGTTCGATCTCGATACGCCCGAGGAACTGGAGTATGGCTCGGACTACGCCTGGGCGCAGCAGGGCATGGACCGTTACGTGCTGCGGCTCGCCAAGGGCGACGCGCTCACCGTGTACCCGACCATCCTCGGCGAATGGGAGGTCGCCCTGCGCGACGCCGGCGTGGAACGGAGCATCGCCCATTTGCCGGGCTTGGAGGCCGCCGTCGCGCACGCCGACGAGTTCGTCGCCGCGCACAGGCGGGATTCGATCGGGCTCGTCAACCGTCACAGCCGCTGGCGGCGGGAGCCGGCCTCCGAGAAACAGCTCGCCGTGTTGAAGGCGCGCGGCATTCAGGCGCCCAAGCGCCTGACCAAGGGCCAGGCCAGCCACCTGATCGGAATGCTGCCGCGACGCTGAACTCTGCCGAGTTGCACGGGACTTTCTTTGCCCGCGAAAGGCCGCGAAAGCCGCGCGAAAGGCAGAAGGGGATCCCGGTGATAGGGCAACAGCTTTGAACTGTTTGCGCCCCATACCCGCACACGATGGCTGGACCTTCTTGGGTGCGCAAACCACTCAAAGTGGCTGCGTCCGTCTTGCCGTCCCGGCTGAAGGCGTTCGTTGCGGAAATCGAGGATTGCCGCGAGGCCGATCACCCCGTATGGCCTCTCACCGCATCGCCTCGCGGCAATCCTTTCGATTTCCGCAACAACTCTGTGGAAGCCAAGCGCGCCGTGTATCGACCTGAGCCTTTTCCGCTCTCCCTTTCGCGCGGCTTTCGCGAACTTTCGCGGGCCATTCTGCCGGCGCGTCGCTCCGCCACGACCGTACGTTACCGCGGGCCGACGGTGGAGAGGTCGAACGGGACGAACCCGGTCTTGAGCGCGGGCGAGTCTTTCCAGAGCCTGAAGTCGCGCGTGCTCACGTTCACGAATTTCGGGTCCGCGATCAGGCTGCCCGCGTCCATCCCCTCAGCCTGCCATTCGGCGAACGTGCGGCCGCCGAAGTTCAGGTTCGTCCCGGTCGTGCTCCAGTACAGGTTGCCGCCAAACACGGCGGCCGGCTTCGCCCATTGCTTGCCGAGCACGTCCAGCCCCTCGAAATAGACGATGTTGTGCTCGAAGGTGAACGAGCTGTGCGGCTCGATCCGGGTCCGTTCGATCTGGGTCGGGCCGCCGAAAGCGAAAATATTGTTCCGCACCACGTTCTCCCGCCCGTAATGCTGGTGGAAGGTGCCGCGGTTGCAGTTGTAGGCGATGTTGTTCTCGATCAGGATGTCCGTGCTGCCCTCGTCGGTATAAATCCCCCACCCCCCGTACCCGCGCGAGCGCACGTCGTGGAACAGGTTGTACCGGATCCGGGTTCCGGGCGAGACGCCGAGCGTGTAGATGCCGCCCATGTCGCTGAGCATGCCCTGCCCGATATCGTGGACGTGGTTGTACTCGACGATATTGCCGTATGCCTCGCTCTCGGCATAGCCCCACGTCCAGCCGACCGATATGCCGGTGTAGCAAAAGTGGTGAATGTGGTTGTGCAGCACCTGGTTGCCGGAACTCTTGCCGATCAGCACGCCAACCGCGCTGAGGAAGATCAGCCCGCCGTCGGCGATGACGCAGTCGGCGACCGTATTCCGACGCGCGCCGTGCCAGATGCGGATCCCGCCGGCGCCGAGATCGGCGATCCGGCAGTGCCGCAGCTCGACATCCGAACACCCGTCCAGCAGTTCCACGCCGTAGGTCCCGAGATGCACGAAGTTGCAGCGCTCGAAGCTGCAGCCCCGGGCATGGTCCAGGCTGACGGCGGCGGGCACATCGCACGCCGCCTGCATCGAGCAGGCCCGGCTGCCCGGATAGAACCATTCCGTGTGCGAGAAGGCGATTCCGCGAACATGCAGTTCCTGCACGGGCCCCGCCTTCCCGCCCCCTTTCACGAGCAGTACCTGCGCCAGGCGCGGGGCGACGACTTCCGCCGTCTTCATGTCTTCGCCCGGCCTCGGCAGGTAGTACAACAGGCCCTTGTTCCGGTCCAGGTACCACTGGCCGGGCTTTGTGAGCGCCTCGAACACGTTCTCCACGTAGTACTCGGTGCCCTCCTGCCTGTGTGCCTCGTGGTCGTCGCGCAGCACGAACCGCGTCCTGGCGCTCAGCGTCACGAGCCGATTCGCCTCGTCCACGCCGCGCACGCGCATGCGCGCCTCGATCCAGCGCTGCAGAATGACGACTTCGACGTCCTGCAGATTCCGCCAGTTGTGCAGGTCGCCGTCCGCGTATTCGAACCGGCGCTGCCCCTCGCGAAGCGGCGTCTCGGGCGTCGCATCGGGCAAGCCGGCAATGCGGAACAAGCCCTTGGCCGGCAGCCGCGGCCGGAACCGGCGCTTGCCGTTGACGAAGAGCTGCCGGAAATACCGTTTGCCGGCCGCCACTTCCGGCAGCTCGGCAACCCACACGTTGCGTGCGCCGATCTTCGTCTTGCGCCAACCGGTGATTCTCGTGCCGCCGCTCAGGACGGGCTTCTCATCCTTGTAAGCGGCCAGGGTCACGGGCACGCGCTGTTCCTTCTTCTGCCTGCCATCCCAGGCATACACGCCGGAATGACGCGGCGCGATCGTGACCGGCTCCGAAAGAAAGTACGTTCCGCCCCGCAGCGCGATGCTGACCGGCGGCTGCAGGCCGGCCGCCCCCTTCAGGGTCGGGATCTCGTCCAGTGCGCGCTGCAGCGTCGCGAACGGCCCGTCCGTCTTCGCCGCGTTCGGCGTGGCGCGCCGTCCGGACCACGCGTCGTTGCCCTTCGTTGACACGAACAGTTCGACTCCACCCGCCTTTTCCGCCTTCGCCGTCATATCCGCGTCCTCCGCGCCGCAGGCCGCCGCGCCCGCCAGCAAGAGTGATGCCCCAAGCCTGTGTATGGTGTGCGTGCCCATGCCACCTGGTTCGACTCCTGGCTATCTTCGCACCCCGCGCCGCCGAGTTCAAGTGCACGTCGCGGCCGCCCGACCGTCAAACAGGCGGGTGGCGTCGAGACGGCGGCCGCGGATCGGCGTTGTGGCGTCTATAGGCGGGATCGTTGTCCGGTTCTGAACCGTCGCGCGTAATCGTCGCCCGTGATCGTCCACCGATCTTGCCCACGGTCATGATCGGACGCCGAAGCTGGAGAAGGCAGAAACCATTTTCCGGAAGATCGGCAAGACCTTGGCCGCCTTGCGCCCCACCCTGACGGTGGATCCCGGTGCAGCCTCAGCATCCTGATCGAACGCAGCAGGGCCTACCACTTCATCAATCCGTTCTTCGCCGCCTGGATCCGAGAGACCTCGCTCTGAGCCGCTGATGGCGGCCTTGCCCGACGAAGCCACACGAAGGGCGGAGTCGGGCGCTAATGCCCCTTGACGGGGCCATTCTATTCGAAAAAGCAAGAATGGCAATCTTGGGCTGGCGAAAGTCAAAAAAAGTGCTTCTCGGGCACAGCGGGAGGCACTCTCGAACTGTGGCCTTGAAGAAGGAGACTGTCTGCCGGTTCGATCAGTCGTTTATCGATAGGTCGATTCCAGGGGGCGCTCTTTCCGAATGAGTCCAGGGGAATTTCGGTGCATTTTTCATGGGAAAATGAGCGTTTCTTTTGGAGATATTCACTCACCGAAGACGTATGCTATATTGTTCGGAAGAAAATGAAGACGAGTTTCGTAGGACCACACAAGCGAGGGATTCTGAGCGTCGCGAACGTAGCCTATCTGGGTTGTGCTATTCTCGTAGGGATTTTGCTGATAGGCCCTTTCCGCGCAGTAGTTTATCCGATGCGAGTTGTGTGGGGAAAGACGCTTTTGCTGTGCCTCGATATTTTCGGGTTGGACGCATCAATGCGAGGAGTTGCGATAACTGTGCCAAGAATACATGCGGGATGTGCTTTCAGTTTCGCGGGGCCGCACACGGGGATGCTTCTACATGTAGAGACCCTTGTAGCTTTGACTTTGGTTTGCTTTGTGACTGTTGAGTCACACTTGTTCAAGTGGGGAATGTTTTTTTTGGCGATACCGGTCTCTGGTCTAATTGCCGTTATTGCGATGGGCGTAGCTGTCTTGTGTGGAGCGTATATATCTCCGGATATTGGTTTGTGCCTTTACTTCAAAGGGTTGGGTTTGATTACACACGGGATGCTTTTGTCGCTTGTGATGGGCTTTGTTGTATTCGCGAGGAAGAAGAGCCCACGTTTTCGGAGGATATGTGACGAAGGGGATGGATGTTAGTTGGTGTCCGGCTTGCGGTGCATCCGAATGAGCTGGAAGTAGGGTGCGCTACGAGAGAGCACGGAGTTGTTTTTTGGCTCTTTCTTGGTGGTGCCGTGTGGCAAAGATCAGGATACATTTTATGCCGGCTCGCTTGTGAACTTCAACTAGTTGATTGTATTGTCGGTTGTTGATAGTCGAGACCTTGTATTCTTGGCCAAGAAGTTGAGCGGTTGCTTGAGCTCCCCTGCCGTTTCTCCATACCAAAATGCCAAAAGTTTGGCTGTCGACTTTTTCCATGACCGGTTTCAGTGGTTCGGAATGAAGCTGCGTATGGTTATTCGAAAGACGCAGTACGCAGTATAGTGGAGTTAGGCCGAGCTTAAAGGCGGCGAAGGAAAAGATGTTCATCAGCGACCCAAGTTACTGGTTGATCAAATCCATGGCACCACCAGCCACGTGTGGGTTGACCTCTCCGATGACCGAGTAGCCGACCAGTGCTCCGCTTTTATCGTATACGGGAGCAACAAGAGTACCTGCGGGAACATCTGAGGGGGCCCAGTATGGGCTCCCATCTGTCGCGTGTCCCTTGATCGTGGCCTGCGACACATTATCGATGCCGGAGGATCCTGGGTTTGCAGAAGTTGGAACGGTTTGCTGAGCACGGTTGAGCGCTGCGTGATATCGGTAGAGGCCGACTGCTAGTGAAACCGCCGTGATTGTCGCAGCACGACCTCGCCTGAATTCCGGGCTGTGAAAATAGTAGAATGCCTCTCCGTGATCTGGATCCCAGTACCACTCCCGGTACATGTCGTTGTAATGTGCTTCTGCTTCCCGGTTCTGCTTATCCCAGCTCTCGCATGTATTGTAGATGTCTTCGAAGAGATCCGCGACACGGTCCCCAAACGATCGATTTTTGCAGAGGCCAAAGGCATCTCTGAAGTTGAGCGGATTATTCCCAAATATAATCCCATTGCAAAGGTCCACGGTCACGCTCAACGAGAGGGTCGGGCCGCACGTTGTCCAGGTGTCCGGGATGTCGAAGAAGG
>JAFGHX010000269.1 GCA_016929905.1 Kiritimatiellia bacterium
CTTTGCGCCCTCTTGCGGCTATCCTCTGCCTTTGCGTGCTTTGCGCCCTTTCGCGGCTATCCTCTGCCTTTGCGTGCTTTGCGCCCTCTTGCGGCTATCCTCTGCCTTTGCGTCCTTTGCGCCCTTTCGCGGCCACCCTCTCCGCCCCTTTGCGTTCCTTGCGCCCTTTCGCGGCCACCCTCTCCGCCCCTTTGCGTTCCTTGCGCCCTTTCGCGGCTATCTTTCGCGGCTATTCCCCCTGCCCCACCCGCACGCGATAGAACAACAGCCCCTCCGCCGCATGCTGGTCGTCGGTGTACACGTTCTCGGCCGGCGTGGCCACCAGGTTGGAAACGAACGGCGCGAAGCCGGCGCTCAGGTTCGTCGTGACATCCACGCTGTAGACGCGGTTCGACAGGCTCGGCCAGCGCAGGATCACGTAGCCGTCGGCCGGGATCGGGTCCGAATCGGCGATCTCGAACATCGACGCGCCGTTCGTCGGGTCGCTGCCGGCGAGCCACTCGGCCCAGTTGCTGTAGGTATCGCCGTCGTCGTCGGTTGCGGCATCGGCATTCGTGACGCCGGCGAAATAGAGCGTTTCCCACCAGTCCGGCATCTGGTCGGCGTCGGTATCCTGCTCGAACCGCGTCACGATACACTGCGCCGGCTCGGACAGCTCTCCGAGCGTATCTTCGGCGAAAAAGGTCACGACATAGTCGCCGATCTTGGTGAACGCGTCCCACAGGACTTCGTGCCGGCCGGCGCCCGCGTTCCACATCAGGTTCGTCTGGGGCAGCTCGCCGGCGCCGTCGAAGTCCGGCTCGGTGACGGTGCACCACACGGTGGAGACGCCGTCCATATCCGTGACGTCGGCGGCCCAGAGCGTGAGGCTGTTGGTCGCCTCGTTGAAGGAAGCGTCGGGCATCGGCGTGCCGATCGCCGGGTTTTCATCCCCGGTTATGAACGCCGCGCCGATGTAGCGGGCCTCCGCGATCAGCCCGTCCTGCCCTGCTTCGTTCGGCACGCCGTCGCCGTCGTCGTCGAGCTGGGCGGTCTGGCGCAGGCGGCCCGACGCGGCCCGCATGCAGGTCCTGGCCGCCTCGAACGCATCGCCGACGGTGCGCCCATTGAAGACATGGCTCAGAAACACACCGGAGAAGCTGACCTGTCCGTTCACCGCCCACGAACAGTCCTTGTTCGGTTCCGCGCCGGCGATCGTGATTCGCTCGCAACCCGCAGGCGGGGTGAGGGCGGGGACGAAGCCGCCGGCACCCGGGAATTCGAGAATGACGATGGCCGGCGCGTTGTTCGACGTCTGAAACGCATCGAGCCAGCCGTCCAGCGTGGGCGCGTCGAGCGTCTGGGAGGCGTTCAGCCGCAGATTCGCACCGTCGTTCTCGCCGATCAGGTAGACGGTCAGCTTGTCGGCCGCGCCCGCCCAGTTTGTCACGGCGGCGGCCAACCCCACCAGCGACGGTGTGGCGTCGACGTCGTTCGTGCCGTCACCGTTCACGTCCTGGTTCGATTCCGCGCTCATATAGCGAATGCTCTCCCCATCGAACCAGCGTTTCAGGCAGGTGTGGTAGGCGCGATTGGCCATAGCGTTCATGGCCGGCCAGCGCGCGGCGTTGGTCAGGCCGCCGTTGACGAGCACGACGCGCTCGTCGAAGCCCTGTTGAATCACGTAGCGCTGTTCGGGCAGCGACACGCTGTTCCATTCGTCGCGTGCGTAGTAGATGACCTTGTAGGCGCCCTGCTCGCTGAACCCGGCATAGCTGGCCGTATACCGGCCGGTTGCCGGCTCGTACGGCAGTGTCAGTTCCGGGATCGCGTCGATCGGCGCGCCGGGCTCCGGGTCGTGACTGGGCGGCACGACGTGGCACCACACGCGCGTGATCGGATGTTGGGAGGTGACATCGTCACCCCACAACGTGGCGGTCGTCTCGCCGCTGAGCAACTGATTCCCGCATACAGTTCCGATACGCGGGATCTCCTTCGCCGCAATGAACGTGGCACCCAGATACAAGCCGGTCCCGAGCCCGCCGCCGCCGTTGTCGTAGTAGACGGGCGCCTGGTACAGCCCCATGGCGTTGGCGGCCATGGCATACGCGTCGGCCACGTCGTCGGCCAGCAGCACGCCGTTGAGAAACGCGTCGGAAAAGCTCACCAGCCCGCCCGCCACGAAGTAGGCCGGCCCGTTCGTGCCGCAGGAGGCCATCACGATCCGGTCCGCCGGGCCCGGATAGGCCAGTTCGTCCAACAGGCTCCCGGCATAGCAGCAGTCGATCAGCACGATCACGCGTGTTCCGTACGCGTCCTGCAAGCTGTCCAGCCAGCCGTCGAGATCCGCGGCCGGCAGCGTGTCGGAGGCGTTCAGCCGGAACTGACCGTTTCCGGCCGAATCCGTGCCGTGGTCGACCAGATAGACGAACAGATTGCTCGTGCCGTTCGCCCAGTTGGTGAAGGTGAGTTCCGCATTCGCATAGGTGGTCTCCAGGTCGATATCGTCGGCGATACCGTCCCCGTCCACATCCTGCTCGAGTTCCGGGCTCAGGTAGTGGATGTTCGGCTTCGAGTACCCGCGATAAAGCAAGGTATTGTACGCGGCGTCGGCCAGGTAGTCGGAATTCGGCCAGAGCGGATCGTCGGCGCTCTTGCGGCCTGCCAGGACGACGGCCTTGCCGGCGGCGGCGATGTCGGCGGTACCGATCACGTTCACATTCGCGCGACCCACCCGATCCTCGGCGTCCCAGGCCTCGATCACGTCGATACAGGCCGAGGTCACTCCGGCCTGGTACACGACACTGGTTCCGTCCAGCACGGTGAGCGAGCCGCCGCTCGGATTCGTGACGAACGCCCACGCCACGTCGCCGGTACTGCCCACGGCATAGAAGGTGTTGCTGTATCCCGAGACCAGCGTCTGATGCGGCGGCCGGATCTCCAGCGCGGGGGAAAGCCAGGTTGCCGGGTTCGGCACGGCTGTGGCGCGCCCCTCGTTCGGCGTCCAGAATCCGGTCAGGTCCTCGTCCGAGACGGTACCGTCCAGGTTGAAGTCCGCGCGATGGTAGCCGGTCAGGTTCGTCTGGCTCGCGTGGATCAGCGCATCCACGGCCAGCACGGCGCCGTCCCCGTCGGCGTCGCCGGCGATCATGCCCCAAATGCCCGGTTCGACTTCCACGACGGAAGCGGCGCCGCCATAGGCCTGACCGGCCCCCGTCGTGAAATCGTAGGCGGTCGTCTCGTTGGTGAACGGCACCGCAGCCGCTGACATGAGCGCGGCATGGTTGCGGTGCGCCAACCGCACGTAGTACGAGCCGGCCGCCACTTCGACGGCCGCTCCGGCGCTTCCGTCATCCGCGATCACGTTGCCGTCGGTATCCAGGAACGCGCTGCGCGAGACGACCGGCGCGTTGCTCGGCGCGTCCAGCAGCTGCACCAGCACCCAGTCGGTTGCGTTGGAGGGCGCCGCCGTCACCTCGCGCCGGTCATCGGCATACGGCGACGTCAAAGGAATCAGGCTGTTCGTATACAAGGCGCATGTCATGGCATGCGTGGTATCGTTGTACGGCCCCTGGAGAAAGGCGTGAAGCTGCGCGATGAGCCGCACTTCGTACGCGCCCATGTCCGCCGTGCCGTTGAAGATCCGCGCGTTGCCGTCCAGGTCGGCCGCGCCGAACATCCACGCCAGGTTCGCCCCGGCATCGACGCACGGCGAGTCGGGGCGCAGCCGGTAGTTGCCGCCCAGCTCATTCACGAACTGCGGGTTATTCGTGACGTTTCCGTCGCCGCCGACCAGGGGCACGGTACACGAATAGACGAACGAAATGCCGTCGCCCGACGAGTCCCAGTTCTCGGAGTCCGGGTCGCCGGAATTCGAGTAGATGACGCTGTTGCGGACCGTCCCGCCCCAGCGGCAGCACACGCCGCCGCCCGCGCCGGCCTCGTTGTCGATGATCGTGCAATTCTCGATCGTGCCGCCCCCGTCACAGTAGACACCACCGCCGTCGTTCCACGCCTGGTTCCCGCTCAGCACGCAGTTGCGGATCATGCCGCCGTAGGCGCAGTACACGCCGGCCCCGCCCCAGGAGCCGGCCGACACGTTGTTGCGGATCACACAGTTCAGGATGGTGCCGCCCCCGTCGCAGTAGACGCCGCCGCCCTCGTCGCCTTCGTTGTTGTTGAGGGTGCAGTCCACCACCGTGCCGCCGCCCGCACAGTACACGCCGGCCCCGTTGCCGCTGGCATCGTTGTCGCGGATCGTGCAGTTGGTCACCGTCCCGCCCCCGTTCAGATAGACGCCCGGCCCGCTGAAGGCGGTGCCGCGCATGATCGTGAAGCCGTCCACGACGGCGTCGGCGTGGTCCAGATAGAGGCAGCGCGTGACGTAATTGCCGTGGATCGTGGTCTGATCCGGCCCGTTCACGCTGCGGACCGTAACGCCGCGCGAAACGGCAAGCTGGGCGGCGAGATTGTAGGTGCCGTTCGTCACGAGGACCGTCTCCCCATCGAACGCAATATCGAGCGCGGCCTGGATGTTCGTGAACGCGTCGGCCCAGGACGATCCGTCGTTCTGCCCGCTCGCGCCGAGATCCACATAGAAAACCGGCCCGCCGAACTTGAAGTTCGCCGTGACCGTCCTGGCCCGGTCCATCGTGAGGGTGAGCGGGTTGTTGGTCTCGCTCCCGCCGGGCACATCGCCGGCCCAGTCCCAGAACCGGAACCCGTTCGTGCCGGCGGCACTGATGGTCACGCTCGCCCCGTTCGAGTACCAGCCGTCGCCGGTATCCACGCTGCCGTTCGGGCCGGCCTCGGTGTCGAGCAGATACTCCGGCTCCCATTGCCAGGTCAGCGTCGAGTCGGTCGTCATCGTGACCTCCACGCTGGTTCCCGTGCCACTGCCGGTGATGCTGCCGGTCCCGGACCACCCGGTGCAGACATGCTGCGTGCCGCCCAGCGTGTCCGCCGGGCTCGTCACGAAATTGGTAAAGGAGAACGGGACCTCAACGTCGTTCGTGCCGTACCCGAACGCTGCCGGGAAGCCGGACGGACTGCCGTGCGGCTCGGGATCGCCGGTCACCACCAACGTCCGTTCCGCCCAGCCGAACTCCTGGATGTTCGTCTGGCCGTCGGAGGACCGCAGGATGTACCACATGGCGTTCGTGCGGCAGAACAACGCGCAATCCGCTCTGCCGTCGCCGTCGTAGTCGGCGGGGGCGGGCTCGGTGTTCGGCCAGCCGAAGAGAAGGGAGTTCGTCTGTTCGACCGCCGACTCGAAGATGTGCCACGTGTCGCCGGACGCCGAGTACACGGCCACGTCGGCCTTTCCGTCGCCGTCATAGTCGGCAGGCACGGGTTCGGGATCCGGCCAACTGAACGGGACGATATTCGTCGCGCCCGTCGAAGACTCGATGACGTGCCACGTGCCGCTGGCCGCGGAGTACACCGCGATGTCCGCGTTCGTGTCGCCATCGTAGTCGGCAGGCACCGGAATCGGCTGGTCCGCCCCGAACGTCACAGTCTGGAATCCGTCTCGGCTCCGCATCAGGTACCAAGTCTCTGCCGCGCCGTGGAAGACCGCCGTGTCGTCGAGGCCGTCCCCATCGTAGTCTTCGGGAATCGGTTCCGTCTCAGACCAGCCAAACTGGACGGTCTGGTAGCCGTTGGAAGACTGAAGCATATACCACGTGCCGCTTGCGGCGTCGTACACACCCAAGTCTGTCCGGCCGTCCCCGTCGTAGTCTTTCGGGACATGCAGCTCCCCTGTCAAAGGGGTGTCGGGAAAAGCGGTCAGGTTCGTGGCGCCAGTGGATGATTCAAGGATCATCCATTCCTGTCTCAGCTCGGAATACACGGCCAGATCGGCCTGCCCGTCGCCGTCGTAATCGCCGGGTGCCGGCTCAGCGGCAACGGTGCTGGAGATGGCGATGGGGAGACAGAGCAGGAACAGCACAAGGTCGGGCACGAGTCTGTGTTTCATGAGGTCATTTCCCTCGTTGTCAACGCTCCAGTCGAAAGCCATTACAGTTTAGGGTTGCCTGCATGGCCCAAATGGAGGGCGAGGCTGTGCCGAGCCGCGGTCTTGAGACGGCCTCAGGACGCTCGCCCTCCACCGGATTCATCCGAGAGGTCCCGGGCGGTGCTGGAGGGCGAGCGTCCTCGCGAGCCGCGTCCGCAGGACCCCGCATCCAGGACCTCGCCGCCCGCCCCCGGACGACACAAGGGGCGCGCGGCGACATCGGTCGCCGCGCGCCCCGTTCTTTCATCTAACCGCGGATGCGTCAGCCCCCGCAGGCTCCGCGTTATGGTCTGGTTACGCCGGTCGAGTAGAAGCAGTTCGGCCGGGCGCTGGGATCGTTGGTGACGGTCAGCGTGATCTCGCCGCCCGTGCCGGTCCTGTCGAGATTCACCTTCTGCCAGTTCCCTTCGACGAGGTTCGTGCACCACCACACGTCGTAGACGCGGTCGGTGAGCGTGTTGTCGACGGTGAACTGCCAGCCGTCGAACCCGATCTTGTCGATGCCGGGCAGGAACGCGGAGCCGGGGTCTTTCGGGCGCGAGCCAATGATGAATTCTTGTTCATTGTTATAGCCGTCGGCGTCGGGATCGGCAGCCTCGCCGCAGATGTTCGTGTCGGCCAGGTCGGCCCCCACGAAGTTGTTGGTGGCCCACTCGCCGAAGGTCTGCGGCGATTCCGGCTCGGTGACGTCGAGCACGACCCGGCCGCTGCCGATCACATTGACCGTGCGTTCAATCTCGCGGCCGTCCTCGAGCGTGACGACGATGACCTGCTCGCCGTACGGCACGCCGTTGAGCTGCGCGATACCGCCCGCGTCGGTGAGGACCGTGCCGGTCCCGGTGTCGCTCGTGCCGTAGCCGTCCGGCTTCGGGCCGCTCATCAGCGACCCGAGCCCGCCGACCGAGACCCCGGCGCTCTGGATCTGCTGATTGTTGGCCGTGATCAGCACCACGTCCATCGACGGGCCCGCCCCGAGCAGCGGCAGCACCCGGTTCTCGAGCTTGGTCTGGCCGGCGGCCAGTTCGAAGACGCCGTTCGGCCCCTGATCGAGCAACTGGCTGCGGAACCCTTCACGCCGGATGATACCATAGTACCGGCCGGCGGGCAGTCCGTCGATCCGGAAATAGCCGTCGCCGTCGGTAAAGGTGGTGGCCACGCCGGCGAGCATGACCTCCGCGTGCGGGACCGGGCACTGGATATCCTCGCCGCCCACGCTGCACACGGCGGTGATCTGGCCTTCGACCGTTGCGAGTTCGTCCGCTTTAGTCGAGGCGGGCACCAACCCGAACTCGATGTACTGCGGGTTCTGATAGATGTCCTTGTTCACCATCTGCGCCTGGTAGCCCTCCTTGAACAGGACAATCCACTGCGAGCCCTCCGGGATGGAGGTGAGCCGGTAGTTGCCCTGCGCGTCGGTGGAGGTCCGGAACATCTCGGAGAAGTTGCCGGGCGCGACCAGGATCCGCGCGTTCTCGAGCGGGGCCTGCGTATTGGCGTCGCATATCCGCCCGTAGAGGGCGACCTCGTCGCGCGGCATGTTGACGGGATGTTCCCGCATGGCCGCGCTGTAGTTCACGAACCGGCGCACGGGCCCGTACTGGTTGTATCCGGTCCCTGCCAACGGCTGAGTGACGAGCCAATACGAACCGGTCGTCAGCGTCTCGAAGAAGAAATCTCCGATCCAGACATCGTCGTGCGTGTTGTGCGACTGCACTTGCTCGACGATCCCGTCCGCATCCCAGCTCATCGCCTTCTGGTAGTCGGTATAGACCCGCACCTCCGCGCTGTACAGGCCGTACAGACCGTCCGACGGCGATGTGTGTACGCTGCCCGAGAGGCCTGGCGCGAACACAGTGACCGCAGCGGTGTTTTCGCTGATCCGGCTGTTGCGGACCTGCAGGGTGAAGATGTAGATGCCGGGCCGCGAGAACCCGCTCACCTCCACCTGGTTTGTGAGCAGCTCCGACGCCGCCCCCGGCAAGACACCCGACTTCGGGTTGTCCGGGCTCTCCCTCCACATGTAGATCAGCTCGTCGCCGACCGACGGCGAGGCGTCGAGCACGACGTTGGCGAGCATGTTCGTAACGAAGATGAACGGCTCGGCCACGCGCGCTTCCGGCACCATCGGGCCCGGCTTCTGCGGCTCGACCCACGAGAGCGTCCGCGACAACTCCACGTCGAGCTGAAGGCTGTTCAGCACGTGCAACGGGAACTTCCGGGTCTGGTAATTTGGCGCCGAGACCTTGAAGCTGCGGTTACTGCCCGTGGGCACGTCGCGGATCTCGTAGTAGCCGCACCAGTCGGTCACGTCCGTGTACGGCATACGGTCCGGGGTCAGTTCGATCCCGATCGTCGCCTTCGGGATGGGCTTGTGGCTGATCGCGTCGGTGATCATGCCGAGCACGATCGTGCCTTTCGCCGAAATCGGCACATCGAGCACCCGCGTGCCGGGCTTGACCTGCACGGACGGGTATCGCACATCCTCGTAGCCCGTTTTCTTCACCTGCATGATGTAGGTCCCGCACGCGATGGTCTGGAACGCGTAGTTGCCCTCCGCGTCCGTCCACTGCTCGCCCGTTTCGCCCAGCAGCACGCGCGCGTTCGGGATCGGGAACTCGGTCCCGATCAGCACGACCTTGCCGGTCAGCGAGCCGTACTCGACCAGCGGCTGCATGTGCATCACGATATTGGTCGTCTCCTCGTCGATGCACAGGTCGCGCACTTCCGGCTGATAGCCCGTGGCCAGCAACTGCATCAACCACGAGCCCTTTTCCACGTTGCTCAGGTGCCAGTAACCGCTCAGGTCCGTATCGCAGGCGTAGACAGAACCGCCGATGGCCGGGATGATCGAAACGTTGGCCATGTTGATCGGGTTGTTGTTCGTGTCGTAGATGTAGCCCTGCAGATCGGACAGAATCCCGCGCCCGAGCAGGAAGTCGAGCCCGTTCTCGTCGAAGTTCGGGTTCGGCAGGATCTGGACCTGCTGCACGGTCGAGGTCTCGAACCCGCCCCGATGCACCTTCATCCAGTAGCTCTGCCCGAGATTCGTCTCGGCCGGCCGCAGGTGATCGAGGATATAGCGCCCGCGCGAGTCGGTGATGGTGAGGTCGTAGATGTTCGTGTCGCTCGCCGCGTCCGTCGAACTGGTATAGGCGCAAACGTAGGCGTCCGGTACGCGCACGGTATCCGTCGGCGCGAAGTTCACGACCCCCTTCAGGCCCGGCACATAGACGTCGATCGGGAGAACGTTCTCGCTCACATCGATTCCGTCGCTGACCTGCAGCGTGAAGTAATACCGGCCCGGGCTCGGGAACTGGATCCCGATTTTGGGCATGCCGTCCGCGTTCACGGGCAACAGCCCGCGGTGCGGATTCTGATGCCATTCGCGCCAGCTATAGAAAAGCTGGTCGCCGTCCGGATCGGACGACGGCGTCGCATCGAGCACGGCGACGTCCGCCAATCCGCCGAGATAGATGACCTGCTCCATGACCCCGACGACCGGCGGCCGGTTCGTCATCATGGTGCTGACGTAGTCGGTCTTGATCTCCGAGTCGCTACCGCCCGGCCCTGTCACGGTCAGCTTCACGCTGTACACGCCGGAGGTCGTGTAGGTGTGCTGGAACGAGGTGCCCGGGTCCGTGGCGTCGACGGAGCCGTTGTTGTCGAAGTCCCATTCCCGGGTCGCAATGCTGCCGGTGCTCAGATCGGTGAACGTGACTTCGAGCGGCGCGTTACCCGTCACGGTATTGACGCAGAACGCGGCGGTCGGTGGCGGTTCGTTGACGGTGACGTAGCCGGCCTTGATCTCGTCGTCGGAGCCGCCCACCCCGTCAACGGTGAGTTTCACCGTGTACACGCCGGCCGCGGTATACGTGTGCCGGATCGGCGCCACCGGGTTCACCGCGTCGGGTGTGCTGTCGTTGTCGAAGTCCCAGGTCCGGGTCGTCAGGAAACCCGTGCTGGTGTCGGTGAACGTGACCGTCAGCGGCGCGGTGCCGCTGGTGGGCGTGCCGGAGAACGCGGCGGTGGGCGCGGGATAGACGGTAACGAAGTTGCCGCGCATCCGCGCGTGCGCGCCGCCCGGCCCCTGGGCGGTGAGTTTGACGGTGTAGGTGCCCGCCGCCGGATAGATATGGGTGACGGTACCGGCCGTCGTGTTGTCGTCGACCACGCTGTCGTTGTCGAAGTCCCACGCGCAGTTGGTGAACACGCCGGAACTCTCGTTGGTGAACGTGACCGTCAGCGGCGCGACGCCGGCGGAGCCGCCGAGCGCGTCGAACTCCGCGGTCGGCGCGGGCAGATTCACCGTGATGTGCGCACTCTTCGTCGTCGAATCCGAGCCGCCCGGCCCGTAGACGGTGAGCGCGACCGAGTAAGTGCCGGTCGTGTTGTAGGTGTATTGGACGGGCGCGACGGGATTGATCGCGTCGACCACCGAGTCGTTGTTGAAGTCCCAGTTCCAGTTCGTGATGCTGCCCGTGCTCAGGTCGGTGAACGTGACCGTGAGCGGCTGCGCGCCGGAGGTCGGGCTGGCGGAGAAGTCGCAAACGGGCGCCGGCGGCGTCACCTGGACGTAACCGGTGCGCGTCTTGCTGTCGCTGCCGCCCGGCCCCGTCACGGTCAGTGTCACCGTATAGGCGCCCGCGCTCTCGTACCGGCAGATCAGCGCCGCGTCCATCGTGTTCGTGTCCACGCCCGAGGGGTCGTCGAAGTCCCAGGCGCAGTTGGTGATGGCGCCCGAGCTCAAGTTCGTGAACGTGACGTCGAGCGGGAAGGAACCGGTCAGCGGGCTGCCGACGAAATCGGCGACCGGGGGCGGGTACTCGACGGTGACATAGCCGAATCGGTACGAATCGTTCTCGCCGCCCGACCCGTACACGATCAGGCGCACGGACTGCGCACCGGCGCTGTTGTAGGTGTGCGTGACGGTCGCGTCGGTGCTGTACAGGTCGATGTTCCCGTCCAGATCGAAGTCCCACGCGCAGTTCGTGATGCTGCCCGAACTCTCGTTCGTGAAGGTGACCGTCAGCGGATACTCGCCGGAGAGCGGGCCGGCCGAGAACAGGGCGACCGGCGGCGGCGGGATAATCGTGAACAGGCCCGGCTTTGTCACGTCCACCGAACCGCCCGGCCCCTCGACCCGCAGGGTGACGGTATAGGTCCCCGCGTTGGTGAAGGTGATCGCGATGGTGGTGGCGCAGGTGTTCGTGTCCCAAGCCCCGTCGCCGTCGAAATCCCAGGAGCAGGAATCGATCGTGCCCGAACTGAGGTTCGTGAACGTGACCGTCAGCGGCAGCACGCCGGAGAGCGGGCCCGCCCCGAAATCGGCGTAGGGCAGAACCTGAATGAAGTACGGGTTCGACGAGGAGCCCTTGTCCGCGCGGACCTGGTAGCTGTCGCGCGCGGAGATGAAGTAATCCAGGCCGGCCGGCGTCACCTTACCGGCCGGAATCTGGCCGATATAGGTGTTCCCGGTCGTGTTCGACAGGCTCACAGGGTAGTACGGCATGTCCTGGCTCGGATCGTGCACGGCGTAGTAGAGCGTGACCGAGCTGACGCTGTCGCCGCCGTCGTTGTCCACGACGTCGGCCGAAATCGTGACCGCTTGCGCCTCTGTCGCGGTCGTGACCGGCGTGTGCGTGATGACCGGCGCGTGGTTCTGAAGGACGGGGATCACGTGCGGCACCACGGTGTAGTTGAACGGCGAGAAGACCTCGAGCAGCCCGTCGCTGGCCCGGACATAGTATTCGACCGCCGGCTCCAGAACCGCCGAACCGGGAATCGTGCCGGCGAAGCCGTACACGCCCGTCGCATGGTTTGTCAGAGCCAATTCCGCCATCGTGAACGAGGCGGTCCCCGAATGCCGATAGTACAGCATGGCGACGAGCGGCTGGTTCTGCGACGCGGCGTCCGCGTCCGTGACCGTCCCCGCAATCGTCAGCGCGCCGCCCGAAGTCTGGCTCGTCAGCGCCAGGGCCAGCGTCTCGGCGGAGAGTTCGATTTCCGGCTTGTCGTTCACCCGGTACGTCCCCTGCCCGTCCGAGTAGCCCGAGGGCGTGACGGTCACCGTGCGGAACGTGCCGTCGAAGTCCGGGTTGTGGCTCGTGTAGCACAGCGTGTACTGGCTGCGCAGTTTCTTCGCAATCGCGTTGTAAATGGCCGTCATGTCCTGCGCGCTCGGCGCGTAATAGTACTGGCCGCCCGTCTGCTGGGCCATGGTCTTCATGCAGGCGGCGTTGTAGCCCAACCCGATCGTGAACAACGGCACACCTTCGTTGTTGGCCTTGGCAATGACGGTGTTGATGTTGTAGGCCCGGCTGCTGTTCTCCTGGCCATCCGAAAACACGATCACCGCCTTCGGCGCAGGCTCCTGGCTCATGCTCTGGATGCCTTTGCCCGTCCCGTCGTAAATGGCCGTTCCGCCCACGACGCTCAACGAATTGATCGCCTCGACAATGTCGTACGTCCCGTCGTGATCGGCGTCCGTCTGAACCCAATTCGCCGCCTTGACCAAATGCACGTAATCGTAGCCGGAGAACTTGACCAGACTGCACCGGTCGTCCGCGCCGCAGTTATTCAAAAAGTTGATCGCCGCGATCTTCGCATTCGCGAGCCGCGAGCCGCTCATGCTGCCGCTGACGTCGAACACCAACGCGAACGACGCGCCGCCCGGCGTGACCGCCTCGCTGAAGCACGTGATCGTCTCCTGAACCGCGCTGGACTCGGCCGACGATTGCTCCCAGAGCGTGAACGCGCTCTGCGTCAGGCCCGTTACCGAGTCGCCGTTGTTGTCGAGGACCGAAACGAAAAGCCGGATGTCCGGGAACTGGTTCGGCTGCACCGAAACCGTCGTGCCCGTACTCGTCGTCGAGGTGAGGTCCAGCGGCGGCGGGATCGCCGTCGGATCGAACGGCACCAGCGCCTGCTCGCTCATCTCGATCCAGCCCGCGCCCTCCTCATAAACATAGTTCGGCCCCATGTCGGCCCGCACACCCGTGACAGCCAGACACACAACCAACAGACCGACACATGCGCACTTCAGCTTCATCCTGCTCCTCCTCCGTGCGCCCGAAAGGCGCACTTTACCCCAACGGTATTTGCGTGGATAACGGCCCAGACAAAGAACTCACATTGTACTGACACATCGTTACGCGGTCAACACGGATATACTGGGTACGGAATGGGTAGAAAATATACCGGAAGAAGAATGAGAGGACGGGGGCGACCGAGAGGGTACCGGCCGCGGCAAGAACCGCAACCACACGACCGGACGACGCCCCTCGGCGAACGACCACTCCACACCCTCGCCTTCGCAGGAACCCGCGGAGACGAGCAGGCGAAAGAATCCAAGATATCATTGCCGGGCTTGCGTTAGACAGCGGTTGTCACATCTGCCACCGGGCACCCGCGGAAACACTCCCCCGCCACGGTTGTCTCTGACACAGCACGATCCGTGCCAGGTTCGGCGCCATCGCGAATTTGGACGCCGAAATCCACTCGAGGCCGGCACACCAGCCGACACATTGCTCGATCCATGCCCCCCCCCACACTGTGAAAACCACAACATATACTCCTGCCTGTTAACAACTCCTCCTCGCCGCGTCTCCATCTTCTTTTGCGCTTTCTAAAACCTGAGAATCAATCTTGAGAGGGTTGGGTACAAGAAAGTACCCAACCCGAGAAGACATCGGTTTACAAATCGCGGAGGAAGACGGAAAGGCTGACGGATTCGTTGGTCACGGCGAGCTTGCGCCGGATGTTTTTCCTGTGTGTTTCGACCGTGCGGACGGCGATCTTGAGCATCTCGGACATCTGCTTGGTGCTCATACCGTGCCGGATCATGTTGGCGATTTCGATCTCACGGCGTGTGAGTTTCTGGTTCGCGCGCGAGATTCGTTCTCCGAACGGCGATGTGAGTTCTCTGAGGTTTTGTTCGAGCAGGTCGACGTACCGGCGCCTGTCCTTCGCGCCGTCGACCTTGAGTTTGGCGAGCAGCGGGAGCAGCACCTCCTCGACGTTGGCCACGATCCGATTCTCGACGCTCTTGCGCTCGTATTCGATATGGCGGATGACGGTACCGATCACCTTCCGCTCCTTGGCCAGGGCGGTGTCGGCCGCCGTGTCGGCGCCGCCCGAGCCGGCCAATCGCCTGAGCATCTGGAGCCTGTATTCGAGTTCCGTTTTGGGCAGCTCGCTGGAGAAGTAGTTTTCGGGCGGGATGTAGTAGAGGTTCCGATAGGCATGCCGGCCGATGACCGTCCACGGGTGCACGGCGAGCACCGCCAGCAGGAATTCCGGGTCGAACGCGCGCCGGTCATAGAGACACAACGCCGTGCACTTGCGGCCCTGAAGCACTTCGTTAGCCTTCGCCTCGTAGTCCACCGCCCGTCCGCAGTTGGGGGCATCGGACAGCATCCACGCCATTTCGGAGACGCCTCTCAGTCCGGCGTACCCCTCCTTGATCGCACGGTCGGCCGCGTCCGCCAGCCTGGCCAGAATCGCTTCGGGGTCGAATGTACCGCCCATGAGGTAAACCTCGCGCGAGGGAAGGATGGTAAGCCGCCCCTGTTCGAGGCAGGCGCGCGCGTCGAGCCCGCGGCGCTGCACCGCGCCGAGCAGCGTCTCGCGCTCGAGCGCGTCCGTTACGCAGTAGACCTTCTCGTTCTTCCTGAGCCCGTCGAGAACGAAACGACGCGTCGCATCGAGGTGCTCCTTCTGCGAATGGTAGAACAGGCACGCATGGCTGCCGTGCGCCAGTTGCGAGATGTCCGTCTGCGTACCGACCGGTGTCATGCTTTCCTCGCGTTCGCCGGCTGCCCGTCTCCTGAATCGGCGGGGCAACACGCGCCGCCTTCTGCGGCCGCCCCTTAACCGACAGTCGTCCGTGCCCCTCCGGATATTCCCCGGAATCCGCGAGGCGCGACACCTGCGCAGGCCTGCTGCCGACCAGCGCGCGGGAATTACCAATGCGAGCTTGCCCCGCAAACCGGATAGGGCGGCTTCACTGGCTCGCCATAGCCCCGCGCGCTGGCGCCTCGGCTAGGGAGGGCGACCGCGCTGCACAGGCACACGTCAAAGCATGTGTGTCTGCTGAAAACTCGTGATACTAGCAGGCCACCGGCACGACGTCCAGCAAAACCGGCGATCAGCAGTGGTTCGGGAAGCTGGGGCTGGACGGCGACGAATAGGGTTGACGTCGATACGCTCATCGGGCTTATCTAGAGGGCATTCGAACAGAGATGGCGGGGCTCCTTGCCTGCGGGTGGAGGAGACTCGAGGTGAAGTGCCATTTCCGAAGGGCCTTCGTGTGGAGGTGGACCAAAGGTCCGGACACGGCAAACGAGGAGGAAGATGCAGCGATGAGCGAAACACGGGAGTTGTTCAACGGCAAGGACCTGACCGGGTGGAAGGCGACGGGTAATCCGGGCGCCTGGGGCGTGGAGGACGGCATGATCAAGTGCACGCCAGCCAAAGGCGGAAACCTGTGCACCGAGGCGCAGTACGGCGACTTCGAGCTGACTCTCGAATACAAGACCGAACCGAAGGTCAACAGCGGGGTTTTCTTCCGAATCTCGGACCTGAAGGACTGCGTGCATACGGGGCTCGAAATCCAGATTCTGGATACGCACGGCAAGACGGAACTCGGCGCCCACGACTCCGGCGCACTGTACGACATGCTCGCGCCGAAGGTGAACGCCGTGAAGCCGGCCGGGGAATGGAACACGATGCGTATCATGGCCAACGGGCCGAAGATGGAGATCGACCTCAACGGCCGGCGGGTCGTGGAAGCCAGCATCGACGACTGGAACACGCCGGGCAAGAACCCGGACGGGACCCCCAACAAGTTCGTCAAGCACGCGTGGAAGGACCTGCCCAAACGCGGCCACATCGGCCTGCAGGACCACAACGGCGTCATCTGGTTCCGGAATATCCGGCTGCGAGAGCTGCGGTAGCCTCCGGAGTCCCTGACACCGCCCAACTTGCTCGAGAACTTACTCGAGAACTTGTTCGAGCAGGTTCGCGAGTAAGTTCTCGAGCAAGTTAGGGGGCGGCGGATCAGGAGGCACCGGCGAGGGACTCGCCGGGACGGAGGATGCGATACGGGGGATAATGCTCCCCGGGTGCGCCGATGCGGCCGGCGCACAGGTCGGCCAAGACGTCGATCGCCAGCCGGCCGACCTCTTCCTGCAGGAAGTAGCCGACGTAGGCGACCGAGGAGAGCTGGAGCACGGCCGCGCTTTCGTGCACGCAGCCCAATCGCACGTCGGGCCGGGTGGAAAGGACGACGGGCATCGCGGCGATCGGCAGATGGCCCCCCGCCACGACGATGGCGTCCAAGGCCAGGTCGGGCGCCAACAGGTCGCGGACGGCCTCCGCGACGGTGTCGTCGCCCGCATCACGCACGAAGCGGGGGCCGAGGTTCAGTTCCGCGGTGCCTTCCAGGTAGCCGTCCCGGCAGAGCCGGTGATTGGACGCCGCCAGATTGCCGACGAACCCGATCGTGCGGCATCCGTCGGCCGCCATGGCCCGAACCAGGTCGCGGGTACACGCCCGCCGGTTCTCGAGCACAAAGTTTGCGCCGGGGCCTGTTGCGCATCCGACCACGACAAGCGGCCGCCCCAAGCCTTCCAGCAGCGCATACACGCTCGCCTGCGCTACCCCGAGGTGCGCCATGCCGTCGCCAAGATGCTGCCGCAGCCAGGGTAACGGCTTGCGGGCGATGTCGTCGACGTGATAGATGCTCGTTTCGTGGCCCAATTCCCCGCTGCGCCGCAGGCACCCTTGCATGTACCAGTGGTGCTGGGACTCGCCGTCGCGGGTCATGAACGGCACGATCAGCGAGACACGGGAGAGCGTGCCGGTCGACGCGCGCACAAAACTGCCGGCGCGCTCGTGGCGCTCGATCAGCCGCTCGCGCAGCAACTCCTGCAGCGCCCGGTTCGACGTGATGGGGCTGACCCCGAACTCACGCGCCACCCGTACGTGGCCCGGTATCCGGCTCCCAGCCGGGTAACGGCCGTCCGCGATGCGCTTCTTCAGCTCCTCGGCGATCTCACGGTACAGCGGCCTGCGTCCCATGTCATTCCTATATACAGTCTTGATCTGTACTGCAAGCCTCTTTTGAATTTTTCCGGCTTTCAGCATCTTGACACCGACAAAAAGCTTCGCTACTGTATATATCAGTAATACATACAGCCAGATCTGTCAAGAGGGTTGGAGAACCAGGGCGGGCAGGGAGATCCGGCTCGCGAGACGCTCGCCCTCCAGTTCTTGTCTCTTTGGAGGGCGAGCGTCTCGCGAGCCGAGGCTGAGGGACAGGCTCGGAACAGGAGGCGGTGCGATGAAGACGAAACGGAAGGGCGGATCCAGAGGCAAGATCCGAGTGGCATTGATCGGGGCAGGCAGCATGGCGAACAACGTTCATTATCCGTCCCTGGCGGAATTCGATGACGTGGAACTGGTTGGGCTATGCGACCTGGTCCCGGAGAAGCTGGAGAACACGGCGCAGCGTTTCGGCATTCGGCGCACCTTCAACGACTTTCGGGCGATGCTGGAGGCGACGAAGCCGGACGCGGTCTACGCGTTGATGCCGCCGCACCATCTGTTTGACGTGGCCATGGCGGTACTGCAGGCGGGCCACGACCTCTTTGTGGAGAAGCCGCCGGCGCTGACGAGTTTCCAGACCGAATGCCTGGCGAAGGCGGCGGCGGACGCCGGCGCGGTCACGGGCGTCGGGTTCCAACGCCGGTACCATCCGTTGTTCGTTCAATGCTGGAACGAGACGCGCAAGCACGGCCCGCTGCACCAGGTGGTGGCCACCTTCTACAAGAACCAGGAACCCGCCAGGGTGCATCAGTACTACCGCGGTGCGATCGACATTCTGACCAGTGACGCGATCCACGCGGTGGACGCCATGCGTTATTTTGCGGGCGGCGACGTTGTGAGCGTTGCGTCCGATGTCCGCAAGATCGATTCGTGGTACAACACGTGTTTCAACGCGTTGGTCACATTCTCGACCGGCGCGACCGGCGTGCTGCTCACCAACTGGCGCACAGGCAGCCGCCGGCTCACCCTCGAGTTGCATGCCCCGGGCGCATCCGCGTTCGCCAACGCCGACGGACTGGGCGAAGTCTGGGCGGACAACGCCAAGGAGCCCACCCTGCGCCTCACGCACACGGAGGCCGCGGGCAGCGAATCCGGGCACGTGCATCAGGGCTTCCGCGCCCAGGCGCGCGCGTTCATCGATGCGGTCAAGACCCGGCGCCAGCCGCACAACACCATTGCCGACGCGTACAAGACGATGCGGCTGGTGGATCTCATCTATCAGAATGCGATCAATGTGAGCCAGAACGGCGCGCACCTCAAGCGCACGCGGCAGGCGGCGCACGTCTGACGGGGAGAAGTCGAAGGTCCGAAAGTCGAAGGTCAAAGCTCGTGAGGTCGAAGGTCAGAGACTTGAGGGTCAAGGGCGCGAGTTCCAGAGTTCACAAATCGAAGAAGGCAGGACTTGTCGCAAGCTCTGCGACTTTCGACCTTCGACCTTCAGACTTTCGACCTCTCGGCGGGCAAGGCAAAAGAAGGGGGAGAGACAGATGTCGTTCAAGCTGGGACTGGTGGGGCTGTGCACCTCGCATCCGGGCAGCTGGGTGCCGATCATCCGGGATCTGGCCCAAGAGGGGCTGGTGGACGTTGAAGTCGTTGCGGCGTGGGATTCCGGTGAGACGCGTCCGGCGGGTTTCGCGGCGGAGTTCTGTGCGAAGTTCGAGATTCCGCGCGCGGTGCAGCAAATGGAGGAGATGGTTCCGCTGGTGGACGGGGTCATTGTGCACACGACGAACTGGGACCGGCACGTCGAGCAGGCGCGTCCGTTCGTGGAGGCGGACAAGGCGGTGCTGATCGACAAGCCGCTGGTCGGCAACCTGCGCGACGCCAACCAACTCCTGCACTGGGCCAAACAGGGCAAACGCATCACGGGCGGCTCCAGCCTGCGCTACGCGGGGGAGGTCCGCGATTTTCTCGCCGAACCCGTCGAGGCGCGCGGCACCCTTCACACCGCGCATTCGAGCTGCGGGGTAGACGAGTTCAACTACGGGATCCATGCCTACTCGCTGCTGTGCGGGTTGATGGGGCCGGGCGCGCGGTCGGTGCGGTACCTCGGCGCCAGCGGTCAGAAACAGATCATGGTGCAGTGGCAGGACGGCCGGATCGGGTTTCTGACCGTGGGCAAGAACGCGTGGCTGCCGTCGAATTTCATGGCCGTCACGGATAAGGCCGCCCGGCAGGTGACGGTGGAGACCAAGGGTGTCTACCGCGCGTTGCTGGAGGCGCAGCTTCCCTATCTGACCGGCAAGACGGACCGCCCGCCGACCCCGCTTGAGGACCTGCTGGAGGCGGAACTTACGGCCATCGCGGCGCGTATGTCGTGGCTCAACCACGGGGCGGAGGTCTGCCTCAGCGACCTGCGCCAGGACGACCCCGGGTACGACGGCACTCAGTTCGCCACGGAGTACGCCCGGGCGCGGATCGAGGCGAAGTAGAGGAAGCCCTGCCGAGCACTCTGTCGCCGGGTGCGCGGGGGACACGGACAGACACGGACGAACACGGGCAGACGGATTGGCGAGACGGCGTAGGCCGGGCTGGCCCGAAGGGCGAACAGGGCATCCAAAGGCGCCATGTTCGGGCTAGAACCGCTCGCGTATCGCGCCCGAGCTCTGCCGTTCCCGGACGATCTGCTCCGCGATCGTGGCGGGCACGCGATCGTAGCGGCTGAATTCGAGGACGAATGTGGCGCGGCCCTGCGTGAGGCTGCGCAGGTCGGTGGCATACCCGCGCACTTCGGCCAGCGGCACTTCACCGGACAGGTGCCGGACGTGTCCGCGCGTCTCCACACTCTTCACCTGCCCGCGCCGGCGGCCCAGGTCGCCGGTAACGGCCCCGACATGTTCCTCGGCCGCATTGATGTCGATTTGCATGACGGGTTCCAGGAGCAGCGGCTGTGCCTGCTTCAGCGCGCGGCGCACGGTCATGGCGCCTGCGAGCGAAAAGTCCTTGCCCGACGAATCGACCTCGTGCGCCTTGCCGCCGAGCAGCGTCACGCGCAGGTCGGTGACGGGGTAGCCGGCGGCGACCCCCTCGGCCAACGCCTCGCGCACGCCGAGTTCGACCGGGCGCACGAATTCGGACGGCAACTCGCTTGGCGGGCATGCGTTCTCGAAGACGAACCCTTGCCCCCGCGCCAGGGGCTCGACGCGCAGGTGCACCTTGGCGAAATGGCCGTGGCCGCCGCTCTGCTTCACGTAAGCATGCGCCAGTTCGGCGGCGCGGCCTACGGTCTCGCGGTAGGCGATGCGCGGTTGACTCACGCGCGGGGCAACGCCGGACTCGGTGCGGAGGCGGTCGACGGCGATTTCGAGGTGCAGTTCGCCCATTCCGGCCAGGGTCTGCTCGCCGGTCTCGGCGTCGAACTGGCCGATGAGCGTCGGGTCTTCCCGGCACAGGCGCGCGACACAGGCGTGCAGCTTGTCGGCGTCCCTGTCCGAATCCATGGTGAGCGCGACCATGATGACCGGGTCCGGAAACGTGAAGGTCCGGAGTTCGACGCGATGGCCGGGTTCGCACAGCGCGTCGCCGGTGATCGCGGAGCGAATGCCGACCAGCGCGACGACGTCGCCGGCGGAGGCGGAATCGATCTGCTCGCGCTGATTGCCGTGCATGCGGTAGATCCGCCCCACCCGCTCGCGGTCGTCGGTGCGCACGTTGCAGACCGTAGCGCCGGGCACAAGCCGTCCGGCATAGACCCGGACCCAGGTGAGGTGCCCGATGTAGGGGTCCGTCACGATCTTGAACGCCGCGGCGCAGAACGGCCCGTTGAGCGCATCGCGCCCGGCGTCCGCTTGCGCGGCGCGGGGCGCGGCAGGGAGGGACTGGCCGGCCACATCCCGCGGGGACGGCAGATAGGCCACGACGGCGTTGAGCAAAGCCTGCACGCCGATGCGCCGATGGGCGGACCCGCAGAGGACGGGCACCAGCGCGCCGTCGATCGTGGCCCGGCGCAGTGCGGCGAGCAGGGCGCCCCTGTCCGGTTCCCGGCCGCTGATGCGTTCGGCCAGCAGCACTTCGTCAAGCTCGCAGACGGCATCCAACAGCGCGTCGCGCGCCGCCTCCACATCGTCATGCAGGGCTTCCGGGACCGGGCCGCGCGCCGGCTCCGCGGCCGTGTCGGCCCAGAGCAGGGCTTGCCGGTCGATAAGCTCCACCACGCCCTGGAAACTCCCCTCGATGCCGACGGGAATCTGCACAGGCACGGCGTGCGGGGTCAGCCGTTCGCGGATATCGGTCAGCACCCGCCCGAAATCGGCGCCCGTCCTGTCCAGCTTGTTCACGAAGATGATGCGCGGCAGGCGCTCGTGATCCGCGTGCATCCACACGGCTTCCGTCTGCGGCTCCACGCCGCCCACGCCGCACAGCAGGATCACGGCGCCGTCGATCACACGGATCGAGCGGACGACCTCGGCGGAGAAATCGATGTGGCCGGGCGTATCGATCAGGTTGATGCGGTGGCCGGTCCAGTCGCAGGTCGTCGCCGCCGAGGTCACGGTGATGCCACGCTCGCGTTCCTGCGGCATCCAGTCCAGTTGCGTGCTGCCCTCGTCGACGCTGCCGACGCGATGAATGCGACCGGTGTAATAGAGCATCGCCTCCGATGTCGTCGTCTTGCCCGCATCGACGTGGGCGAAGATGCCGATCACGCGTACGCGATCCACACCTGTTTGTCTGGCCTCATGCATGGTGGTCCTGCACTACGAAAACCGGTAAGGCTCAGGCATAGCCGCGCCTTTGTCAAACGGAATCGGCATCGAATCGGGCGCGTTTGCCCGGCTACCTGCCCGTTCAGGCCGATTGCCGCACGATGAGGCGGGTGGGCAGCCGTTTGGAACCGGCCGGCAGCCCGCGAATGGCGGCAATGAGCGTGGCGCCGGCCGCGCGCCCGATGTCGAAGAACGGGTTTTGAATGGTGGTCAGCGGTGGAACGGCCATCTGGCCGATCTCGAGATCGTCGAAACCGATGACCCCGATCTGCTCCGGCACCCCCACGCGTTGGTCGCGGAACCCCTCCAGCAGGCCGAACGCCATGCGGTCGTTGGCGCAGAATACCAGGTCGGGCCTGTCGCCGGAAAGGAAGATCGGCGCGGCCAGGAAGCCGCTTCGCCGCGAGTAATCGCCGTCGAGCACACGCACGACCCGGAAGCCGTAGCGGCGGGCGAGTTCGAGGACTATCGCTTTGCGCTCGACGGAGTTGACGTACTGATCGCCGCCGCCGAGGAAGCCGACGCGCTTCACGCCCCGGCTTGCCGCGTGTTGAAAGGCTTCCGCCATTCCGGTCCTGGAGTCGCAGTCAATGTACAGGTACGGCTTGCGCCGCACGTGATGGTGGATGAAGATGAAGGGGACGCCCTGCTTGTGCAGGTAGGCGAAACGGGTATCGCCGATGACGTTGGCCAGGAAGATCAGCCCGTCGACCGAACGTGTGAGCACGAAACGGGCCAACTGCTCGGCCGGGAGCCGGTCGTCCGTGATGATGCCGACGCTGTAATTTTCGCGCTGCGCCGCTTCGTTGACTCCGAACAAGGTCTTCGAGAAATACTCGTAGGGCAACGGATGACGCTCGCGCCCGGCCTCGAACGGAATGACGACCCCGAGCTGGAAGCTTCTGTTCTGGTAGTAGCGCCTAACGAGAGTGGAGGGGGTGTAGCCGAGCTGTTTCGCCAACGCCTTGATACGCCGGCGGGTGTCTTCGGGAATCTTCGGGTGATCGTTGAGCGCGCGGGTCACCGTCGAAGGCGACACACCGGCCCGCCGGGCAACATCGAGCCGGGTGACATTCTTGGCCGAGCCGGTCACGGGCCACCCGCTCGGTCGATCGAGAGCCTCTCCCCCGGCGCAGAATGGAGGGAAGATATGGCAGGATGGAAGACTGGCGGATTGGCGGACGATCGGCACGGAGCAACAGCAGGCTGAAGCCCCGACCGCGCAACAGATGAAATCGGGGCACCCATCATGGAATTTGGGCTGGCTGAGTGCACCCGAACGCAAGTACGCTGACGCATACCGGGAAGCGGCTCGTCGGGAGTCTCGCCCTCCAGCCGCACGAGAAAGGGGCCATGGAGGGCGAGCGTCCTCGCGAGCCGCCGGGTACCCGATACGTGACCGTACGTACGTTCGGGGGCTCTAGGCTGCAGGGATCTTCCACCCTTCCACTCTTCCATCCTTCCACTCTTCCATGTCCGCTAGAACATCTGCTTCTCGCTCTTGTAGAGGCTGCTGTCGAGCCCCTGTTCGACGGCGATCCTCCTGCTTTCCGCGGCCCAGAGCATGCCGCGTCGCATGATCTCTCTGGGCGTCTCCATTTCCAGGATGTCGGCGTGATGGCCGAGCGAGGTATAGAACACGCGGCCGAGCCCCCAGCGCTTGGTCCACACGACGGGCACGTCCACCGCGCCGTTGGCGGAGTGATACCAGTTGACCGTCGGGAATCGGGTGGTGGCCAGGACTTCGATGGCCGGGTCGACGTGCAGGTAGTACTGCTCGGATTTCACGTTGAAATCCTTGAGCCCCTCGACGATGGGGCTGGACCCCTTCCTGATGTTCACCCTGTACTCGACGTCGCCGCCGCCGGGATGCGAGACCCAGTTGCCGCCCATGATGAACTGCCATTGCACGCTGTCGCGGAACGCGTCGCACATCCCGCCGTGGCAGCCCGCAATGCCCACCCCGTCGGCCGCCGCCTGCGTGACGGGCCCGACCTGCTCCTTCGTGATCTTGCCCATGGTCCAGATGGGAATCATCAGGTCGAGTGCTCGGAGCTTGTCCACATCCAGAAACGCGTCGAGCGTGTCGGATATCTCCACGTCGAAGTCTTCAGCCTGCAGAATGTCCCGGAGCAGTTCCGAGACTTCCACAGGTTGGTGCCCCGTCCATCCGCCGCGCACAATCAAGGCCTTTCGCATGATCTACCTCCTCTACAGACCGGGTGACTGGAAGAGTGGAAGGATGGAAGAATGACCGCGTGCAGGGGCTCCCGGCACTCGCGATACTGCACCCAAGCCCTTTTCGCTCCGTGTCCGGAACATACTGGCGGCCCTTCGCTTGTCCACTCATCGACATCTTCCGATCTTCCGGCCTTCCATCCTCCCACTGTTCCACGAAAGCCGCGCAGCAGGCGAGCGGCGCCTACGGCGCGGCTTTCCGGGCCTCACGGGCGAGCCTGGTCAAGACGCCGAATTCATCGAGCCCATCGAACGGCATGACCGCGGGCAAAGGTTCGGGCCTTTTGCAGCTGCTTTTCAGCATCACATGCTTGCCCTGGTCAGCCGAGACGTGGAAGGACTCCATGACCTCGAGCACATGGTAACCCAACTCTCCGGAGGCCCGGTAAGAGCCGCGGTCGGCCAGGCCCGCCGCCATGTCGGACACGCCCAGCCCTCTCGAATTCTCCGAAAACGCATGCGTGAGCGAGAAGTCGCGCCAGTCGGCCCAACCGGCCCGTTTCACGCGCGGCACGCCGCCGAACCCGTTGGGATCGGGCACGCGCATGGACCCCTCGGTGCCGTAGATTTCGATGTTCGGCATACCGTGTGCCCACACGTCGAACGACATGATGATCGTACCGATCGCGCCGCCGGCGAACCGCAAAACGCCGGTGACGTGCGTGGGGATCTCCGCCTCGACCCGCGCGCCGAACTTCTTCTCACTGGTAATCGTACGGTGCGGGAACGTGATTTCCGTCATGGCCGCTACCGACGCGACCGGCCCCAACAGATTCACCAGCGCCGTCAGGTAGTAAGGCCCCATGTCAAACATCGGGCCACCGCCGGGCTGATAGTAGAATTCCGGGTCCGGGTGCCAGGACTCGTGCCCATGGCCCATCATGAAGGCGGTTGCCCCGATCGGCTTGCCGATCCACCCGTCGTCGATCAGTTTGCGGCACGTCTGGATGCCGCCGCCCAGGAACGTGTCCGGCGCACAGCCCGTGCGAAGCCCTTTCTTCTCGGCCAGCGCCACCACCTCGTCCGCTTCCCGGATGCTCAGGGCATAGGGTTTCTCGCCATACGCGTGCTTGCCAGCCTCCAGGATCCGCTTGTTCACGGGCGCGTGCGCTTTCGGAATGGTGAGGTTGATGACGATCTCGATCGCCGGGTCGGCGAGAAGTTCGTCGACCGAACAGGCCTTCGGCACGCCGAATTCCTCTGCCTTGGCTCGGGCGCGTTCGGGAACGAGATCGGCGCAGGCGGCGATCTCCAGGTTCCGGAACCGGCGGCAGTTCTTGAAGTAGATGCTGCAGATGTTGCCGCATCCGACAATACCGACTTTCGTGGTCTTCATGGGTATTCCTCGGGGCCGCGTTCAGTTGGTGCACTATAGTGCACCAATCATACTAGGCGGATGCGGCGCGCCGCGTCAAGGGCGGGACGCGGAAAAAAGCGCTTGTATCGGCTGGTTGCAGCAGATGGGCGGGATGACGGCGCTATTTGCACAATCTTGACGTCAGCTTGACAAGGTCGGCCCGGCAGGCGGTTATCCTTCGCGGTATAGTAAGGAAAGGGAGGGCAGGTGATGCGACGACACATACTGATATTGGCGAGCGTCACGTGCACGCTCAGTCTTGCCGGGGAGAAGATCCGCATCGGGGAAAGCCGGCCGGGAACGGTTCGCCTGGGGGAAAGCCGTCGCGGGACGATCGCCATAGGCGAAAATCGGCCTGGGACCATCCGCATAGGCGAGAGTCGGCCCGGGGCTATCCGGCTGGGCGAAAGCCGCGAGGAGGCGGAAAGCGAGGCCGACGAGCACCCGGCTGTCGGGTTGAAGGACCGCGCCCCCTCCGCCGGGCCGGATGCAGGCCGCTACCGCCCGGTGCCAGGGGAGCGGCTCCAGCCGACACCGGGCACACGGTTTCGGATCTGGACTCTGACAGACGGCAAGCAGGCACAGGCCAGGCTTGTCGGGCTGGGTCCCTCGACAGCGGCCCTGCAACAGGCCGGTGGGGTACGGATTCTGATCACGCGCACCTTTCTCGGCGAAACGGACCGCGCCTATCTTGAAGCCTACGAACAGGTGGACGATTCGATTGGCCGCGCGCGCCACGCCTGCCGCTACGAAGACGCGATGGCCGCACTGTCGGAAGCCATTGCGCGTTACCCGACGGCCCCCAACATCGTCCACGCCCGCCATCTGGCGGCCGTGTGCGAGCAGGCGCTCGCGTTCGATCGCGAACAGGCGGCCAAGGGTTTGAAGAACATCGGGGGGCTATGGGTAGCTCCCGAGGACAGCCTGACGACGAACGCAGGTGAGGCCGAAGAAGCGGGCCGCCGCCAGTCGCCGCCGGAGGAGCAGGCTGCCAAGCGGTTCGTCAGAGGACTGGCCGACAGGAAGGTCGCGGCCATGCTGGCGGACCCCAACGTGCTCGCGGCCGCGGTGGCGGGAACGGTTTTTGAGCCACGGGATTCACCGGAATGCGACGCCGTTGTCTCCGTGTACTACGAGTTCGTCGTCCGTACCCGGCAAGCGCATCTGAAGCGAGACCAGGCCTGCCTACGCTTCCGGCATGACCCCACGCGCGCCGACTGGATCTACTCGGAGATGAAGGCCGGCCGCTTGCCTTAGTGGCTTCGTTGTCGAGAACTGCAACGACAGACAAGAAATTTTCGGGTGCCGAGAGGTCAGAGGTCAGAAGTCAGAGGTCCGAGGGGCGACCCGTGCCCTCTGACCTCTGACTTCTGACTTCCGACCTCTGACTTCCGACCTCTGGCTTGCGGGCGAAGCCCGCATGGGTCGCGGGTCGAGGCCGGCGTTCGGTGAACGCCGCCCTGCTCAGCCGAGAGACGTCGACCGGCCTCATCAACCCGATCACTCGCCGCCTGATGGCGGACAGAAGAGTCTTCGCCCACCCGATTTGGTCGTTGTGTTTTGCGCGGCGCATGCTATGATTCGGGTTCTGGGGTTTTGGGGAACGGAGGTACGCCGCGAGACGAGAGCGCTCGGGCTCTGTCGAGGGGGAGGATCGACGTTTATGGCCGCGAAGACAGTGTTTGTGGTGGACGATGAACCGGCCGTGCTGGCGACGATCGACCGGGTGCTGACGAGCGAGGGCTATGCGGTCCGGCTGTTCGACACCGCCGACGAGGCGGCCGTTGCCGTGGACCGGGCGACGGCCGAGGGCGAACCGGTAGACCTGGTGCTGCTGGACGTTCGGCTCGGCCCGCGGAGCACGAAGAGCGGGGAGGCGTTTCTCGAATCACTGGTCGGCCGGCAGCCGCCGGTTGAAGCGATCGTCATGTCCGGTCAGCTCTCGGCGTATGCCCTGGTGGATCTGGTGCTGAAGGGGGCGGCGGATTTTCTCGTCAAGCCGTTTTCGCCCCAGACCCTGACCCAGACGGTCCGTGCGCATGTGGAGGCCAGCCGGCGGCGGCTCGATTCCCGGCCCAGTCCGGAAGCCGAAGCCGAATGGGCGAGCCGCGATGTTTTCATCGGCTGCTGCACGAACGACCGACGGCTGGGTGTGGGTCTCAAACGGATGCTGGAGAAGGTCGGCATCTCCGCATGGTGCACGGACATCGACCTGCCGACCCGAAACAGCTGGACGGTCGAGCAAGGCGGGCGGATTCTGGACGGCTGCCGCAGTTTTCTGCTGATCGTCTCGCCGGCGGCGTTGGCCTCCGACGAGATTCTCGACGAGATGCGGCGAGCGGCCGCGCGCAAACGCCAGCAGGCGAAAGACTATCTCTTCCTGGCCCTTCTGCTTCCCGGCGTGGACGCCGCGGCGCTTCCGGCCGAACTGGAACTGGCGGAGCGAAAGAGTTTCTCGAACAGTACGCGCCTGGTGGACGACTTCGAATCGCTGACGCACGCCATCCGCGCGTTCCTTGCAAAGTAGGGCTCGGCGCAAGCGGCGCCCGCCGCAGGCATGCGCGCAAGGCCGGGTTCCCGAGTGAGTCCTCGAGCACGTTTCAGAAGCCGTCCGGGTACTTCACGTCGAGCAGTTTGGAGATGGCGGTGTAGTAGCGGCGGCGCCGCGAGCTTGCGAACTGGACGAAGGTACTCGCGCGTTTGGCCATCGCGTCCAGGTTGAGCCCGGCAGGCGCCCCCAGATGCGTTTTCTGGGCGACGGCGGCTTTCGGGTCGATCTGCCGCAGATCCTCCAGATGGTCCTTCACATCCTGATAGGCGTCGCGGAACGGCATGCCCTTGACCACCAGTTCCAGTGCGCGATCGGTGGCGAACACCGCGGGTCTGAACGCTTTCAACAAGGCTTTCTTGTGCACCCTCAGGTCAGAAATCATCCGCGCCATGATCGGGAGGCTGGCACGGGTAAGGGCGATGCCCTCCATGAACGGGCCCTTCGTCTCTTGCAGATCGCGGTTGTAGCCGCTGGGCAGGCTGCGCGTGATTTCGGCTGCCGCCTGCGCGCACGCCATCACGCGCGCCGCCTTCGCGCGGATCAGCTCCAGCACGTCGGGGTTGACCTTCTGGGGCATGATACTGCTTCCGGTGCAGTATTCGGGCGGCAGGCTGAAATAGCCGAATTCCGGCATCGTGTAGAGCATCAGGTCCTGTGCCAGCCGAGCAAGCGAACTCATGGCCTGTCCCATCGCGTTCAGCGTGATCGATTCCAGCTTGCCCCGGGCGTTGTTGGCATACAGAACCGTATCGTACGGCCGGCGAAAGCCCAGCAGGCGGGAGGTCAACGCAGGATCGATGGCGATCGGCACGCCGTAGCCGGCCGCCGAGCCGAGCGGGCAGCGGTCGTTCAGTTCGTAGGCGTTCACCAGCAGCACGGCGTCGTCGAGCAGGCTTTCGGCAAAGGCGGCCGCCCAGAGCCCGACCGAACTGGGCATCGCCGGCTGCATGTGTGTGCGCCCCACCATCGGCAGCGTGGCATGCTTTCTGCCCGTCTTCAGCAGGATCTTCGCGAGCGTTGTGACTTCCTCGACCGCGCTGAGAATTTCACCTTTGGCGTACAATCGCAAGTCGACGGTGGCCTGATCGTTGCGGCTGCGCGCCGTGTGCACCTTCTTACCCAGATCGCCGAGCCGCTCGGTGAGCACGCGTTCGACCGCCAGGTGCACGTCCTGATCGGCGAGCGTGATCCGGAACTTGCCGCGCCGAGCCAGGCAGATGATCGTGATCAGTTCGCTGATCACACGTTTGCGGTCCGACTGGGTCATGATCTTGGGCTTGGTCTGGACCCCCGCCAGCATGGTCACGTGTGCCGCCGTGCCGATGCAGTCGGCCTCGATCAGCGCCTTGTCCAGTTCCGGATCGTTGCCCGTGGTGAAAGCCAGCACTTCGGGATCAATCGCGCCGATCGTCGTCTTTTGCGCCTCCTTCGACTCTTTCATGGTCCCCCCCCCACGCACCCCGCGCGGCATCGGGGCTCCTTTTACAGCAAATCTGCGTGGAATCAAAGCACAAAGGATTCCGTTCCGCGGATGTCCTGCCCCGTTGTGTCCGGCGCAGCCGTACGCTGGAGTCGTGTCTCGCAAATCAGCTTGCGAGACACGGCACTAGGCCGCGTCGATTTCGGACAGGCGCTGGCGGGCGAATGCCATCTCATCCGGGATGTTCAGCCGCTGGGTACACTTGGCGAGGCAGTCGCCGCAGTTGGCGCATTGGTCCGCCCAGGCGTCTCGGCGGCGCAGCCGGTTCGACTGCTGCGCCGCCGCGTTCTGCAGCCCCAAGAAACGGGCAAAGTAGATGGCCTGCATGACCGCGGGAATGTCCACGGCGTTCGGACACGGCGTACAGTAGCCGCAGCCGGTGCAGAAGCTGGCGTTCCTCCGCATACGGATGTCGTCAACCAGCCAGTCGATCTCGTCGACATCGTGGGTCGTCAGCCGCGGCTTCGCCGCGGCGGCGAGCACGGCGTCGACATCGCTCTTGCGGCGGATACCCGACAGGATCGTGTCCACGGCGGGGTTGGAGAGCACATATCGAATGGCAAGCTCGGCCATGTCCGCGGAGCCGGTCCTGTGGATCAGGTGACGGAATACCGGCGTGTCGCCGGTCAGTTTCCCCCCGCCGACGGGATTCATGACCAGCGTGCCGATTCCCTTTTCGGCTGCCTTCTCGAAGACAGGCACTTTGGAACGGTCGAGCAGATTGTAGCTCAGCAGCATCACCTCGCACCAGTCCATCTCATCGATGTAGCGCAGCAGGTTCTCACCGGTGTCGTGACTGGTGATCCCGATGTGCTTGACCAGCCCGCGCTCTTTCGCCCGCCGCACTCCGTCGAGAAATCCGCCCCTGGCGGTGACCTGCTCGTACACCTCGGGGCTGTTGATGTTCCAGATCTGGTAGAAATCGACGTCGTCGACCTCCAGCCGCTTGAGCTGCAGTTCGATTTTCCGCAGCGCGCAATCGGCGCTCGGCGCGTCGTCGGCGTCGATCTTCTTGATCCAGGGCCCCCATTTCGTGGAGAGGATCACTTTCTGCCGGTAGCCGTCTTTGAGGGCACGGCCGACCTTCACCTCGGAGTCCCCGTACCCCAGACAGGTATCGATGTAGCGCATGCCGCTGTCGATCGCGTATCGCAGCAACGCGACGGCCTCGTCCGTGGCTTGCGGCAGGCGCATCGCGCCTATGTTCACCCTTGGAACTTCATACCCGCTGCGTTCCCCGAGTTCCACCTGGTCCATCTTCTCCCCCTAAAGCAGCTTCTTCAGAAAAGCGTCGATATGCTCGGCCATCTCCCGATTGCGGTAGAAATAGACGCTGCTGCACATCTTCTTGCACTTCACCACGCCCGCATGTTTGAGCACTTTCAGGTGATGCGACATGTTCGGCTGCGAGCCGCCGAGTTCTTCGACAAGTTCGTTGACGTTGTAGACGCTTCTGCAATCGGGAGTGGACGGCAGCAGGTCCAGTATGCGAAGTCGAAACGGATCCGCCAGCGCCTTGAACACGCCCGCGAACTCGGCTGCCTGTTCCTCATTCATGACGCCCCCGTGATTGAGGTATGTATATATTTAACGCTATCGATAATGGGGCGGCGCGTCAAGCGCCTTTCGATTCGCGAAACCCGGTATGACGGGCCGAGGCCGCAGCGGGCTCAGCGCGCCTTGGTGCGGGGCGGCCCGGGACGCCGCTTGACACGCCCGCCCGCAATCCCGACACTGAGCAGTGCCCGGCAGGGCGGAGGTGGGCGGTTCAGAGCCCGCAAGCCAGCGGTCTGCTGAAGGTTTCCCGGGCAAAGGAGGGGGGGCGGGATGGCGGACAGGATTCTGTGCATTGGGGAGGTGCTCTGGGACGCGTTGCCGGCGGGGCTGTTTCTGGGCGGGGCGCCGTTCAATGCGGCGTGCCATCTTCATGAGTTGGGGCGGACGGTCTGCTTTGCCAGCCGAGTGGGCAACGACGAACTGGGCCGGGAGATCGTGCGCCGGCTCCGGCGCCGGGGGATGCGGACGGACCTGCTACAGACCGACCCGGAGCTGGCGACCGGTTTTGTCATTGTCTCGCTGGATGCGGCGGGGAGCCCGACATTCGAGATCGTGCACCCGTCGGCGTGGGATGCGATCGAGCCGGGCGCGGATCTGGTGCGCGAGGCCGGCTCGGCCTCCGCGATTGTGTTCGGCAGCCTGGCGCAGCGTTCGGAGAGGACGCGGCAGACCGTTCGGCGGCTGCTCGAGGTGAAGGCGAAGAAGGTGTTCGATGTGAACCTGCGCCCGCCCTTCGACGGGTGCGCGGTTGTGGAAGAGTCGCTGCGCGCGGCGGACGTGGTGAAGCTGAACGACGATGAGCTCCGCCGCCTGACGGAGTGGTTCGGTTTGCCGGCCGGCCTGCGCGACGCGGCGGCCGCTCTTTCGGATAGATACGCCTGCGAGACGGTCTGCGTGACCCGCGGCGCGAACGGCGCGTGTTTGTGGCATCAGGGCGCGTGGCATGACCATCCGGGTTTTTCGGTTGAGGTGGCGGACGCCGTGGGCTCGGGCGACGCGTTCCTGGCGCGTCTTCTGAGCGGTTTTCTCGCGAAAGAACACGCCGAATCGATGCTGGCGGCCGCCAATGCGCTGGGCGCGTACGTGGCGACGCGGCACGGCGCGACGCCGCGGCACGATGCGGCGGCGATCGCGTCGCTGGCGCGGCGTCGCGTCTGATGCGGAGGGGTACGAAAAAAAATCAGCGTGGCCGCAAAAAAACCTATTGACACGTTTCGGCGGGTGTCCTAGGATACGCGCGGTTCTATATAGAGGGCGCTGGTTGCGCTTTCGTATAACACCCCGCTTTTCTTGCTTTTGTTTTCAAAAGCATGTTGACAAAAGCAATGAGGGGGGTGTATCGTCTATTTTTGGTTCTTTGACAATGGAGTGCCCATCAACCATTTCGGATCGGAAATGGTGTGATTTGCTCTGAGCTTGTGATGCATGGAGCCGAGCGATCGGCTTCAGGCTCGAAAAGAGGCATTCGCCGAGAGGCGGATGTTTAGTTTTTTCTACGGAGAGTTTGATTCTGGCTCAGAACGAACGTTGGCGGCGTGGATTAGGCATGCAAGTCGAACGAGAATCCATTCTTTCAATCTTTCGGGAGAGAAAGAGTGGAGGAAAGTGGCGAAAGGGTGAGGAACACGTGGGCAATCTATCTTCAAGTTGGGGATAACTCCTCGAAAGGGGGGCTAATACCGAATGTGGTTTTCCGGCGCATGCCGGGACGACTAAAGGCGGGGATCCTTCGGGACCTGCCGCTTGATGAGGGGCCCGCGTCCCATCAGCTTGTTGGTGAGGTAACGGCTCACCAAGGCGTACGGGTAGCTGGTCTGAGAGGATGGTCAGCCACACTGGGACTGAGACACTGCCCAGACTCCTACGGGAGGCTGCAGTCGAGGATCA
>JAFGHX010000270.1 GCA_016929905.1 Kiritimatiellia bacterium
ACGACCTACACCGACAGCGGCCTGGCGGCGGCCACAACGTATTACTACCGTGTTCGGGCCTACAATGCCGCCGGCAACTCCGCCTACTCCGCCATCGCCGGCGCCACCACGCAGGAGGGGCTGCCCGCCGCGCCGAGCGGCCTGAGCGCGACGGCCGTCTCCGCCAGCCGCATCGACCTGGGCTGGACCGACAACAGCAACAACGAGACCGGCTTCAAGATCGATCGGCGCAGGAGCGGCACCGACGTCTGGGACCGCATCGCCGAGCCCGGCGCCGGCGCCACCGCCTACAGCGATTCGGGACTGCCCGCCAACACCCTGTTCTATTACCAGGTCAAGGCGTACAACGCCGCCGGCAACTCCGCCTATTCCGGTATCGCCGGCGCCACCACGCAGGAAGGGCTGCCCGCCGCGCCCGACGGCCTGACCGCGACGGCCGTCTCCGCCAGCCGCGTCGACCTGGGCTGGACCGACAACAGCAACAACGAGACCGGCTTCAAGATCGACCGCCGCATGAGCCACACGGCGGCCTGGGTCCGGATTGCCGAGACAGGGGCGGGCGTCACGAGTTACGCCGACTCCGCGCTGCCGGCCGGGGTGAAGTTCTACTACACGATCAAAGCGTTCAACGCGGGCGGCAATTCGGCCGAGGCGGGCCCGGCCGATGCTACCACGCCGGGCCCGATCGCCTACACCGCCTACAACGATCTGGCGTGGGCGAGCGGACAGCTCGCCGTGAACATCACCACCTATACCCGCGACGAGAGCGGCACGCTGAAGGACTACGCCACCGGCTCCGCGCTCGGCGCGCGGCTGACCGTCAACGGCGGCGGATACGGACCGGCCTTGACGCAGGGGACGAACCCGGCGCTCGAGACGGACGCGGACAGCGTGTTCGGCGGGATTGTGGACGCCGCTGGGCTGATCAGCTACGGCGATTCCGATCTGGTCCTCACCTTCTCCGGGCTGGACCCGACCCTGCGCTACGAAGTGGCGCTGTTCGGCAACCGGGCAGGCGGCTACAGCGACAGGGTGACGACCGTCAGCCTTTCGGATGCGAGCAGTTTCGCCAATGCCTCCAGCGCGGGCACACAGTTCTCCGGGCCCGCCGACGCCTCGACGGAGATCAACACCGGCGAGAACACGGCCGAGGGGTATCTGGCCTGGTACGTGGCCATTGATCCGGGCAGCGACGGCGATCTGGTTCTGACGCTGAGCGGCTACGAGTACGCCAACGCGCTCATGCTGAAGGCGGTGGGCACGCCCAGCACGCCGCCGGCCGACTTCACGGCCTACAACGATCTCGCCTGGTTCGCCGGGCAGCCCAGCGCCAACATCACCACCTACACCACGACCAACGAGGCGGCCGGCCGGGTCCGCAGCGGCCTGCTGCTGGACTACGCCAGCGGCCGGCGCACGGACGTTCGGTTGACGGTTGACGGCGGGCTGGGCGTCTTCGACCAAGGCCTGCATCCCGCCTCGGGCACCGACGCGCACGGGGTGTTTGGCGGCAAGCTCGACGCGGCCGGCACCGTCTCCTACGGCACGGAGGATCTGACGCTCACCTTCTCCGGGCTCGAGCCGACCCGCAGATACGAGTTGGTCTTGTATGCCGACCGCAACGGCGCCGGCTACGTCGGCGACAACGCCCGTGGCCACTACGGGACCTTGACGGAAGCCGCGTCCTTCGAGAATGCCAGCACGCCGGGCACCTGCAAGGTGGTGGACGTGGCCAACCACCAGCCGGACGACACCACACTGTACAACGCCGGCTATAACAACACGGCCGGCTACGTGACACGCTTCCGCAGCATCGAGCCGGGCGCCGATGGCACGATCGTGTTGCGGCTGAAGCAAGGCGCGGAACCGACCTACGCGGCCTATTTCGGCCGGTACTACACCTACGCCAACGCCGTGATGCTGCGTACCCAGCCCGACAGCTTCCTGCCGCCGGACCAGGACGCGGACAGCGACGCGATGGCTGACGCGTGGGAGACGGCCCACTTCGGCGGGACCGACGCGGCCAACGGCGGGGCACAGGACGACTTCGACGGGGACGGCATGTCGAACGCGGATGAATACGTCGCCGGCACCGACCCTGCGGGTAGCGCCGCCTACTTCGCCGTGGCCGTGGAGTTGACCGGGGCGAAAATCGTCGTCTCGGTGCCCACGGTCGCGGCAAGCGGGCCGGCCTACACCGGGCTCACCCGCCGCTATGCGATCGAGCAGCAGGATGTCGCCCTAGGCGCGTGGCAGGCCGTCGCCGGCTACGCGGATTTCTCGGCTACCGGCGCAACGGTCGCCTATACCAATGCCGGAGCGGGCGGCGCGACACTCTACCGCGGGAAAGTGTGGCTGAGGGAAGAATGAAAAGTGAAAAATGAAAAATGGGGAACGAGAATTGAGAATGGCGAATGGCGACGCGCAGGAGATGAGTGGCGAACCGCAGGCAACGAGGACATGGCATGAGCACATGTGAGTTGGCGACGGGACAGTTGAAGGTCAGCGCGAACGGGCGGTATCTGGTGGACGAGGCGGGCAAGCCGTTCTTCTATCTGGCGGATACGGGTTGGGAGGTGTTCCACGACACGGTGCGCGAGGACGTCGACCTGTACCTCGAAGACCGCGCGGCGAAGGGCTTCACCGTCATCCAGGCGTTGCTCATGCACGAGCCCGACGGGCTGAACACGCCGAATCGCTACGGCGACTTCACGCTCGTCGACAATGATCCGACCCGCCCGAACCCGGCCTATTTCGAGCATGTCGATTACGTCGTGCGCAAGGCCGATTCGCTCGGGCTGCGCATGACCATCGCGCCTGCATGGGCGCGCGGGCACATTGAGTTCCAGGGCGGCCCGTCACGCCTGTTCGATGAGCAGAGCGCGCGGGCGTATGGACAATTCCTGGGCGAGCGCTATCGGGACTTCCCGATCATGTGGGTGATGGCCGGCGACATCATCATGGACGGCACCGAAACGATCTGGCCCGCCATGGCGCGCGCGCTGAAGGAAAGCTCGGGCGGCCGCCACCTGATCACCCTGCATGGGACGTCGCGCGATAGCGCGAAGCGGGGCAGTTCCCCGCTCTTCCACAACGCCGACTGGCTGGACCTGAACATGACCTATTCCGGCCATTTCTGGGATGCGCCCACCTACGCGCAGGTCGCCCGCGATTACGCGCGCACCCCGGCCAAACCCACGTTTGACGGCGAGCCGAAATACGAGAACCATCCCCTGATCGGGGACGGGTCCGGCTACCACTCGCACAAGAAACTGTGGGACGGCGTGACGCGCGCCAACGCACACCAGATGCGACAGGCAGCCTACTGGGCCATGCTGGCCGGCGCGGCCGGCCACACGTACGGGTGCAACGAGGTCTGGCAATTCTACGATCCCACGCGGCCCTGCTCCGACTACGCGTATCCCAACATCCCGTGGCAGAACGCCCTGCACCTGCCGGGTGCGGCGCAGATGGGGTTGATGCGCAAGCTGTTCGAGTCGCGGCCCTGGCACACCCTGGTGCCGGACCTGACGGTCATCGCCGGCGGCCAGGGCGAAGGCGAAGACCACGTCCAAGCCGCACGCGGCGAGGACGGCGGCTTCCTGTTCGTCTACCTGCCGACCGGCAAGTCCGTCACGATCGACATGGCCAAGCTGTCGGGAAGCACCGTCCGGGCACACTGGTTCGACCCCCGCACGGGCCAATGGACGGCAATCGGGCCGTACACCCATCGCGGGCAGCAGGCCTTCACGCCGCCCAAGAGCCACAGGATCTGGGACTGGGTCCTGGTGCTCGACGACGCCGCACGCGGGTTCCCCGCCGACGACTTCTCGCCGGTGCCCGCACGCAACGGACAATGAACAACCGCGAGTTCACATGATCACAACGGAACAGACCGCCCAACAGTTGAGGGTGAGCGAGAACGGGCGTCACCTGGTCGACGCCGACGGGAAGCCGTTCTTCCTGCTGGCCGATACCGCGTGGCTGCTGCTGCACGACACCAACCGCGAGGAGGCCGATCTCTACCTGCGGGACCGTGCGGCCAAGGGGTTCACGATGGTGCAGACCCTGCTGATGATGGAGGGAGAGGACAGGAACGGGCTGAGCACCCCGAACCGCTTCGGCCAGATGCTGCTGTGCGATAGGGACCCGGCCCGGCCGAACCCGGCCTACTTCGAGCATGTCGACTACGTGCTGGCCAAGGCCGAATCGCTGGGGTTGGGCGTCCTGCTCGCCCCGGCCTGGGCGCGCGGGCACATCGGCGTCAAGGGCGGCCCGTCGCGCCTGTTCGATCCCGGCAACGCGCACGCCTACGGCGAGTTCCTCGGCCGCCGCTACCGCGACCGCCGCGTGATCTGGGTGCTCGGCGGCGACACGGACACCGCCGGCAACGAGCCCGTCTGGCGCGCCATGGCACGCGGGTTGAACAACGGCGCCGGGGCCCGGCACCTGGTCACCGTGCATCGCGGGGGCGGCGACGGCGAACGCGGCAGTTCGCCCGCCTTCCACAACGAGGACTGGCTCGACCTGAACATGACCTATTCGGGCCACGCCTACCAACGGCCCACGCATCCCCAAATCAGCCGCGACTACGGGTTGACCCCGCCCAAGCCGACCTTCGACGGCGAAGCCGCCTACGAAAACATCCCCGCCCTGCCCGACGGGCGGCCGTGGTGGCTCATCGTCCGAAATCCGGACTGCTGGGACCGGGTCACACGTGTGCCGGCGCATTGTGTCCGTGCGGGCGCCTACAGCGCCATGCTCGCCGGGGCGGCCGGCCACGTCTACGGCTGCCATGACGTCTGGCAGTTCCTCGATGCGGGCAAGAAACCCAACAACTTCGCCAATACACCCTGGCGCGAGGCGCTCGATTTCCCCGGCGCACGCCAGATGGGGCTCATGCGCCGCCTGTTCGAATCGCGGCCCTGGCACACCCTGGCGCCCAAACCGCCCGCCCTGACGGCCCGCCTGGACGGGGATACGTACCATGTCGCGACCGCACGCGCCGCTGACGGCAGCTTCCTCCTCGCCTACTCCCCCGCCGGCAGCCCGCTCGCCGTCGACATGAGCGGCATCACCGGCACAACCGTCCTTGCACACTGGTTCGACCCACGCGCGGGCGTGTGGAGCCCGATCGGCCAGTTCGCCAATACCGGTCTGCGCTCGTTCACGCCGCCCACCAGCGGCCGCGGCATGGACTGGGTCCTCGTCCTGGACGACGCCGAAAGAGGCTATCCGACCTCATGACGAAGCCGGCGGCTTAGTACTGCCTTTCGTAAATACGCTAACGTTAGTGGGAGCGCCACGGCGGGGCGCGCAAGGCGCGGCTGGGGGGCCAATACCC